>JALEJI010000033.1 GCA_022769825.1 Prevotella sp. | reverse complement strand
TCCGTTACCGAGGAAGTACTGGTGCGACTGGCGCGTGAGCGGCTGCAATATGTCATCAATTCTCCTGCCCCTGCTCATTGTCTATATCCTTATCATCGGTGGAATCGGCATTTTCTGACGGTTCAACCGTCTCAGATGGTTTTTCCTCAGGGAAAACGACACCGGCATCCGTAAGTTTCTGACGGAGGTCATCACCGATAATCTCGCCACTGTTGAGCAGCAGCTGAACCCGATCCATTACACTTTGGAGTGAAGTGTTGTAGTCCAGGATGGTTTTGTCGTCTGCATCGTCTGCGAGAGCTGCCTTTCTTTTATTAAGAAGCTTATCATCTTTGACAGCCTTGCTCAGATAACTGCGAGCGTTGGTAATAGCTTTGGCGTAGTCAACAGGCGTGGTCTCTTTTTGTGCGGTTTCATCGCTATTCTCGATGACGTAATCATCATATCTTGCGAACTCCGACTTGTACTTATACCACGTCTCTTTGAGTGCGTTGAGCGACTCCGCACGGTCGCACGGTTCCTTAATATCCTGACAGGTATAATACAAAGCCTTGATTTTCTTCCACCGCTCAGCGTTCTGTTCCCAGATAGCCTTGATGCTATCCGGCAGCTGGTCGTGGTCAGCACGCTTACCTTTATGCAGAGGCAGGTCCTGCTCTTCATCAGCTTTATCCTCATTGTCTTCTGGCTCAGATTCTACGGCTGCCTGCAGTTCACCAAGCAGTTCTTTCGTCTGACGTTGTACGTCTTCGAGCGTCTGTCCACGCTGTCTGATTGGTACGAACTTCTTCAGCTCGTACACGACAGTGGACTCGAAACGCTTTGGGTTGGTCAACACCGTCTGAAAGAGCTGGCGGTTCCGGTTGAGCTGCAAGAGCAGTGTGGCACCACTGATAATGTCCTCGTTAGTTCTTTCGGACATATCCAAAAAATCATTAAGCCTCTGTGTAATTGAGTTGTCGATTGGCATGATTTAGAAATATTTTCAATGTTACTAAAAGGGGGCGGTCTCACGATCACACGTGAGGACCGCCCCCGCATCTATATATATATGAGAAGAGATGTCTTTGTTATCCTGAATCAATCTTCTCACCTTAGCTGCCGGTACCGGCAGAGCCTGACGCATCCTTACCTGTCGATGCCGCAATTTTACCTGTAGCACCATCGATGTCGCCATCAGTGGTATGGATCTTACCCGTATAGAAAGGAGCGGCGCAGTAGTCGGTAGCAGATGCCTCCACGGTAGTAGTGTTGGCATCTGTCGGCGAAGCGCCGGTATCCTGTTTGAGCGACAGTTCGGCATCGAAGTCTTCATTACCAATGATGCGGTACTTGCCGTTGCGCTGTGGCACAAGGAAGACCATCTCATCGTTGTTCATCTGATTGATAAGACCAGTTGCCTCCTCCTCGGTTCCGGGGATGGCTATTGTTACCTTATTGATGAAAGTCTTGGCGCCATCCGTGCCCTGGTTCTCAACTTCAATCTTACCGTTGTTCTTGACTATACCAATCTTATAGAAGTATTTGTCAGCGGCAAGAACGAAATCCCCCTTAGTCTGGGCAGCTTCTTTAAGGTCGGCTGGTGCTTCACTTACAGCAGGATAAGAGAGAATGTCTCTTTTTGAAGTGGTATACACCCAATCACGTATGCCCGGCAGTTTCTTTTGTCCTGGGCATTTCTCCAAATCCGCATAGACGGATGGATTTTTAGTGCATTTTGCCATATCTTTGAGTTCTTTAAATCGTTAAATGATGTGATGACCGTCGCCCATGAGCGGCGGTCATCGTTATACTTTAGACAGTCGGCTTCTTCTCTGCCACTGCGAAGACCTCAGGCGACACACTCTCGAACTGGGTTCCGAAGAACATGTTGGCGATAAAGTCAACATCGTAGTGGTTCTTAAGAGACTTCTCGACGGTGTATGTCTCATCGTCTGACTTCTGGTTGTACAGGAGAAGAATATTCTTCTTCGGTGTGAGCAGGATGAAGTCCTTAGGAACGTTTGGCAGGGGCACCAGCTCTACGTTAGAAGCACCTTCGAGCGTACGCTTATCATAGCTTTGGTTGTAAGGCAGAGCCCCGTGGCGTGTCTGATAAGCTTCTGTGTAGAAGTGATAGGTCCTATCACTGATGAACATCTTCAGATCCTGCCCACGGAGGTTGTCATTGAGCTTTTCGTTGAAGTAGAAGTCCTTCAGCGCATCCTCGGCGTTGTCCCTTCCGATAGAGTCTGTAAAATAAACAAGGTTGCCCCGGTCCTCAGAGATATAAACTTTCTTATTCTCGTTGGTCCCGGCAATGTCGTTGTCAATGATGGTTTTGAAGCCATTAAAGAAAGCTGCCGTCTTATCGAAGACAGTGCCATCGTGTTTGGCAGTGAACGCATTGAAGAAGAGACGCTCACCGAGCTTCTTCATGATGAATGCGCAAATCTGCACAACGATAGGCACGTTCTTAAGACCCTCGCCCTTGGTGATGTTGCTACCCCAGATGCTTTGGTAGATGGCGTTAGGGTCAATGGTCTCGATGCAGTTACCGAAGAAAGTCTCCAGTGTGCGACCGTCGATGTTTACATCGGCATCGTGCTGTTTGTCTTTCTTGTAGTTACCCATCTCGAAGTTACCCGACATTTCTGGAATCACTTCCTTATAGCGTATGCCTGTGCGTACAGAACAATGCTTCAGCAGTTTGTCCATGGCAAGCATCGGCTGAACGATAAGCTGCTCACGGTAAGTGATGAAAGTCTTACTGAGCTGCTCCGGAGTGAAGGTGATGTTGCCCACCTTCAATACATTTGTTGATGTGTCTGCCATTTTTAGAGGTCTTTAAGTGATTCTGCAAGGTCAAAAGCCGTGAAAGCAGCCTGGCCATCAGCAGGGTTATCGTTTGTTTTGTCCTCCGGCGAAGGGTTCTTCTGGAGGTTCTTAATCTGCTCGTCCTTTGTGGCGATGTCATTCTTTGCCTTTTGCAGCTCGGCCTTCAGCTCTGACACTTCATCCTTGGGCTGGTCTTTAGGAGCCTTAGGAGCGGGGCTGTCATCCTTATGCTCATCCTTTGGCTTGCCAAGCATCTCATTGAGCTTCTCGGTTTGCTCAGCAGTCAGGATGTACTGCCCTTTGTCATCGGTAGGCAGAGAGTCAACGGCAAGAGCGGCAAGCAGTGCCGCATTTTCTTTAGTTTTACTCATCTGTTGTTGGTTATCCTCGACGTTAGATTTATGGAGCAGGTTCTTGATTCCCTGCAACGTCTTCTGCAGGAAGGTCGGAGTTGGATTGCCTTCGCTGTCAGCCACTGCTGCCATCGGCTGCTGTGGCTTCGGCAATGGCGGTATGCCTGCCTCCTTGTTGTTTTTATAGTTATTCATGAAAAGGTTGGTGATTTCAACCGTCGCCTTTTCGTCCTTGTCGTCTTCGTATATGGAATCCACAAGACCGAAGTCAACGGCTTCCTGAGCCGACATCCAGTTACCTTTGTTCATCTGAGCTGCGCACTCTTCTTTTGTCTTGCCGGTCTTGTCAGCGTACATCTGTGCCAGAACGTCGTCAAAGGTGGCAAGATCATCTTTCTGCTTCGTGAGGTTCTTGATGTAGGCATCAAGATCATCCTTATTCTTCTGCGAGTAGGTTTTAATCATCGTGCTCGTATTGTGGATAAGGAAGAAAGAACCTTTGACGATGTCGATAGTCTTGCAGCCCAACATGGCAATGGTAGAAATGGAAGCGTTCATGCCAAATGCATGAGCGTGGACATTGCCATGATTTCGGAACGCCTGGTAGAGTTCCAATCCGTCCTTGACATAGCCGCCATAGGAGCTGAAGCCGACATGCACCTCCTTGCCCTTGTTCTGGTTAAGGACATATTGCACATAGTCGAAGGAAGCGGAGTTCCACCAACAGCCTATAGTGCCCGTTATCGTTATCTGATATTCCATTATCTGTTCTTTTTCCGCAAAGTTAATATATAAAAGATGTGAGTAAAAACACTTTGCATTAGCCTATTTGCGGTATAGACAATGGCGTAGTGTAGGTAATTGAGGCCTCAGTCCAAGAATTGTCCGTCGGTTTCTCAGGCATAGACTCTACTGTTGTCAAAATTGGAAACGGTCTTTTATTTGATCCAACGAGCAATTGCCTGCCGCCAATGAGGGTCAGACGGTAAACATAGTTTTTTCTAAGTCCGAGTTCCTGACAGGTATAGAATTTAACCGTAGCCGTTCTCATTAACACCTTATCATCCACTTTTTCAGCAATTGATAATTTTGGATATGGTCTGACGGCAATTTTCTCCCATTGAATACCATCGGGAAGTTTAACAGTGTCGAACGAGGTTCTTTGCATCCCGTTGAGATCCTGGCACAATGCTCGTTCAACCTTGCGGATAATTTTCAGCGTGTTCATATCTTGTTTATTTTTAGTTTGGCAATCGCACGGTGGCGAACAAATCGGGGGTTATAGTAGACGCGATTTTTTGAAAAAAAACTCAGATTTTCTTGTTGGTTCCCTTCACCCTCTTCCGAAGATCAACGCCGTGCTCGAGATGGGCGTCGCGCATACGCTGGTAGCGCATCTTCAGCGTATAGTCATAGTCGGTCGAGATACCGTTGTTCTCACACCACGACCTGACGCAGTTGAGCAGCGTACACCCGCAGCGCGTCATCTCGTTCATATCGTTCCAGAACTGTATCTTGAAGGTGTCCTCGATGATTTCATCAAGGGCACGGCAGGCAGACTTTGACATATAGTTATAGTAAAGCCAGTTTTTCTTTTTGTCATAGGGTATGGCGACTGGCACCGTGTCTTCCTCCGGCTTCTGAGGCAGCCAGTCCTTGGGACGCAGACCGACGAAGCGGCGGATGCAGGCGTTCTCTGCACTGCGAGAAGGAAAGGTGACGGGATTGCCGTAGTGATGAGTCAGCCATTGCTTGATAAACGGCTTGACCTTTAGGTAGAAGACAAATTTGCTCATATACTCTTTATTTTTTATAAATTTCTCACAAAGGTAGGAAATTAATGGGATATTTTCAAATATTAGGTAGAAAAGAGGTCGAAATTTCCTTATAATGTAAACATAATTTTACAGATTGCAAGTCTGCGTCCCCTTCTTCTCTCTCCGCTAACTTTGGCTTCCGCTGATTTCGTGAAATAATTTTGTGACAACGTTTCATTTGTGACAAGATTTGTAACCGTATGATTATCAATAGCATTTGTTGTCACAATAGTCTGTTGCGGAAAATATTGGCAAAAATCAAAAGTGCAACAAAGGCCTCAGACACCCCTCGGAAGATGCCTTGTCACAAACCCGATTTTTTTTGTGACAGTTTGCAACGCAACTTTGTGACAACTTTGTGACAGCGCAAATCTCTGATTTATAGTCTTTTTCTTCTTTTTCAAACTCTCTGTTACAAAGTCACAAAATTTTGGAAGTAAATTAGAAAGGAGTCGGGGAAACAGGAAGCCCCGTCGTGGTCCAGCTGTGGCAAGGTGTAAATAAATCTTACTATGTCCTATTGGCAGTTTTGGCAACGAAAAAAGGCGGGCTGCTGAATCACTCAGCAACGCCGCCCTGGCAAGCGATAAGATTAAAAAGCAATTAGAATGGACAATCGTCTCCGGGTTGCCCGTTAGGTTTGACGAAGAGATCCTGCTGTTTCGGCTCCTGCTTTGCTTCCGGCTTCACCTCCTGTATTTCCTCCGGCTTGCTCTTTACATAGATCATGTCCTTGATTTTGCTGGTGCCGTCCGGTCCGGTCACACGCGACTGGATGCGGCCCGAGGCGTTCTGCAGTTCCTTGGGGTTCAAGCTGTCGATCCAGGAGCGCGTGGCGCAGAACGCCTTGAGTTTCTTATTGAAGCTCTGCATGGTGATGCGGTTGACATTGGCGAAGCGCATGTAGTCGTTGAGTACATTGTCGCGCTCCAGCATCTTGTCGAGGTTGTCGCCCTCAGGCGAGAAGTATCCGTCGGCCCAGTCCTCGAAGTTGGCACCCATGTCAGCCTTGTACTTGCGCTGGATGATGTTCTCCATAGGCGGCTGTGGCTTGTAGCCGGTGTCGGCGATGCTCAGGTAGAAACGGGTGCACTGCAGCCAAAAGTTGATGTCGTTGTTCCATTCCTCCTCGGTGTAGTCGTGCTCGTAGAGTGTCTTATGGAAGTCGTCGCGGATGGAACGAGTCTCCAGATAGTCGTTCTCCTCCGTTCGCTCGTGGTACCAGTCCGAGAAGACCATGTAGAGGGCGCGTGCCTGACTCGACGGGTCGAAGTTGCAAGGCACATAGTTCGTTGTGAAAGCGAACTTGGGGCTCTCGTCGAAGGGTATGGTGAACACGTGGTTGTTTTTAGGGTTGACGGTGAGGTCGGAGGTGATGCTGTCGTAGAACTGGCCAAGATCCATGTAGCGGTCGCAGTCATCGACGAGCACCATGTCGGTGAACTGCGTCACCTGCTCCAGTACGTGAGGGTCGTCCATGAGGTTGCGCTTGCGCCCGGAGAGGGAGACTGTCTTGCGCATTTTCTGAATGGTCTTGAAGAAGAAGCTCTTGCCCGACCGTCCGTTGCACTGGCCGTCCTCGCCACTCTTGTTGTCCATGGCCTGCGGTGCCCAGGCACGCGTTACGCTCTTGTAGCGGTGGAGCATATAGCCCATGACGAATATCTTGTTGATGAGGTTTTGCTTTTGCTCACGTATCTCATCGGCTGTAAGCCCATCGCCCTGTATGTCGAAAGGATGTTTTTCGAGGTATGCCTTCGCGCCCTCCGGATCGTCCTCGAAGTTGTATTCCGTCTCCTTGCGCCAGAAGAGACGGCTGGTATTGATTAGGTAGCCGAAGAAATGGCTGTAGACATTGTGGATTTCTATGTCAAGGTATTCATGGCCGTCCTCGGCCTGTACCTTCTTTATCTCGAACATCGGTTCGAGTTTCTTGAAGCGGTGGTCGATGACATTCTCCTTCCACACGTAGTTGTTGATGCCTCCCTGTCCATGCTCATAGGCCCTTATGCCGTCGTCGCCGGGCACAGGCTTGTGTACATCGACAGTGGCGTTGGAAAAGAAGAAGAGCTGGCTCTGTGAGGTGAAGTCGGTGAAGTCAAGCGTCACCTCGCCGAGGCTCTCCAGGGCAGCTCCGGACAGACGAGGTGAGTTGAGCACCAGGTTGAGAATGTCGCGGCCCTTATGATGGTCGAGCACCCACTTGATGACAAACTGTCTTATTTCGCCCACCTTTATTTTCTTCACCACATTGCCGTCGATGTAGATGTATTCGGGGTTGTCGCTGTTGTCGTCCTTCAGCGCATGAAAGCCATTCAGCGAAAGGAAATTGTACAGGCATGCGGTGTCTATCTCATATTTCTTCTTCCCGTCCTTGGTGAGCCATTCCACCCAGAACCTCGCGGGCAGGGCGTTGGCCATGAGGTTCTTGAAATCCTTCTTCTCCGAGCGCAGCGCCATCCAGTCTCGCAGGTCCTTGCGGCCATGTCCGCGGTTGTCCTTGTAGCTGGTCAGCCAGTCGGGTAACCAAACTGTGTGTATGTCAATATAGGTAAGGGCCAGCTCGGTACCCTTGCGTCGGCCTGTCTCATCGATATCGGGGATGTTATAAAGTACCTCGACGTATTTCATAATCTCGCGGTATTCCTCTGCCGACAGACTGTAGGTCTCTGAGTTGAACCAAAGCGGATGATAGCCCATTGACTGGCAGCAGAGCGAATCGCGCTCGCCGGAGCAGATGAACGCTTCCGGCAGTTTCTTTTCCTTATAGGGCTTGTCATCGTCGTGGGTGCGCTGCCATTCCTTTTCCTCCTCGGAGTTCATCTTGTGGTAGGCAGCCTTCAGTTCAGACAGGCCGTTGATGTAGCGTTGGGGTTTCTTACCCGCAGGAGTGTATGAGAAGCGAAAACCTTTCTCAACGTTCAGCGGCTCATACACCTTATAAAACTTATCCTCGGTTTCTTCGCCGCTGGCCTCGTGTATCAGGCACTCGCGCATGAAGATGGGATAGTGGGGCGTTGAGTATTTTACCGTAACGCGCCGGTTCTTGACGTTGGCAATCCATTTCACCGAATGCCAGTGCAGCGCATCGACATCGGCCTGTTTTACCTTCGGACCGAGGACTTGAAGTTCATCCGCCGTGAATTTCTCGTTCAACTCAAAGGGACGGCTGCCGTCCGGCTCGTCCTGCCTGGCATCACGCTGGCGGATGTCAGGCTTGTTGACGGTACGGTTCAGCTCGTCCTTCACGCCGTATTTGGCGGCAAGCTGCAGCAGCGCCTCGTTGAACTGGCTCTGTCGCATGCCCTTGTAGTGCATATAAACACTGATGCCGTTCTCGCCCTTGCCGTCGCCGCCAAAGTCTGTCACTTGCCAGATCTTGCCGTAGCTCTTCGAGTCGTACTCACGAAGCGAGGCCGACGGCGTGCGCTCATCACGTATAGCGAAGTGCTTCTTCGTGTTCACGCATCCCTTGGCCTGCGGATAGCAGTCAAGGATAATGTCGAGTCCCCCGTGGGTGGCATTCAGTATGTCTTCAGCTTTTATCATAATCTTATCGTTTAACGCTGCAAATATAGTAAGCCGCTGCGCTGGCGGCAAATACTTAATCCCTTATCGGGTCAAGGTCGCGTTGGGGCATTCGCACCAACGCATACTTGTTTACGGCAATAGGCACATTCTGGCCATATCCATTAATGCCCCATGTCACATCGTAATCATTACCTTTGCCCCATAGGGCATACGCCTCCGTCTCCCAACACCGTCCGTTGCCATCGAACACAACGATGTTGCCTCTATGTTGGCCGTCTTCCTCCAACTCTGCACACTCGTTGTTCTTGATGGCGCAGATAAAAACATCCACCTCCCTGCCTTTGGAGAGTCTTACTTCCAACTTTTCTAGACCGAGACGGTCGATTTGTGCTTCCATTTCCTTGATTGTCATATCCTATATGGTTTTTAATGTTTTTTATTCAGCCTCGCAAAGCTTCGTGCTCGCATATTGAACATACTTCTTCACTTTCTCGCACCACCTGCCATTGATACAGTTACGCCCATGAGAGCAGCTGCGGCATTCATCGTTCATAGCATGTAGCCTCCCAACCGCATGACTCTGATGATTTCCCGGCAGTTCTTTACGCCGAGCTTGTCTCGCACACGTAGCAGCTGCGTCTTTACGGTGCTGCGGTTCTTGTGTAGCTGTTGAGATATATAGTCAAGCGTGCAGCCGTTTAAGTAGAGCTTCACCACTTCCTGCTCTCCTTTGGAGAGATGGACCAGGCTCTTTGGTTTGCAGATAACATGTTCGTCCTTACAGATGCCACGCAAGGGACAGCGCACTTCCTCAAAGTTGAGGATGTCATGCTCGATGTCATTAGTGAGCAGATCGTGCTCGCCAAAATTGCAGCGAACAAATCGGTCAACCATCTGGGTGGCATGCTCCTTATAGAGCGTGACCAGCCTTGCATAGCATTCCGGGAACCTGTTGCGGATGATGGTTATCAGCGGTTCGACAACCTCTGAGAACTTGGTGAGCCGCTTCGGATCATGCCCATCTTTCTTGTAATAGACCTGTCCTTCAGGACTGGTGTAGAACTCTACTTCTTCCATAAGCTTTCGTCATTAACCGCAAGGTTGAAGAGGACGATGTCAGCCTTTGACATCTCCAGCCTCCCTGCGAACTTGTTAATAATCGTGGTATATGCCATTCCATACTTATCCATGAGATAATGGAGTAGCTTACCCTTGTCCCTTTTCTTCAGTGCATGGTAGTAATCCTGCAGGTCGACAGCCAACAAATCTTCAGTAATTTTCTTGTCCATTTCGTTTTTGTTTATTAAATTTGTTGCAAAGATAAAAAACAAAATTGGAATTTTCCAACGTTAAGATGAGGTATTTTCTTGCGTTGGTTATAATTTAACATTTGGTATGGTATTGGAACGCATCAACCCAAATCTTGAGTACATCCAGGATGTGCTTAAAGAACGCAACTTGACACCCCGCCAGCTGTCAAAGATGATATTCGGCGAAAGTACTCACAGAGACATAGTTAAAGAGATTACAACCAAGCCGGATGTGAGAGCTAGCACGGTGGTAAAACTTTGCCGTGCGCTCGAAATATCTATGGATAGCCTGTACAAAGACAACATCACGAGTAAACAGGATGTTCAAACTATCAATGGAATTGGTATCATCAATAATTCACCTCACGCAAAAGTCGACTTAGCCGACCTACGGGCTGAAAATAAAGCTCTGAAGATGGTGATAGAGGAAAAAGACAAGCGTATCGCCGAACAACGGAAGTATATCGAACAGTTAGACAGTAAACTCGATTTGGCACTAAAACTTCAAAACAAGATGTCCAATCCTCACTAAAATCCAAGAAACAGACCCTAAAAAAGTGAGATAACTCATTACACCAGTTAGTCTTAAAGATACATCTTACTCGGACAAATATCGGACGCAATTAACAAAAACGGTCTGTCTCAACCTCCCATTTTATCAGCTTTCACGTAGAAAATTTTGCCCTGACAAAATCCAGTAATCCCGACTTTAAGAGTGGCAAGAGAGAAAATCTTTTGCCACTCTTTTTAGATTATATTAGTATCGATTTTTTCGTGACAATTTAATGTTGAGATATTTTGCTGATTCTTTCCTTTTTCATATCTTTGCAAAACATTAAATTAAAACAAGCCAGCTAACAAGGCCATTTCATATTCTATCTGATGTGCGCTATTTCCATCATGCTCTCGCTCGCTATCACGTCCTCCGTTGGTTTTTACCCGACAAGCGATAGCACTGCTGCCACAAAGAAGAAGTTGTCTTCTTTCAGGAGAATGGTGCGCAATTTCTCACGAGTAGACACCAACTACATAGAGCCGCAAAAGTTCAATTTCACTGTGATGCTTCAAAACACCATCAGCTTTGAAGGCTACACGCTAAGGACTAACGACAACCACAAGGTCGTGTTGGCGCCTAAGCCTTCTTATAAGTTAGGCCCTTATTTTGGTTGGAGATTCATCTTCCTTGGATACACGATTGACCTCAAGCACTTAAAAAGTGAGGCAAGAGAGGCGCTCGACTTCAGCTTGTACGCACCACAAGTTGGCCTGGACATTTTCTTCCGAAAGTCGGGGAAAAACTATCTGATAAACCGTGTGGATTATGGAAACAGGTTCATTGAGAAAGCGATGAAATCGTATAGTTTCAATGGTTTTGAGACCTCCGAGAGTGGCATTAACGCTTACTACATTTTTAATCATAGCAAGTTCTCCTATCCTGCGGCATATAGCCAAAGTACTATACAACGCCGCTCCGCGGGTAGCGCGCTCGCTGGAATAAGCTACTCAAAACACAAGCTGAACATGGATTGGGACAAGTTTCATAACCTTATGGATGATGTAGCCGGCAGTGGGACTGCGCAAGAGGTTAGCGACACTACGATGCATTTCACGAAAATAGACTACTCTGACATATCCATTGGCGGAGGTTACGCTTACAACTGGGTTTTCGCACATAATTGGTTGTTTGACTTATCGCTGCAATTGGCCCTTGGCTACAAGCAATTGTCGGGGAAGGAAAACGATTTCTTCCGCAACTTCAATTTCAAGAATATCATGCTTGATGGAGTGGCAAGGGTGGGATTGGTGTGGAACAACATGAGATGGTATAGTGGAGCAAGCGCCGTATTTCACTCTTACAACTACCACAAGTCGAATTTCTCTGCAAACACAATGTTTGGCAACGTATATATATATGCTGGATATAATTTCGGACTAAAAAAACAATATAGGAAAAAAAGATGAAGAAAACAGTAATTTGCATACTATCGTTATTGCTGACAGCTAACATCTCAGCACAGGTAATAGACTACACCAAGCCTGACTCCTTAAAGGTAATGTCCTTGTTCAAGAAAGCCAAGACGTTGAAAGACAAGTCAATGTCTTCGTACATGGTGTTTTTCGGACGTCAATTCAAGGGTGTGCCATACGTGGCAAAGACGTTGGAGAAGAATGCCAACGAGAAGCTCATCGTCAACCTTCACCAGCTCGACTGCACCACTTACGTGGAAACCGTATTGGCACTTTCAAAGGCCATGGCACAGCACAAGCCAACATTCGCAAGCTATTGCGAGAACCTGAAGCATATACGCTACCGCAACGGAAAGGTCGCTTACCCAGCAAGACAACATTATTTCACTTACTGGATTCAAGAGAATACGAAAGAGGGCATCGTGAAGAACATACAGTCGCCAACCCCACCATTCTCCGCGACACAAACTGTGAAGGCCAACTACATGACTACTCACCTTGAGAGCTATCCCATGCTCAAAGGCAAGCAGCAATGGATTAAGCAAATAGCCGACAT
This sequence comes from Prevotella sp., assembly GCA_022769825.1. Classification (GTDB taxonomy): domain Bacteria; phylum Bacteroidota; class Bacteroidia; order Bacteroidales; family Bacteroidaceae; genus Prevotella. The sequence goes on along the minus strand of JALEJI010000033.1, from coordinate 25,778 downwards.
GGAGAAGTCTATCACCGGTACAAGGCAAAAATACATACCCACCAAGGCGGTAACAAACAGCAACGTCGTGAGAAAGACCGTGCACAACGGTGACATAATAGCCATTGTGACAACAAAGGCTGGCTTGGAAATCAGCCATATAGGCATTGCCGTCTGGCACAAGGACGGTCTGCACATGCTCAATGCCTCATCGCTATACCACAAGGTGGTGGAAGACAATAATCTCTTGCAAACTTACCTGCGCAATCAAAAAACCGCGCTTGGCATTCGTATAGCAAGACCTTTATAGAATTTAACGACAGACAGTCGCGAATTATAACATATCTCATAATGGAACCATTAGCAGAGAGAATGCGTCCACGCACGCTCGACGATTATGTTGGCCAAGAACACCTCGTGGGTAAGAACGGCTTAATGCGCAAGATGATAGAGAGCGGAAAGGTTTCCTCTTTTATCCTTTGGGGGCCTCCTGGTGTAGGAAAGACCACATTGGCCGAGATTGTGGCATCAGCAATGAAAGTGCCTTTCTATACGCTCAGTGCCGTTACCAGTGGGGTGAAAGACGTTCGTGACGTTATAGAACGTGCCAAGAAAGGAAGCTTTTTCAATAACGCCTCGCCTATTCTCTTCATCGATGAGATTCACCGTTTCTCCAAGTCGCAACAAGACTCTTTGCTCGGTGCCGTGGAGCGCGGCGTGGTGACGCTCATTGGCGCCACGACAGAGAATCCATCCTTTGAGGTTATAAGGCCATTGCTATCGCGCTGCCAGGTCTACGTGCTCAAGTCTCTCGACAAAGATGCCTTGCAAAAAATACTCCTTCACGCCATCAATACAGACGTGGAACTGAAGAAAAAGCACATTGAGCTGAAAGAGACTGGAGCCATGATGCGTTTCAGCGGCGGCGACGCGCGAAAATTGCTCAATATCCTTGAGCTTATAGTGGAATCGGTTGAGGGAGACGGCATCGTAATTACCGATAAGAAAGTTGAGGCTGAGCTGCAAGCCAATCCGCTTGCCTACGACAAGCAGGGCGATATGCACTACGACATCATTTCTGCCTTCATCAAGAGCATACGAGGATCCGATCCCGATGCCGCACTCTACTGGATGGCAAGAATGATAGAGGGTGGTGAAGACCCAAAATTCATAGCTCGCCGTATCGTGATTTCAGCGGCGGAAGACATTGGCTTGGCCAATCCAAACGCCTTGCTGCTGGCAAACGCCGCTTTCGACGCGGTAGAGAAGATTGGTTGGCCTGAAGGCCGCATTCCTCTTGCCGAGGCCGTGGTGTATCTTGCCACAAGCCCAAAAAGCAACTCGGCATACATGGGCATAAACACCGCCATTGAGGAGGTTAGGAAAAGCGGCAACCAGCCAGTGCCAATGCACATTCGCAACGCCCCAACTAAACTTATGGCTCAACTGGGCTATCACGATGGATACAAGTATCCACACGACTATCCAGGCAACTTCACGCCACAGCAATATCTTCCAGACGAGTTGATGGACAAGCGGTTTTGGAAAGCGCAACATTCGCCCGCGGAAGAAAAACTGTACCAACGAATGGTCAACTGCTGGGGAGACAGATACAAAGAATAAGATAAAAACAAGAACATAAACAGAACATGACATGAACATTGTAATACTCGACGGGTATGCCGCCAATCCTAATGATTTTTCGTGGGAGCCTCTTGAGGCTTTTGGTTCTCTTACAGTGTACGAGCGCACCAAGCCGGAAGAAGTAATAGCAAGAGCAAAAGATGCGGAAATATTGATAATCAACAAGATAAACATGACTGATGAAGTTATAGCCCAACTGCCCAAACTGAAATATATAGGCATATTGGCTACTGGCTATAACAACATTGACACCGAGTCAGCACATAAGCATGGCATTGTGGTGTGCAATATTCCGTCATATTCTACAGAAAGCGTGGTGCAGATGACGTTTGCCCATATCTTGAACATAACCAACCAAGTGGCCCACTATGCCAACCAAGACAGGGCAACGGGTGAAGCCGCAGACCTTAAATGGACAAAGAACCCTGACTTCTGCTATTGGGACACGCCCCTGCCAGAAATAGCAGGCAAGACACTGGGCATCATTGGCCTTGGCCACATAGGCATGCGCGTGGCAACTGTGGCTCTCGCCTTTGGCCTTCATGTCGTCGCGTACACGTCAAAAGACGAAACCAATCTGCCCAATGGCATCAAAAAGGCCTCATCACTCAATCTGCTGCTCAACTCTTCCGACATAGTGTCACTGCATTGTCCGCTCGCAAACAACAACATCCACTTCTTCAACTCGGAGAATATCGCCAAGATGAAGCAAGGAGCAATACTTATCAACACTGCCCGTGGCGCCCTTGTTGACGAGGGTGCCGTGGCAGAAGCTCTTGCCTGTGGCAAGCTTGGAGGCTACGGAGCCGACGTGATGGACCAAGAACCGCCACTTGCCGACAACCCTTTGCTCAAGCAGCCTCATGCTTATCTCACGCCTCACATAGCATGGGCAACGAAGGAGGCTCGCAGGCGATTGCTCGACATTTGCTTTGCCAACGTGGAAGCTTTCATTCAAGGCAAACCCATCAATAAAGTTTAATTACAGCTATGCATTTCACTGACCCTCAATTGGTCAACTCCATACAGACCATTATTGAAATCCTCGGCACATTGGCGTTTGCCATATCAGGCATCCGCCATGCCGCGGCCAAGCACTTCGATTGGTTCGGAGGGTTTGTATGCGGATTCGCCGTCGCCATTGGTGGCGGAACCCTCCGCGACGTCATGTTGGGATTGCCACCTTTCTGGATGACATCGCCATTGTATATCGTGTGCACGATAGTGGCTCAAATATTCGTGATCTCATTCTCGAGGATGCTCAAGCGGCTCGACAACGCGTGGTTTTTCTTCGACACCCTCGGCCTCGCCTCTTTCACCATCACCGGCATACAGAAGACAATAGAATGCGGCTATCCTTTCTGGGTGGCCATTATAATGGGATGCATAACCGGAGCAGCCGGTGGAGTGATACGTGACGTATTGCTAAACAAGACCCCAGTTGTGCTTCGCAAGGAGATATATGCCATGGCAAGCATCGTGGGTGGGCTGCTCTATTGGGTGCTCACCGACATGAACGTCAACATGGCCATCACGGGTGTCGCCACATTTGTTTTTATCGTGACAATAAGGATATTGGCCGTGAAGTACCATATTTCCCTTCCCGTATTGAAGGATGATGAATGAATCTCGTTTTTTTTAACGGCATATTATCATGATTTTAACAGGTCGGAAATATGCCGTATATACCTTTGCCTTTGAAAAAAAAGTTGTAGCTTTGCACAATTAATTGCACAGTATAATAAAAAGTAACCAATAAAGGGATAATGATTGTTAGTAACAACGTAAAAGTGATTGCTACTATCGCAAGCATAGCCGTGCTGTCGTGCGCGAGTTCTGTTTCATATGGCAAGATTAAACACTCTGAAACAAGAAGCACTGAGGTAAGAGAGGTAGGAATAAGGGGTATCATCATCGACAAGGCTAATGCCGACAAACTCGTCGGGGTGGTTGTCGTGCCAGACGGCAACACCAATGCCGCGACGTTGACCGATGCCAATGGCAATTTCCATATTTCCACTAACGGCGTGAAGAGCCTGCGCGTGTCATGTGTTGGCTATGTCACCAAGACCATACAGCTCAACAAGGACATACAGTCTGACAAGGACATGGAAAAACGTGGCGATTGCTATGTCATCGCCCTTGACGAGGATTATTTCAAGATAAACGAAGTCGTGGTGACAGGGCAGGGAGCGGAGATAAACAAGCGACGCCTGTCATCCAACATTTCCACTGTAGACGCTTCCGACCTTGAGAAGGTTAAAGTGGGACGCATAGACCAGATGCTGCAAAACGCTCTGCCAAACGTGCAAATAAACATCACCACCGGACAGCCTGGCTCTACATCGATGGTAAAGTCGAGGGGATTGTCATCGGCATTTATCAATTCCACCCCCGTCATCTATGTGGATGGAGTGCGTGTGGACAACATGAACTCCGTGTCATCTCTAAACAACTATACGGGCACTTCTCTAAATAGCTTGAATGGCCAGACTGCCACGTATGGCTCCATCAGCGACATACCCATGGAGAACATAGACCATATAGAATATGTTACAGGTGGCGCGGCTACTACGGTCTACGGCTCTGACGCCGCCAACGGAGTGATACAGATTTTCACTAAAAAAGGCTCTAACAACAAAATTTCGTTCTATGCGGGAGCTGATCTCGGTGCTGACGTGGCATCAAGCCAGTTTTACCACTTCAAGCGGACCAAGGAGCTGCTCCACCAAACCGGCTTGCAGCAGAAATACCGTTTCGGGTTTGACGGAGGAACCGACAAGTATGGCTACAGCTTTGGGGCAAGCATGAGCGAGAACACCGGCACGCTGATACACGATGGCAACAAGGATCGCAAATATGATATGCGGTTCGGGTCGCACGTCAAGTTCAACAGGATGCTTGAATACCAAAACTCATTTGGCTTTGTGGTTGAGGATTACAACCGCAGGCGCAACGGCAACGAAGGCTGGTACACCGGACTGTGGTTTGCCGAGGGCTCCGCCTGCGCCAACTTCAAATATGTCGGCCAGGATGGCGTTGAGAAAAACTATGGCGCCGACATTGACGCACTCGACGATTACACCTTTGGCAAGATGAAGGAGTTCGTGAGCAAGGCCGAGGCCCTGCAAAACAACAAGGAGTCGATAAAGCGTTTCCAAACCTCACAAAGCCTTGAGTTCAAACCCATACGCGACTTCACCATGAAAGCCACCTTGGGTGTGGACTATCGTGTGAGCAGCAACAAGCTTATCACGACAAACGAATTCCTGATACACATACAGCAAAAGCCGGAAGGCACCTCAAACGCCGGGAGCATAAGCAATTTCGACAGGAAATACTTTGGACTGACAGCCGACATCAACGCGCAATACAAGCTTAGGTACAAAGATTGGCTAAGCTCTATCACGACAGCAGGGTTCCAGTTTTTCAGCACCAACGACCACCAGTCTGTCTACAATGGCAGCAACGTGCGCGACGGGGCGCAAATCATAGCCGGTGCTGGAACGCTGACTGCCAACGAGTGGCTAAGCTATCTTTACAATTACGGAGCCTTTGTACAGGAAAACATAGGTATATGCGATCGCTACTACATTGACCTGGGTCTCCGCTCCGACTACAACACGGCTTTCGGCGACAACGTGGGATGGCAATGCTATCCAAAAGTTGGCCTGTCTTACGTCATGAGCGATGAGCCTTTCATGAAGCCACTGACGCAAAGCGGCATATTGAACAACCTTCGCCTTATGGCAAACTATGGCGTGGCGGGCAGTTACCCACCGGCATTCGAATACCAGCGCACCGTGGACCTTGGGTCATACAACGACCAGCAAGCCGCGTATTTCGGAAAATACGGCAATCCGAATCTCGCGCCAGAGAAGAAACACAGTTACGAGGTTGGACTCAACTCAACCCTGTTCAACAATGTGCTGAACATTGGCATCACATATTATTATGCCCTGACGAAGGACGCGCTGTTCTACGTTCCATCCCTCCCATCATCCGGACAGGCTTCCAACTACCTTGCCAACGTTGGCAAGATAGAAAACAAAGGCGTGGAGCTGTCGCTCGGCGTGCAGGTATTAAACACGAAAGACTGGAAGCTGCGCGTCAACGCGTCGCTAAACACCAATAAGAACAAGGTGCTCGACATAGGCACAGCCGTGCCGTTCGCAATAGGAGGCTTCTCGTCGCGCACCATACAAACAGTCGTGGCAAAAGGAAAACCAGTTGGATTCCTGCGCGGTTCAAAGGCTGAGCTCAATGACGATGGATCACTGAAAGATGTGCTCAGCTTGCAAGACCTTGGCACTACGTTGCCCACTAAATATGGCAACTTCTCTGTCAACGGCAGCTGGCGACGACTGGCGTTTTTCATCAGCGGCGACTGGCAGACCGGAGCCTATGTCCACTCGTTTGACAGGCAGTTCAGGTTCGCGAAGGGACTGAAAGACCCTGCCATACCCGACAAGGCACTTGAGGGAAAAACGCAAGCCAAGGAGTGGCTCAATTTTACCAACTTCTTCGTGGAGAAATCCGACTTCCTGAAGATAAGGAACATAGGCGTGAGCTATGATTGGAGCTTCAAGCAGTTGATCAAGACGATAACCGTAGGAATCAACGTCTACAACCCATTCGCCATCACGGCCTCGTCAGTGGACCCGGAAGCCACCATTTCCGGGACACGCACGCAGGGGGCTGTGGCCGTGGGAGGTCTCAATTACTCGTCCTACTCCACACCACGAAGCTTCATAGGCTCCGTGACCGTGACTTTCTGACAGCGTGATAAAAAAAGAATGAACAGAAAAAGACATTTACGAAACAAATACATGAACACACATAATATAATAAGGAACATGGCTTTCTGTGCCATTACCACGTTGTCGCTGTCGGCCTGCGACTTGCTGGAGCCAAGCGACATAGTGAACCCCAATGTGGATGAAGACACGTTCAAGAATTCCCCAAACGCCCTGAAGACGTGGATAAACGGCACCAACAGCACGTTCGCCACAACGATTGGCGAATTTGCGGAGCTCACCGAAATATTGTCCGACAACTATTTCAACAATTCAACCCAGGGTAGCAAGGTGTTCGATTTCCCTACGTTGCTGTATACCGACCCCGACGTGACTAACCTGCAACGAGGCATCGGCACAATCAGGGAAATGGCGCTCAACGGTCTCAACAACATATCTAAGGCCGACCAAGGCATGACCTCAGACCAGGAGCTGAACCTCAGATACATAGAGGGTTACTCATACCTGCTTGCCGGTGAATATTTCGTTGGCCTGCCTGAAGAGAACGGCGGAGAGGTGAAAGACTGGAAGCACAATCTCAACAAGGCGATAGACACATTCAACCTCTGCCTTAAATTGGCGGATACCGACAGCGACAAGGCGTTTATCAACACCCTGCTGGCAAGGGCTTACTACAAACTTGGCGACAAGCAACAAGCCGTGGCTTTCTCGAACAGCGCGTTAAAACTGTCGGCCGACTTTGTTAGGCAAGTGACATTCGACGGGAAAAACGGCGTGGAAAACAGTTTCCAGGGATTCATCTATGGAATGCCATACGGCACGTCGTACCAGCCGCTGCCACGGCTCGACTTCCTTGACCCAAAATATTTCCAGACCACAGACCAACTCGAGCAACGCCCAATCTGCATAGCCAAGGCCGAGGAACCATACATGATAATAGCCGAGGCTGAGATTGCGGACAATGACCTGGGCAAAGCCAAGCAAACCATGTGTCAACTGCTGGGCTTGGTAAAGTCGAGACCGGTGATGAAGGGAATGAACGACCAAGTCGAGCAAAGAGGCATGGGAGGCTTTAAGGAGTATCCCGACTCTTCCGGCTACAGGGTGGCGGCTTCGGCCAACGACAGCCTGCGCGCTGGCCTGGTGCTCGATAGGAAGAAACCTCACTTGGTGGACATACCTTATGTTTCCGGGACATCGGTTAGCGAGAAGATGATAGCCCAGTGCGACACGCAAGACGACTTGCTAAAGCTTCTCTATCTCATGCGGCAGGAGATATTCTTCGGAGAGGGCAGGAGAGCCGCCGACCTCGGGATAAGGCTGCCTTTGTGCGAGGTGGAGGCCGCCAATGCGCAAGCCGGTGATTACATCAACGCGCAAATACCGTCGTTCATACCATTGAACCAGGACATGGACGCCTTCACGATGGATAAACAAAACATGACCGTAGTCATGAAATACGACATGAACAAAGTAATAGTGGAAAACAAGAATTCAGAATATGTGGCACCTTTCTTCAATTAAGCACCTTTGCGTCCAACTCGCGCTCGCGCTTCCGGGCCTGGCAATGGCACAACAGGCAAAGCCCGCACACGTTATTCTCATCACCATCGACGGGATGCGTGGTGAGATGATCACCAACCCAACCATAGCCTCTGAGAACCTGAAGCAGATGAGAGCTGGCGGATTGTTTGTGGACTCGATAAAGGGCGTGACGCCCGCGGCCACATACCCGTCACACACCACCATCATCACCGGCGCGCTGCCTTTGCGACACAACATCTTCTACAACGCGCCGTTCATGGGCAACCAGCCGCGCACCATAAGCTATTGGTATGCCGACTCTATTAAGGCGGAAACCCTTTGGCAAGCCGTAACCGAGAAAGGCGGAACCGTGGCCTCGCTCTTCTGGCCCGTGTCCACCGGCTCAAGACACATCAAATATAACGTGCCAGAATACTGGTCGATAAAGCCCAATGCCGACCAAATGGCCTTCTTGAGGGCCAATTGCTCGCCAGCTGGCCTGCTCGACACTCTTGAGCTGCACGCCACAGGAAGGTTAGACATGGAAAACTTCACGGCTGGTTCCATCAACCGCGACGTCAAGGAGGCTTACATGGCAAACTACATAATGAACCATTACAAGCCCACGCTCATGACAATCCACCTCATCACCACCGACTACGCGCAACACCAAACCGGTACCCAATCGGCGAGGACGCGCCGAACCATAGAATCGGCCGACGCGGCAGTGGGCGTGATACTCGACAACCTGCGCGACCATGCCATGCTCGACAGCACGCTGGTCATAGTGACAGGCGACCATGGCTTCGTAGACGTGGACAGGCAGGTGGCGCCAAACACGCTGCTCGTGAAAGCCGGACTACTGGGCAAGCAATACGGGACCGACTGGAAGGCGTGTTTCCACGGAGCTGGAGCCATGTCGTTTCTCTACCTGAAGAGGCAAAACGACACAAAGACGCTGAGACGCGTAGAGAAGCTGCTTGCCCTATTGCCCGACAGCGTGAAAAGCCTGTTCCGCGTCATAAACCGTGAAGAGCTCGCCATGCTTGGTTGTGACCCTAAAGTGGCGTTGGCGATAGAACCCATACCAGGCGTGGACATTACAAACAAGCGCGACGGCGAGGTGATACAGCCATGCACAGGCGGCACGCATGGCTACTCCTGCGGAGCTGACCATACCGCGCTTGTGGCTTTCGGGGCAGGCGTAAAGCACGAGGAGAAGGCCGCCATGAAGCAGACCGACATAAAGCGGTTTATCCTCGACCTGCTTTATTAAATCTTGCGTTTTCCTGCGTTTATTAATAGAAGGTGGTGAAAGGCTCACCGCAAGGGTGAGAGAATAGCACCTTGTGGCGTCAATGCGTTGAATTGTAAAATATTATTGTCGAAATTTAACACTTGGAAACAGGGTCAAATAGAGCGGAAAAAGGGTAGCCTTTAGCCCTTTGAAAATGCCGTCGGTCGGTTATTGGCCAAAAATTTTTGCCGTTACACTGTAATCGCGTCGCGATTGCACCGTAACGGTGATGCCATTTCACCGTAACGGCGACGCGATTTCACCGTAACGGCGATGCGATTGCACCGTAACGGCGACGCAAAATCGTAGCGTCGGCAACGTCAGGAAACTGTAAAAATCGCAACTGCTTAGTAATCAGACTTTTATCAAAATGCCTCATAATCGCGTCATTTCCAGCCAAGCGACACCTTAGTTGAAAAAAAACGATTCTCAGACGACCATTTGTAAAATATTATTCCATCTCCTCCTGCCATCCGAAAACGGCTGGATTCCTTGTGTGGGAATCCAGCCGTTGATCTTTATTGCTCGAAAAGTATTATCGCGCGGCAATCATCATTTTTTCACCCTTGTAGCCTTGATGAAATAGCAGATTAGGCAGACATAGGCGAGGAGGGAGGTCATCTCTGACATTGGGTTGCTCCACCATTGGTCAGCGACCGAAAGCTCAATGCCGCCAAACTTTAGAAGGGCCGAAACGACGCCCATCAACGCTCCGCCTGCTATGAAGCCACTGGCAATGAGCGTGCCTTTCTCGCCACGTGCATTGTTTACCTCGGCATCTCCGGAGCGAGTGGTGACAAACCAGTTGATAGCGCCACCAACTACAAGTGGCACGTTGAGCTCAAGAGGGATGAACATGCCGAGGGCGAAGGCAAGGGCAGGAATGTGGCAGCGGTCAAGGACAATGGCAATAACGGCACCGATGCCGTACAGAATCCATGGCGCGCCAACACCGTTCATCAATGGGTCTATCACGGCAGCCATGGCATTGGCCTGTGGCGCCGCAAGCTGTCCGCTCGCGAAACCGTAAGTCTTGTTCAAGACAATCATTACTCCCACCACGGTAGCTGCACTGACGATGGTTCCAAGAAATTTCCACGTCTCTTGTTTTGCCGGTGTGGTGCCAAGCCAATAGCCAATCTTCAAGTCGGTAATGAAACTTCCGGCCATCGACAATGCCGTGCACACCACGCCACCCATGATTAAGGCGGCAAGCATGCCGGAAGGACCTTTCAGGCCAACGGCCACCATGACCACGGAGGCAAGGATAAGCGTCATGAGCGTCATGCCAGACACAGGATTGCTGCCCACTATGGCTATAGCGTTGGCTGCGACGGTAGTGAACAGGAAAGCGATGATCGTGACAAGACATATGCCGACAATGGCAAACAGGATGTTGCCATCCATGACACCAAGCCAAAAGAATAAAAACGTGATGAGCAATGTGACAAGTGAACCTATCGCGATAATCTTGAACGGAATGTCACGTTGGGTTCGCTTTATGTTTACCACACCGTTGTTCTTGCCCTTCAGCTCCTTGGAAGCCAAGCCCACGGCACTCTTGATGATACCCCAACTCTTTATTATTCCGATTACCCCAGCCATGGCAATGCCACCTATGCCAATGGAGCGCGCGTAAGCCTTGAAAATCTCCTCCGGGCTCATGGCTCCAACCGTAGCGGTGATGGAAGGATCCCACATGTTGAGCACTTGGTCGTGGAATATGACAGACATGCCCGGCACTATAAGCCACCACACGGCAAGAGAGCCAAGGGTGATGTAGAGCGCGTATTTCAGGCCAACGATATAGCCGAGACCGAGGACGGCAGCGCCGGTGTTGACCTTGAATACCAATTTCGCCTTGTCGGCAAGGTCTTGGCCAAGTCCTATGACGCGTGAGGTAAAGTTCTCGTTCCACCAGCCAAAGGTGGAGACAATGAAATCGTAGAGACCGCCTACGATGCCAGCGATGAGCAGGGGCTTTGCCTGGTCACCACCTTTCTCGCCCGACACGAGCACTTGCGTCGTAGCGGTAGCCTCAGGGAAAGGATACTTGCCATGCATGTCGCTGACAAAGTATTTGCGGAAGGGTATGAGGAAGAGAATGCCGAGCACGCCACCTAAGGCAGATGCGAAAAACATTTTCATGAAAGAAGATGTCATCTCCGGGTACTTGGCTTGGAGGATATATATGGCCGGCAACGTGAAGATGGCTCCTGCCACTACCGCTCCCGAGCAAGCTCCTATGCTCTGGATGATAACGTTCTCGCCCAACGCCTTGTTGCGCTTGGCCGCCGTGCTCACGCCAACGGCGATGATGGCGATAGGAATGGCCGCCTCGAACACTTGGCCTACTTTCAATCCCAAATAGGCTGCCGCGGCTGAGAAAAGCATTGCCATTATTATTCCCCAAGCCACCGACCACGTGTTGACCTCGGGATAAACCTTTTCCGAATCCATGACGGGCTTGTACTCTTCGCCAGCTTCCAGTTCGCGGAATGCGTTGTCTGGAAGTTGTACGATGTCTTTCTCTTTGTCTTTTTCTTGCATGTAATATAATGTTAAGTATTTGTTGAGTATTAATAATAAGGTGATGAGCAAATGCAAAATTATGAATAAACTCTGAGGAATTATTCTTTTTGGCCCGAAAATATTTGTCTTTACAATAATAATTTGCTATTTTTGCACCATTAAATATACTGAAGAAATGGCAAAGAATCACAACCATTTGGTGATAATGGCTGGTGGAGTAGGGAGCCGCTTTTGGCCTATGAGCACCGAGGATATCCCAAAACAGTTCATCGACGTTTTAGGGACAGGTCGCACGTTGATACAAATGACGTATGACCGTTTTAAGGGTATTTGCCCCGATGAGAACGTGTGGATTGTGACAAACAAGAAATACTCCCGCCTCGTAGAAGAGCAATTGCCAATGATAAAACATGGCAACATACTTCTTGAGCCATGCAGGAGAAACACCGCGCCATGCATAGCTTATGTGAGCTGGCGGATAAAGATGCAAGATTCTCGTGCCAATATCGTTGTTTCCCCAAGTGACCATGTGGTAATAGATACATCAGAGTTTCGGCGTGTTATCACCGAAAGCCTTAATTTCACTAAGGAATCTGACGCTATCGTCACTCTTGGAATGAAAGCAACCCGCCCGGAGACAGGTTATGGCTACATTGAAGCCGATTTATCTTCAAACACGCTGAGAAACAAGGAGATATATCGTGTTGACGCTTTCCATGAGAAGCCAAACGCTGAAAAGGCCGTGCAATATTTGGCGAAAAGCAATTATTTTTGGAATGCGGGAATTTTCATTTGGAATATAGAGACAATTGTCAATGCGCTAAGGGTCTACGCTCCGAGAATAAATAATATCTTTGAGCGGATTCAAGATGTTTTCGGTACGGAAAAGGAACAAGAAACCGTAGACGAATGTTATCCAAACTGCGAGAACATATCCATAGACTATGCCGTGATGGAGAAAGCGGAAGAAAAATTCGTGTTCCCGGCCAACTTCGGTTGGAGCGATCTCGGTACATGGGGATCGTTGCTAATGCAAAGCAAGCGTGACGTGAATGGCAACGTGTGCATTGGTCAAAACATAAGCCTTTACGATTCTAATGGATGCATTATCCATACCACGCAAGAAAAGCAAGTGATTGTTGAGGGATTGTCGAATTATATCGTGGCAGAGCAAAACAACCAACTGTTGATTTGCCATCTTTCAGAGGAACAACGAATAAAACTGTTCCTTGGAAAGTAAACCATATTAGCGCCGTTATGATAAATAGAGTATACGGACACATATATTAAAACAAACATGAACGACTTGGGTACCCCATTAGTTTCTTTCATCATAACAACTTATAACCTGCCCGTGGTATTATTGCACGAATGCGTTAAAAGCATAGTGGCGCTTTCTTTGTCGCAACAAGAGCGGGAAATAATCCTTATAGATGACGGATCCGATTTCTGTCCTATAAATGAATTGACTGAAATCGCCAGCGATATCATTCTCGTCAGACAGCCAAACAAAGGCCTGTCTGTAGCAAGAAACGTTGGCTTGAAAATGGCTACTGGAAAATTCGTGCAATTTGTTGACGGCGACGACTGCCTCATTAATGCGCCATACGAACACTGTCTTGATATTATACGCTACCAAGAACCAGTTGACATGGTGATGTTTTATTCAGCCTCATCAATGAATCAGCCAACGGAGTCAAGCTATACAGGTCCAATCACTGGTGAGGAATATATGGCCAACAACAACTTGCGGGCCTCTGCATGTGGATACATCTTTCGCAGAAGTCGGCTTGGCAAGTTGAGGTTTACGCCGGACATTGTGCATGAGGACGAGGAGTTTACACCTCAGCTTGTGTTGAACATGCACAGCATATATTGTACACCCGCCAAGGCTTATTTCTACAGGCAACGCAAGGATTCGATAACTCACACTGACAACAAAGAGGCGCAAAACAAGCGGTTGGCTGATATTTTCAAGGTGATATTACATTTGAAAGACATAGCCGATGGATGTGATGGTGTGCGTGCAAAGTCAATGGAAAGGCGTGTGGCACAACTCTCAATGGATTTTCTTGTCAATGTCATAAGGATGACCAAGAGTCGCAAGCAATTAAACCATGCCATAGAGCTTTTAAAGAAACATGACCTCTACCCTTTGCCAGACAACAAATACACTCCAGAATACGTGATTTTCAGATATCTGATTCAGAATAAAGCTGGCCAACTTATCCTTCTTGCGGCTTTATAATAGCGTAAAGAGTTTGATAACGATGCGTTTATGACAACAATGCATTATTGAGGCTTGGGTATGAAAATATTATTGATTGGAGAATATAGCAATGTGCATGCGACACTTGCCAAAGGGCTTCGCCATTTAGGGCACACGGTTACCGTGGTAAGCAATGGCGACTTTTGGAAAAATTATCCACGTGATATTGATGTGAGCCGAGGGAAAGGGAAGTTCTGCGGATGCAGGCTTCTTCTGAAAATCATTTCCATTCTGCCTAAATTGAGAGGCTACGATATCGTGCAGCTAATCAATCCGATGTGTTTTGAGTTGGAGGCGAAAAGGATAGCCCCACTCTACCATTACTTAAGAAAGCACAATGGCAAGATCGTTTTGGGCGCATTTGGAATGGATTATTATTGGGTGCATGAGAACATAACGCGTAAACCGCTGAGATACAGCGATTTTAATATTGAAGACAGATTGCGTGATGATTCAGAGGCCACGCTTTATGTAAACGATTGGACAGGCACGGACAAGGAAACATTGAATAAGCTGATAGCAGAAGATAGTGATGCCATTGTTGCGGGGTTGTATGAATATTGGGCGATTTACCATCCTGTATTTCCAAACAAGACAACGTTTATTCCTTTCCCTATACAGCAGAAACAACCATGTGCAGATGAGTCACATCTGTCTCCAATAAGTCTTTTCATAGGCATAAACAAGCAACGTAACAAGTATAAGGGCACGGACATCATGTTAGAAGCCGCGCAAGCAATAGCGGCAAAATACCCCGATAAGGTAAAACTTATCGTTGCGGAGAGCTTGCCTTTTAATGAATACGTTAAGACATTGCGCCATGCAGATGTACTCCTTGACCAACTTTATAGCTATACCCCAGCAATGAACGCGTTGGAAGCCATGAGCTGGGGTATAATAGTCGTTGGTGGCGGTGAGCCTGAGAACTATAGCATATTGAACGAGAATGAGCTTAGACCAATAGTCAATGTAGAGCCTTCTTATTCAAGTGTTTATTCACAGTTGGAGCATTTGGTTCTTCATCCGGAAAACTTGCCAGCACTTAAGCGACAGAGCGTTGAGTATATTTCTCGACACCATGATTATGTCAAGGTGGCTCAGCTATATGAGAAGTTATACACTTCCTTGATGGTTCATTGATTATCTCCCTTTTATTTGGCTATTGGCTATTTTGGCTATACATTGCTAACAAGCCACGTTATGTATCCTAAGAAACAAGCAATCAGTACGCATCCCTCCCAACGTTCAACGCGGAGTTTCGTAAAGGAAAACAGCCAGAATAATACCATGGAAATTACCATGACAGCCATGTCGATGCAGGTGATATTTTGAATGTGCATTGGGGATATAATGCCTGTCAATCCGAGAATCATCAATATGTTGAATACATTGGAACCCAATACGTTGCCAATGGCAATGCCGCTGTCGCCTTTTCTTGCGGCAACCGCGCTTGTGGCAAGTTCAGGAAGCGAGGTGCCACCAGCAACAATTGTCAGTCCTATTACGGCATCGCTTATACCCCAGCCGTGCGCCAACGAAGAAGCATTGTCGACAAATATATTCGAACCCAACACAAGGCCCACAAGACCGAAGATGATGAATAGCACTGACTTCCAAGTCGGTATGACCTTTTCGGTTGAAGCGTCTTTTTCATTAGCGTCATTTTTTGAATTACGTAGTGTAATCCATATAAAAGCTATAAATGCCGCAAAAAGTATCAATGCGTCAATTCGTGATATGTTATCGTCAAGCATCATGAAAGTCAGCATGATAGAAGCAACAATCGCTATCGGTATGTCCCTCCTTACTGTGGCTCGTTGAATGGCTATAGGAGCCACGGTAGCCGCTACGCCAACGATTAGCAACACATTGAAAATGTTGCTGCCGACAATATTTCCTACTGCAAGGTCTGGAGTCCCTTTAATGGCAGATACAATGGAAACAAAAAACTCTGGCATTGACGTGCCTATGGCTACAATGGTAAGGCCTATGACTATTTGCGATATTCCAAGCTTGGTCGCCAAACCTACGGCGCCGTTTGTCAGCCAATCGGCACTTTTCAGTACGACAACGATGCCGAATATTAAAAGCAACACTTGTGCCCACATGATTTCAGGGGCAAAGGAAAATAATAATGTATCCATAATATTAATTGGTAATAAACAAATGAGCAGGCTACATGTCAAATGCAAGATGTTCCAATCTTGTCTTGAGTTCGGAAGCCTTACTCTTTCTTATGGCAAGCACGATAGTGCAATCATTATCAAAACTTTGACTTACAATGCGTGGCTGCATGTCTTTCACTATCCGCATCACTCCATTCATCATTGGATATGTAAACTGGTAAGTGACGGTTTCTTCAACCAATCGTTCCTCTATCACTGCATGTTCTATTGCGTCAGCGGCAGCCGTGCGATACGCAACAATAAGGCCACCAGTGCCAAGGTTCACTCCGCCATAATATCTAACAACACAAACAAGGATATTGGTCAGGTCGTGACTGTTTATCTGCCCAAGTATTGGCTTGCCCGCAGTAGATGACGGCTCGCCATCGTCGTTGGCACGAAACTCATCATGCTCACTGCCAAGCATATAAGCATAGCAGCAATGGCGTGCGTCATAATACTTTTTGTGATATCCTGCAACTATTTCCATTGCCTCATCCACTGTTTCTACATGATGGGCAAAGGCGAGGAACTTGCTACGCTTTTCAGTGTAGTATCCCTCGCCTATTTGTTTAGAGCTTATTGTCTGATATGAATCTTCCATCAAGCTTTTTAAGTCATGACAATTTATGAATCACGAGCCCGGACCTTAATTTTGGCTCAAACCAGGTGGCTTTTGGAGGCATTATGTTCCCGCTGTCGGCAATTTTCATGATTTCTTCCATCGAAACTGGATAAAGCGCGAGAGCCCAGCGCATTTCTCCGCTGTCAACGCGATTCTTCAGTTCCTTCAAACCACGCAATCCACCGACAAAGTCAACTCGTTTGTCAGACCTCAGGTCTTTTATGCCCATGAGTTTATCGAGAATAAGCCGACTTGATATGTCAACGTCAAGACTGCCAATGGGGTCATTGTCATCGTATGTTCCTGGCCGAGCGGTCAAGCTATACCAACTGCCATCAACATATAGTGAGAACTCGTGGCGATGACGTGGACGGTATTCGTCTGTGCCTACTTGCGTTACGACAAAATCTTTCTCCAAAGCTTTAAGGAAGTCCTCTGTCGACATGCCATTAAGGTCTTTGACCACACGGTTGTAGTCAAGTATCGTCAATTCGCTCGCCGGGAAGCATACGGCCATGAAGAAGTTGTATTCTTCCTTTCCTGTGTTTTGCGGATTTGCCTTTGCCTTCTCGTCGGCTACGCGCACGGCTGCCGCAGAGCGGTGATGCCCGTCTGCAATATACAGCGCTGGCATCTTCGCAAACTCTTGCGTAATGGTGGCGATGTCCTCCGAGTTGTTGATAACCCAAAAACGATGTCGGAAGCCATCTTCTGGCGCCACGAAGTCGTATTCAGGCTCCGTGTGCGCATAGCGAGAGATAATGGAGTTTAACGTATCATTGTCGGGATAGGCGAAAAACGCGGGGCCGACATTGGCATCAGTTGCCAGCACATGCCTCATTCGGTCATCTTCTTTCTCACGGCGAGTCAGCTCATGCCGCTTGATGACTCCTTTATGATAATCGGAGGCAGACGCTGCCACCACCAATCCATATTGTGTCTTGTCTGGCGAGAGCGACTGTGCATAGAGATAATAGTATTCATCGCTGTCTTGCTTGAGCCAGCCCTTGTCGAGAAACGACTTGAATTGTTTCCGCGCCTCCTCGTAAACCCTTGGATCTTCGGCTACGACATCATCCGGGAAGTTGATTTCCGGCATGTTGACATGGTAGAAACTCATTTCGTTGTCACTTGCCGATTTGCGAGCTTCTTCAGAGGATAGCACATCGTAGGGATAGCTTTCTATCTTCTCAACAAGATTCTTTGGTGGGCGAATGCCGCGAAAGGGTTTTACTATTGCCATAATAAATTAGTAATTAGAGAATTGGTAATTACTTATTCACTTGAAACTTTGTGCAACCGTCCTTGAAGAACGCGTTGATTTGGTTGGCAGCCGCAATGCCGGCGTTGATGTTAGCCTCAGCAGTCTGAGCACCCATCTTTTTCGGCGTAGAGAAGTAGCGTCCGGTGAAATTGCGGAACTCCTCGTCTTTCTCGGGCATGATGTCAGTAATGTATTTCAAGTCATCACGCTCTGCCAAGAGTTTTAACAAGCCGTCTTCGTCGATAACCTCTTTGCGTGCCGTATTGATGAGAATGCCTCCTTTTTCCATTTTGGAAACGACATCATAGTTGATGCTCTTACGTGTCTCATCGGTTGCGGGTATGTGCAACGACACGATGTCGCAAGTCTTGAACAAGTCGTCCCGGTCTTTTGCGGCATGAACACCTTGAGCCTCAATCTTGTCGGCAGTCACAAACTCGTCGAAAGCATAAACCTCCATGTCGAATCCTTTGGCAATACGGGCCACATTGCGTCCTACATTTCCAAAGGCGAGAATACCGAGCTTCTTGCCTTTAAGTTCTGAACCAGCCTTGCCATTGAAGAAATTGCGTACGGCATATACGAGCAAGCCGAACACAAGTTCTGCCACGGCGTTGGAGTTTTGTCCTGGCGTGTTCTCCACCACTATGCCTTTTTCCTTTGCGTAGGCAGTATCGATGGAATCATAACCTGCGCCGGCACGAACCACGATTTTCAGTCTCGTGGCAGCGTCAAGCACTTCTTTGGTTATTTTGTCAGAACGCACAATCATAGCGTCGGCATCCTTGACGGCGTCCAGCAGTTGCTGCTTGTCTGTGTATTTCTCCAACAATACCACCTCGTGGCCTTCAGCCTCAGCCGATTTCTTGATGCCGTTCACCGCCGCGGCGGCAAATGGCTTTTCTGTTGCAACAAGTATCTTCATAGTGTTGTTATCTTTCACTTCTTGATTTAATGATTAGCCTCAAACTCTTTCATGCACTTTACAAGGGCATTCACGCCTTCCATGGTCTGCGCGTTGTAGCAACTCGCGCGGAAGCCACCTACCGAGCGGTGTCCCTTGACGCCTACCATGCCTTGAGACACGACGAAGTCGAGGAATGGCTTCTCCAAGTCCTTGTACTCGTCGTTCATCACGAAACAGATGTTCATCAACGAACGGTCTTGGGCGTCGACCGTCCCACGGAACAAGCGGTTGCGGTCAATCTCAGCATACAACACTTCTGCACGCTCATGGGCGCGACGATCCATCTCTTTCACGCCACCTTGTTCTTTCACCCAACGCATTGTCTCGAGCAATGAATAGATTGGCACAACAGGAGGAGTGTTGAACATGGAGCCTTTCTCCACGTGCGTGCGATAATCAATCATTGTTGGCAACTCGCGTGGGGCCTTGCCCAGCATGTCGTCTTTGACAATGACCACTGTAACGCCTGCCATGGCAAGGTTTTTCTGTGCGCCGGCATAGATAGCTGTGTACTTAGACACGTCAACCGGGCGGCTCATAATGTCTGAAGACATGTCGGCGATGAGCGGTACGGGAGAGTCTATCTCCTTGCGAATCTCAGTTCCGAAGATAGTGTTGTTGGTTGTTATGTGAAGATAATCAAGGTCGGACGGTATCTCATAATGGTGTGGAAGGTGCGTGTAGTTGTCTGTTGCTGAAGAAGCCACTTCTACAGTCTCACCGAAGTGCTTGGCTTCCTTCATGGCTTTTTTAGCCCACGTGCCAGAATTGACATATCCAGCTTTCTTGATGAGGAAGTTGGCGGGAATCTGCATGAATTGGAGACTTGCGCCACCACCGAGGAAGATGACGGAATAGCCCTCGGGGATATCAAGGAGTTCTTTTATCAAGGCTACAGCCTCGTCAACAACAGGTTGAAAGTCCTTGGCGCGATGGCTGATCTCCATGAGTGAGAGACCCGAGCCATTGAAGTCAAGGATTTGCTTGGCTGTGTTTTCGATAACCACACGTGGAAGCATTGATGGTCCCGCGTTAAAATTGTACTTCTTCATATCTTCTATTTTAAAAGGTTAGATATCTTTGTTTTAGATTGCAAACCTAATCATTTATTTTGACCTATGCAAATTTTTTATACAAAAACAACCGATTTTATGCGCAAATGAAACAAAAGGACTGTAAATATACCGTTCTTATTCACTTGTGCGCCTTAACAGCTCACTATTTGTCAATTTTTGCCAAAGTCACAATCTGTCATCTCATTTCTTCCACTTTAGTGCGCTTTCCTTTTATTTTACAGCCTTGCACATTTTTCAACACAAAGTTTAGTTTCCTGTTGTCCACCGCGGCGTAGGCATAATAATCGTAAACGTCTATGCGTCCTATTTCGGCACCTTTTAGCCCTCCTGTCTTGCACAAGAAGCCCAAGATGTCGCCTTTTGACACCTTATCCTTTTTACCCTTGCCGATGTATAGCGTCGTCATGCGCGACTTGGCTGGCGCTGGCAGGTTTTCCGGGAACTCGAAGTCGCATATCGTGGCATCCACATAGTCAGGAAGGGTCTCGCCTTCGCTTAATATGAAATAGGTTTCGCCAGTCTTGTCCCATCGTGCCGTACGCCCCACACGGTGCGTATAGTCCTCTTCCGTCTCTGGCAGGTGATAGTGCACGATATTCCTGACGTTGGGTATGTCAAGACCACGGCTTCCAAGATTCGTGCTTATCAATATGTTCGCGCTTCCGTTGGCGAAACGATATATGGCCTCTTCTCGTTGGCTCTGGTCAAGGCCGCCGTGATAGGCTGTCAATGAAAAGCCTTCGCTTCTGAGAAAGTCGGCTGTCCGCTCCACGCTGTCGCGATAATTCAAGAAGACGATAGTGCTCTCGTCGCCAAGACATGCGAGCAGATTGGCAAGCGTGCGCAACTTGTCCTTGTCGGGACTGTTCACGATGTTTATCTTTACTCTATCCTTGTAGTCGTCGCTGTTCTCAAGAAAGTCCACGATATGGAACCCCACTGGCGACAGTTCTCCATTCGCCCGGCCGTCGTCAGCCATGTTAGTGGCAGATAGGAATATGCGGCGGGCTGTCTTTGGCATGCGTTCCATGGCATGGTTCATCTCGTCGGCAAATCCCATTTGCAGGCATTTGTCGAATTCGTCTATCACAGTCCACATCACGCCACTCGGGTCAATGTTGGCCTTGTCCAAATGGTCGTTGAGCCTTCCTGGCGTGGCAAAGACCACATGTGGCATCAACTTGCGCAACTCGCGATGTTCGTCCATGGCAGAGCGTCCGCCATGGCAGGCATAACCTCTGACGCCAGCTTTAAGGCTGGCCAACACTTCCGCTGATTGAATGGCCAGCTCTCTACCCGGCACTATCACTACGGCTTGGAGCTCATCTGATTTGGCGTCGATGAGCTGTGCAAGCGGAAGAAGATAAGCCAGTGTCTTTCC
Organism: Prevotella sp.; assembly: GCA_022769825.1. Taxonomy (GTDB): domain Bacteria; phylum Bacteroidota; class Bacteroidia; order Bacteroidales; family Bacteroidaceae; genus Prevotella. The sequence goes on along the minus strand of JALEJI010000033.1, from coordinate 4,298 downwards.
GCTACCTGTTGGGCTGAGCACTTCCACGTTGCCTGAGCCTTGAATGATGGCGGCGGCAGCGGCTCGCTGCATTTGGCTCATGGTGATGCCCAATTTTTCTGATATCTTGTCTGTATCCATTATCGTTAAGATGTTTTTATCAGTCTTTTAGCGAGTATGTCACCGTGGTCACTACCCTAACCCGCTTTATCCATGGTGTGTTGGCGTCTCGGTCGTCGATGGAGAACTGTCCTTGGTCAGCGCTCACAATCTTGTTAAGCTTAGACTTGCTGTTTTTCGCGAATTGTCTTGCCGTTTGTTCCGCGTTCTCGATGGCCTCTGTCATCATCTTGGGCTTCATGGCCTTGAATGATTCCAGACTGTATGTCACTTGGTTATTGTAATCACCAGAGACTATCGCCACGCCTTGCTTCAACAGTTCTCCCTGTCGCGCTATGATGCCACGCACCCTGTCCACGTGGCTTGACGTGACAGTTATGACCAACGTGACATTATACCTATATTCGCGGCGATTCTCGCTGTATTGGTCTGCCGACAAGTCTACCACCTGTGGTGCGTTCACCGTAATCTCTTTATCGCTGATGCCGTTTGCGATCAGGAAACGCTTGATTGCATGTTGCTTGCCGGCTATGCGATTGTAGAGTTCAGGAAGGTCGTTGCCCAATTCTTTCGACACGATGGGCCATGTCACCTTGTCGGCTTTCACTTCCTTTTCCGCAAGTCCCTTTACGGTGACCTTCCTATCCTTTTCCGTGAAATTGTCCATGCCTGCCTTCAAGCACAATCCCATGATGATTATTCCAACGGCAAGAATAGCCGCGCTGAGCAATTTGTCTTTCATAACCTTTAAGTTTAAAGATTTCCACTATTTTATGTCACACATGAAATTTCTTTGAAAAGGATTATTCCATCTGGTGCAAATTTACGAAAAATAATCTACTCATTGTTATCATGTCATGTCAAAGATACCTAAAACACACACAATGAATCAAAAAAAAGCAATTGTGGTAAGATAATCTGAACTTGAGGTATAATGATGTAATAATAATATGTGTAATTTTGCAACCGTGATACAAGACATGATACAAGCATGACAAGAATATCTAAGACAAAATAAAAAAGAATATAAAGATGTACATAGAGAAGATTAAGTCGCCAGCCGACTTGAAAAAGCTGGACTTGAAAGCGTTGCAGACAGTGGCAGACGAGACAAGGCAAGCCGTGTTGAACCGCGTGAGCAAGCATGGAGGCCATGTGGGGCCCAACCTTGGGTTCGTGGAGGCGACGGTAGCCTTGCACTACGTGTTTGACGCGCCTAAAGACAAGCTCGTATTCGACGTGAGCCACCAAAGCTACCCTCACAAGGTGCTCACCGGGCGCGCGGCTGGATTTCTTGGCAATGTGGACGACATGAATGCCATAAGCGGCTATTCGTCTCCCACGGAATGCCCGGAGTATGACAACTTCGAGGTGGGACACACTTCCACGTCAATAAGCCTTGCCACGGGCCTGCAAAAGGCACGCGACATCAAGGGGACGCACGAGAACATCATCGCCATCATCGGTGATGGCTCCCTGTCTGGAGGTGAGGCTTTTGAGGGCCTTGACGAGGCTTCCGAACTGGACACTGGAATAATCATCGTGGTTAACGACAACGAGATGTCTATCGCCGAGAATCATGGCGGAATCTATAAGAACTTGCGTGCCCTGCGCGAGAGTCATGGCTCTTGTGAGCACAACTGGTTCAAGGCTTGGGGATTTGAGTACAAGTACTTGGAAGAAGGCAACGACATCGAGAAGCTCATAGAGGTGTTCAAGAGCGTGAAGGGTACTGAAAAGCCTACTGTCGTGCACATTCATACCGAGAAAGGTCATGGCTATGCCCCTGCCGTGGCCAACAAGGAGGCGTGGCACTGGGGAATGCCTTTCAACCTGGAGGATGGCAGCCGTCCGCGCAGAACCCCCGATGGCTCTATCCCTGAGGTTACTCCTTGCGAAGACTACGGGGAGCTTTTCAGTGATTGGATGCTGCGCCAGATGAAGCAAGACAAGAGCCTCATCGCCGTGACCGCCGGCACGCCTACCGCCGCGGGCTTCACTCCAGAGAAGCGCAAGCAAGCTGGCGAGCAGCACATCGACATGGGCATCGCCGAGGAGCAGGCCGCGGCCATGATATCCGGCATGGCAAAAGGTGGGTTGCATCCGGTTTGGACTGTTTACAGCACCTTCATTCAGCGCACCTACGACCAGATAGCGCAAGACATCTGCATAAACTCCAACCCCGCCGTAATCAATGTGATGTGGGGTGGTGTCAACTCAATGAACGACATTACGCACATCTGCCTCTTCGACATTCCCATGCTATGCAGCATTCCTGGGCTTACATATCTCGCCCCGACCACATGCGAGGAATATTTTGCCATGTTGCGTTGGGCCATATCGCAAGACAAGAAGCCCATCGCCATCCGCGTGCCGAGCAATGGCGTTCACCACACTTCGGAAAAGGTAGACTCGGAGTATGGTCATGAGCCTAAATACAAGGTGGCACATCATGGAGAGAAGGTGGCGATAATAGCAGAGGGATCATTCTTCCAAAAGGGCGAGAACGTTGTCAGGCTGCTTGCCACGAAAGGCATCGACGCCACTCTCATCAACCCTCGTTACCTCAATGCGGTGGATGCCGAGACGCTCGATTCGCTGAAGGCAAACCACCAGTTGGTGGTCACCCTTGAGGACGGTTCCAAGGACGGAGGATTTGGCGAGCGGATAGCTTCTTATTACGGACCTTCCAGCATGAAGGTGTTGGTGGGCGGCATCAAGAAGGGACTTTACGACCGCTACGACGTTAACCAGCTTTTGTCAGACAACAGGTTGCTTGACGAGCAGATAGTGGAAGATATTATCAGCTTGCTAAAATAGTTTATAATCAACAAACTATAATAAAGCCATGAAGAAATTGTTTATCGTTGCCGTGGCATTGGTATGACGGAAAGATATATTAACTCCGTTCAGGAGTTTAACGATTGTTTTGGACTTGAGACCCTACATCCGCTGGTGGGCGTCGCAAGCTATGAGCACAAGAGTGAAATAGAGGAGACCGTAGACCATTACGGCATCTATGCCCTTTTCTTGAAAGAGAATAAGGGCTGCAAGTTGTCGTATGGTCGCACGCGATATGATTTTGACGAGATGACGGTGACGAGTTTCGCACCGGGTCAGGTGGTCCATGTGGAACCTATGCCTAACATCACTTACCCACGCTGGACTGCCTTGGTGTTTCACCCCGACTTGCTCAACCGAACCGCGTTGGGCAAGAACATCAGCCGCTACGAGTTTTTCGACTACACGTCAAACGAGGCCCTGCATCTCTCTTGTGGCGAGATAGAGATCTTCCGTGGGGTTCTCGACATGATAAACCTGGAGCTTCATCGTGGTATAGACAAGCACTCCAAGGAACTGATCGTGAGCAATATCGAGCTTCTGCTCAACTACTGCTTGCGGTTCTATGATAGGCAGTTCGTGACACGTGAGGAAATAAACCATTCGGTGGTGAAGAAATTCTCTTCGCTTCTCGACAGCTATATAGCCAACAATGCCATACGGGATGGACTACCCTCGGTTGCCCATTTTGCGGATATGTGTTGTTATTCGGCAAAATATTTTGGTGAGCTCGTGAAAACAGAGACTGGCAAGACGGCAAAAGAGTTCATCAACGATCGCTTGCTCCGTCAGGCCAAGCAGTTGCTGAGCGATGACTCACTGACCATCACGCAGGTGAGCATGAGTCTTGGCTTTGAATATCCCCAGCATTTCGTGCGTTTTTTCAAGGCACACACAGGACGCACTCCGTCTGAATATCGCAGGGCGGCATCGTGAGCGAATTGACATCAGGTGTCCCCCTGCAAAGCACACGATGCATACAATTTAATCGGATAATAATATTTTACAAATGGTCGTCTGAGAATCGATTCTTTTCAACCAATCCATCGCTTGCGTGGAAAAGACGCAATTATGGGCTGTTTTAATAAATTGTTGATTATTAAGGTGTTATATTTTTGACGGTTTGTAAGCATTGCCAATTCGCTAAAATGGCGTTGCGGTTACGGTGAAATCGCGTTGCGGTTACGGTGAAATCGCGACGCCGTTACGGTGAAATCGCGACGCCGTTACGGTGTAACCGCGATGCGATTACGCTGTAATGGCAAAACCTTTTGGCCGAAAAACTGTCAACTGTGTTGTAAAAGGGCGAAAGGCTACCCTTTTTCCGCTCTATTTGCCCCTGTTCCCAAGTGTTAAAT
>JALEJI010000019.1 GCA_022769825.1 Prevotella sp. | reverse complement strand
CTGTATGGCGCGCATCTGCTTGAGCACATTCACAAAATAGGAGTTCCAGAAGCCGTCCGTCACCCATGCGCTGTTGTAGGAATAGCTGTCTGAGGAGAAGTAAGAGGCTGTGTTGGCAAAATATTGCGCATACAAGTTGGTATGCAAGTTGTCACCGACCTGATACTCCCAAGAGTTGACGTGCGTGCCCCACTGCTCAATATAGGGAAGAATATATCCGGGATTGCCTTCCGTGATGCCTGTGGGGTCGGTATTCATGTTGTCGAAGTTGTCGGTGCATCCGGCAGCCATCACTCCGAACAAGCAAGCAATGCCTATATGATTAAGTTTGATTTTCATAGTCTGTGTGCTATTTAGAATTTGACATTAAGAGAGAAACCGAAGCTACGTGTCGGAGGCATGGAGGCGAGCTCGAAAGCCTGAGCGTAGTCGCTGCGTGAGAAGGCGCCCTCGGGGTTCACGGGAGCAGCTTTGTGGATATAGAACAGGTCGCGGCCTACAAGCGAGACCTTGACATACTTGATCGGTGTATTGGCGAACCAATGAGCCGGAAGGATGTATCCGAGTGACATCTCGCGCATCTTGATATAGCTTGCGCTGTAGAGGAACTCCTCAGCTATGCCGTCGGAGCCGGCAATACTTGTCCAATAAGTCTCAGCGTTCACACCTTTCGTGTTGACTTGTCCGTCTTCTGTCACACCGTCGACAACAATCTGCTCACCGCTCTTACGTCCGTAAAGCGTTCTTGCGGATGTACCCTGCTGACAAGCGTAGTTGTCGGTGTTGGAGATGAACTTGCCACCGTGACGGACATCAACAAGCGCCGAGAAGGTGAGGTCGCGCCAGCGCAGCTGTGTACCGACAGAGCCTGTCCATTTAGGCAGCATGTTGCCGATGACCTTGTCGCTCTCCGACTCTGGAATGCCGTTGCTGTCAATGATCTTGCGGCCCTGCGCATCACGCTTGTAAGCCTTGCCCACGATGTCACCATAACCGCCTCCTGCATTGACGACAGCCGATCCGATACGGATGCTGCCCAGCGTATAGCGGGAGACCTCGCTGTCGAGATAATCGCAGCTTGTGCGGTTCAGACCCCAGTTGACGTTGACATCCCACTGCCAGTCCTTTGTCTTGATCGGTGTGCCGCCAATCATCAATTCAACACCGTGACTCTTAATCTTACCTGCATTGATGTGTTTCGACTTGTAACCGGATGAGCCGGGCAGACCGATGGTAAGGATCTGGTTGGTGGTCTGTGTGTTATAGTAGGTGAAGTCGAAACTTAACCGGTTGCCGAAGAAATGGGCCTCGGTACCCACCTCGGCAGAGTTGGTCTTCTCTGGCTTCAGGTCAGCAAGTGCTTTCACGTTGCTCATATATTCCTTGACGATGTTCGGGTTGAGCTTGTCACCATCTGCATCGTTCTTATCACCCGATGTCCACAAATAATAATAGGTAGCGAGCTGATAAGGATTGGTGTCGTTACCTACCTGTGCCCATGAACCACGCACTTTCCAGAAGTCAACCCAAGAAGGGAGCTTCAGCACCTCTGACAGAATAGCACTTAAGCTTACAGACGGATAGAAATAAGAACGGTTGGTCTCAGGGAGCGTAGAAGACCAGTCGTTACGGCCTGTGACATCTAAGTAAGCCCAGTTCTTGTAACCAAAAGAGGCAGAGAAGAAAGCTGATTGAATTTCTTTCTTCGCATAAGACTCTCCCACGGTCTGTGTCAGGCCGTTGGCCAACGTGATCACATTCGGCGTAGCGAAAAGGCCGGAGTAACCTGCCAACGCATCGCTGCGGCTGTTGGTAACAGCGGTACCCAAATTGGCATTGATAGAATAATCACCAAAAGTCTTATCGAAATAAAGAATTAAGTCGGCATTGAACTCCTTGTTGGTATTGTTGCTTTTAACGTATTGCGAAGCTGTATTCGTCGGATCAGGCAACGTATTAAAGTTCTTGAACTGATCGTTGTACCAGTCAACACCCACACGGCCTGTCAGCTTCAAGTAATCGGTGAACTTTAAGGTGGCGTTGACCTGACCGATAATTCTGTTGCGGTCCATCAGGTTACCGTTGGCGGGATCAGTGAGTGTGTAAGGATTAGCATAGTTGTCGCTCGGACCTGACCAGTTGACAGCATTGTAATAATACTGTCCTGTTCCCCTCGGGTTCTCCAAATCGCTGAGGCGGATGCCACGTGGCATCTTAACCAACTGTATCATCACGCCATACTCACCTTGACTTGGACGGTTCTTGGACTTCTCATGCATGTAATTGATCTTGGCACCGATGTCCAAGTATTTGCTGGTGAACTCGGTATTCAAGTCAAAGTACTGCCTGTTCTGAGAATAGTTAGGAACAACGTCGTTAGCACGCGAATCGGTAAAGGAGAAACGTCCGCGCAGGCTCTCTCCGCCGGCTGTTGCCGTCACGGTGTTGGTATAGTTGGTACCCGTTTTGTAGAAATCTTTGATATAGTCTTTCTGAGGGGTCAGCGCATACTTGCCGTAATTGGCATCACCGTAAAGCACATTGCGCCAGTTGTCTACCATGGTGCCGTCAAGCTTCTGACCCCAGCTCATCTTCGAGTTGATGTCAAAATTGCCGCCGGTTCCCTGACCATATTCATTCTGATAGTCGTAAGGCGAATAAACTTTAGTGATATCGAGGGTTCCGTTATACTCTAAGCGCAGCGGCTGGTTGAGCTTACCTTTCTTTGTCGTGATGACAATGGCACCGTTCTGGGCACGCGAGCCATAGAGGGCTGCAGCATTGGCACCTTTCAGCACTGAGATACTCTCGATGTCCTCCGGGTTGATCTCAGAAGCTGCACCGGCATAGTCAAAGCCGCCCCATTGCGAAGCCTGCTCCGAGCTGTTATCACTGATAGGCATACCATCGACCACCCAGAGCGGCTGGTTGTTGCCGCTGAGCGAGTTAAGACCACGCATTACGATACGTGTTGATCCGCCAAGACCAGTACCCGATTGTGAGATCTGCACGCCGGCGACCTTACCTTGCAGCATGTTGGCCACACTGAAGTTCTTGTTCTCCGTCAGCCCCTCGGTCTTCACTTCCTGCATGGCGTAGCCTAAGGCTTTCTTCTCGCGCTTGATACCGAGCGCGGTGACCACCACTTCGTTAAGGTCGTTGTTGGAAGGCTCCATGACAACACGGACGGTCGTGCCCGAGGCAGCGACGGTAGTAGGCGTATAGCCTAAATAAGAAATCTTGAGCGTGATGCCTTTGGGAGCTTCGAGGGTGAAGTTGCCATTGGCATCGGTCACCGTTCCGTTCTTTCCGGAGGCATCGACAACGCTTGCGCCGATGATGGGCTCACCGTTCTCATCGAGAACGATACCTTTCACAGTTACTTTTGCCTGTTCTACGGATCGCAATGCATTCACCTCCGGCGAGGCAGCGAAAGCTTCACCTCCAGTAGACATACAAAGCAAACCAATTGCCAAGGCAACAGACGATCTTGTCGCGCTTTTTAGTGGCTCTAAGTTAGGTTTCATGTTCAAATACTTTAAGTTAGATATAATGTTGTTCACCCCTCCTAAGTTTCTGAAATCTAATAAAACTGTTTTATCACATATGTCATATACTTAGAAGTTTTAAGTTAAGATTGCAACGCATTTTTGCTTTCGACTGCAATATTAAATAAAATATCTCAAGCGTGCAAACGTTTTCATAAATAAATTTTTCTTCGCCGCCATATTTAACACTTCTGCCTTAAATTGAACATACGCACCGGGTCCTCGGCCTGACGGCCATTGTCGACGCTGTAGTTGTCCTTGACCAGACTGAAGACGAAAGAGGAGTCTATGTGCTCCTTGAGTATCCGCAACTTATGGTGCATCTGTTAAATCGGGGTAATAATATTTTACAAGCAGTCGTCTGAGAATCGTTTTTTTTCAACCAAGGTGTCGCTTGGGTGGAAATGACGCGATTATGGGCCATTTTGGTAAGTCGTTGATTATAAAACACTTATAAATTTTACGATTTTTCAGCGTTGCCAACTCACTGAAAAGGCGTTGCCGTTACGGTGCAATCGCGTTGCCATTACGGTGCAATCGCGACGCGATTAGGCAGTAACGGCAAAACTTTTTGGCCGAAAAGCCGCCGACGGTGTTGTAAAAGGGCGAAAGGCTACCCTTTTTCCGCTCTATTTACCCCTGTTGCCAAGTGTTAAATTTCGGCAATAATATTTTACAATTCAACGTGGGCACACGGTGCCTAATCTGTCCAAATCGTGGAAGGGACAAATATTTTTACCCGATTAAATTGACGTACATCGTGCGCTTTGCAGGGGCGGCCCCTGCAAGCCAAACGTGCTTCGGTGAAATCAATTCATTGTCAAGATTTTCATTGATTTGCTTGCATATCTCAAGTATTTTGACGAATTTTGGAAACCAAAAGCCACCGACTATACACTATCTACTAAATACAACATGAATCATCACCTCATCATGGCGACAATAGGGCTGACGCTCGCCGCCAACGCGCAAGCACAAGACCACTACAACCGCGGGATAGGCCTCTACCCCGGGAACAAGGCGGAATATACCGCGCCGAGGCTCGTCGGCGACAACGAATATCGCGACTTGGCCCTGAACAGGATGGCCACCGCGTCGTCGAGCATCGACTGCAACCTCACGGCCCAACTCGCCACCGACGGCCTGTTGACCAAGGGCGAGCCCAAGACGCTCACGGTATCGACCAACAAGGGCGTGGACACCTCACGCGACAGGTTGAAGGCCATCGACGGCAACTGCGTGTCGCCTTATTATGTCTATGGGCCTGACGGCTGGACGCAATACCTCTGGCAAGGCATGACCGTGCATGCCGACACGCTCCGCCTCTGTTTTGAGACGGCTTACGACGCAAAACTGCCAGCAGGATGGAGCATCACCGTCGAGGGCACCACCGACGGGAAGACGTGGGCAGACGTGGGCAGCGTGAAGCGCGACGGACTGCCCGGCTACAAGACACGGCAGACCGTCTCCACCGACCCTAACAAGCAGACCGGACTGACCAACCTGCCTCTGCGACGCGGCACCGTAGCCATACCGCTCAACCGCAAGGGCGCGGACTGGCGCGGACTGAGGCTGCGCTTCGCCATGCCTTCGGCCGCATGGTGGAGGATTTACGAGATAGACGATGGCCCGGCAAGCGACATGCCCAAGGAGTTCAACCTGGGCGTGTCGCCTTGGCGGCAGCGCAGCATGAGCTGGTTGCCATCGGAGCATTTCTTCAGCGCGTGGGTGGCAAGCCCTGACGAGGCCAGCCAGCCACAATGGCTGAAGGTTGACCTCGGCGCGGAAGCCGACATCGACCGCTTGCGCATACACTGGGTCTACGCGGCCAAGGCGGGCTTGGCGCAAGTGTCGGACGACGGGGCCAACTGGCGCGACGTGGCCAAGCTCTCGCCCGCCAAGGACGGCAGCGTGGCCTCAGTGCCCATGAAGGCGCGAGGCCGCTACGTCAGGCTGTGGCTCACCGCGCCACAAGGCGGCACCTACGGCGTGGCCGAACTGGAAGTGCTCGGGCGCGGTGGCCTGGTGGCAACGCCAAGCAACAGCCTCGACCTGGGCAAGGGCAAGCTGTCGATAAACAACTGGCAACTTCGGCGCGACAACGACAAGGCGACGAGGCTCATAAAAGGCGCGGCGCCATGGATAGAGGCCACCGTGCCAGGAACGGCCCTGACGAGCTATATCAACATTGGCGCGGTGCCGGAGACGACAGTCGCCAACGACATGAGGCAGGTGTCGGAATCGTTTTTCAACTCCGACTTCACCTACAAGGCCGACATCCTGGTGCGCGACGGGGCGATAAGCAACGGCGACGCCACGTTTGACGCCACGAAGTCGCACAGGTACCTGTGTTTCGACGGCATCGACTGGCGCGCCACCGTGGAGCTGAACGGCAAGCGCGTGGGCAGGATTGACGGCGCGTTCACCCGCGCGCGCTTCGACATCTCAAGCCTCTTGCAGCAGGGGCGCAACGAGCTTGTGGTGCACGTGGCGAAGAACGCCCACCCTGGCCCGGTGAAGACGAAGAACGCGCGCTCGACCGACTTGAACGGCGGCGCCCTCGCAGCCGACAACCCCACGTTCACGCCCACGATAGGATGGGACTGGATAACCTCCACGCCTGGACGCTGCATGGGGATATGGAACGACGTGTACATCACGCAAGACGATGGCCTCTGCCTCGCCGACCCTCTCGTGACCACTGAACTGGCCGAAGCCGACACCCTCGCCACGCTGACGCCTACCGTGAAGGTGGTCTCCACGCGCGAAGAGCCCGCCAAGGTGACGCTCAACGGATGGATTGGCACATTGCGCTTCGCCAAGGACATCACGGTGCAGGCCGGCGAGAGCCGCGACGTGAGCTTCGCACCATCGGAATATCGCCAGCTCGCGCGCCGGCAGATGAAGCTGTGGTGGCCCAACGGCTACGGCACGCCTTACCTTTACGACGCGGGCTTCTCGCTGACGAGCGGCGCCGACACGCTCTGCACGCTCCGCTACAAGGCCGGACTGCGGCAGGTGAGCACCGCCCTCGAGCCTTCGCCCGACGGCAAGGGCAAGCGGTTGCAGATATTCGTCAATGGCAAGCGACTGGACCCATTGGGAGGCAACTGGGGATTCTCAGAGACCAACCTGCGCTACCGTGGACGCGAATACGACGCCACCGTGCGCTATCATCGCGACATGAACTTCAACATCATACGCAACTGGGTGGGACAGATTGGCGACGAGGAGTTTTATGACGCGTGCGACAAATACGGCATCATGGTATGGCAAGACTTCTGGCTCGCCAACCCGTGGGACGGACCCGACCCCGACGACGAGACGATGTTCATGCAAAACGCGCGCGACCTCATCAGCCTCATCAGGAGGCACCCGTCGGTCGCCCTCTACTGCGGGCGCAACGAGGGATTCCCGCCTGCCACGCTGCAGGACGCGCTGCAAGGCTCCATCAAGGCCCTTCACCCACAGCTATCATACATAGGCTCGTCTGCCGACGACGTGGTGACCGGACACGGCCCATACGGCATCAAGCCCACGGAGTTTTATTTCAAGCACCTCTCTCATAAGTTGCACTCCGAGGAAGGCATGCCCAACATCCCGACATGGGAGAGCCTGAGGCGATTCCTGAGACCGAAGGACGTGTCGTTCGGTGACGACACGTGGGGGCAACACGACTTCTGCATGGAGGGCGCGCCACGCGGCATGGAGTTCATCGGCATCATGGAGCGGCACTTCGGCAAGCCGGCCTCGCCACGGCAGTTCACCCAGTGGGCGCAATGGCTCAACTATGACGGCCACCGCGCCATGTTCGAGAGCCGGCAGACCGACCGGCAAGGCCTGTTGATGTGGATGAGCCATCCGTGCTGGCCGAGCATGGTGTGGCAGACCTACGACTATTACCTTGAGCCCACGGCGGCTTATTTCGGCGTGAAGAAGGCGTGCGAGCCGTTGCACATACAATGGAACCCGGCTGAGCGCGAAGTGGAGGTGGTGAATGTCAGTCGCGACTTGAACAAGCCCCTCATGGCAGAGATGCGGATAATGGACGCCAAGGGCGACACCCTGACGGAAAAGACCGTGGAGACACGACCGGAACGCGACACGACCGTGGCCGCTATCACCGACATCGCGGCTCCCGACGAGGACGTATGGTTCATAAGGCTGCGCCTCATGGACGGCCAGACAGTGGTATCAGACAATTTCTACGTGGAAGGCCGCGAAGCCGACAACCTGCAATCGCTGGCCAAGACCCTGGGCGAGCCAAAGCTCAGCGTGGCACGACACTTCGAGAAGCAAGGCGGCGAATGGACAGGCCACGTCGAAGTCAGCAACACGGGCGACACCCCTGCCCTGCTCGTCAGGCTCAACCTCGTGGGCGGCGACGGCGAGCAGATATTGCCGGCACTCTATTCCGACAACTATTTCGCGCTCATGCCGGGCGAGAAAAAGACCGTGGAAGTGAGGTTCAGCGACGCCGACAGCCGTGGAACCAGGCCCGACATTGTTTGCCAGCCCTTCACGCTCGGCGAATGATGCCACGCCTATCTCCACAATTAAACATTTCTTAGCGTAAGAATATCCATCCGTTATCGTTTTTTTCATTACCTTTGCAAAGGAATAACGACAAGCCAAAAACTTCTTGAAACATATCAAGATTGTTCTGTTCGAAAACCAAGATGTACGGATTGGATATTCTTATATTATGCTTAAAACTATAACTGTCAAAAAAATCTTCTCCGCGGTCCTTCTCGCGGGAATTTCTCTCGGCGCGCAAGCCGGGACCTACACCCAATATGTCAATACCGCTATCGGCACGGGTGGCCATGGCCACGTGTTCTACGGCGCCAACGTGCCTTTCGGCCTCGTGCAGCTCGGCCCCACCATGGTGACACGTGGTTGGGACTGGTGCTCCGGCTACCACATCAGCGACGACATCATCATCGGCTTCGGCCATACCCACCTCAGCGGCACGGGCATCGGCGACCTCGGCGACGTGGCGTTGCTCCCAGTTGTGAGCGACAACGAGAGGCAGACCACCATAGACCGCGGCACGGAGAAATGCGTGCCGGGCTTCTACACCGTGGTCACGGGCGACGGCGTGAAGGTGGAACTCACGGCCACGTCGCACGCGGGCCTTCACCGCTACACTTTCCCCAATGGCCGCACGCCACAGCTCAGGCTCGACCTCAAGCAGGGCATTGGCTGGGACAAGATGTACGACAGCCACTTCACGCAGCTCTCGCCCACTGTCATCACCGGCTACCGCTATTCGTCGGGATGGGCAAAGGATCAGCGCGTCTACTTCTACGCTGAGTTCAACCGCCCGGTGTCAATGACCCGCCAGGAAGGCGACTCAGTGACTTACATGCGCGCCACCGACAACAACGGCGAGGCCATAATGGCACGCGTGGGCATATCAGCCACGTCTATCGACGAGGCGCGCGCCAACCTCAACAAGGAACTCTTGTCGTGGAACCTCGAGCAGGTCAGGGAGCAGGCCGACAAGCAGTGGGACAAGGAACTGGGCCGCGTGCGCATAGAGACAACCAACGCCGACAACCGCGCCATCTTCTACACCGCCCTCTACCACACCATGACGGCACCATCGGAGATTAGCGACGACGACACCACCCTCGGCAAGCGATACACCACGTTCTCTCTCTGGGACACCTACCGCGCACAAATGCCGCTCATGACGCTTATCCACCGCGACCGCTGCGCCGACATCGGCAGCACCTTCATGAGCATCTTCGCCAAGCAGGGCAAGCTGCCGGTATGGCACTTGTGGAACAACGAGACCGACTGCATGGTGGGCAACCCCGGCGTGCCCGTCATGGCCGACCTCGTGCTCAAGGGGCTCTACACCAACAAGGAAGAGGCTTTCAACGCCATGAAGACCTCGCAACTGCTCGACGAGCGCGGCTTGAAGCAGCTGCGCGAATATGGCTACATCCCATTCGACAAGGACACGACCAACGAGACCGTGGCCAAGGGGCTGGAATACGCGCTTGCCGACTGGAGCACGGCGCAGGTGGCCAAGATGCTCGGCAAGACCGACGACTACAACTATTTCATCAACCGAAGCAAGAGCTACTCTAAGTATTTCGACAAGAGGGTCAACTTCATGCGTGGCGTGGACAGCAAGGGCCACTTCCGCGACAATTTCAACCCATTCCATTCCGTGCATCGTTTCGACGACTTCACCGAGGGCAACGCTTGGCAATACACGTGGCTCGTGCCTCACGATGTTCACGGACTCGTGAACCTCTTTGGCAGCGAGAAGCGTTTCTCGAAGAAGCTCGATTCGCTGTTCGTGGTGCACGGCGACCTTGGCGAGAACGCCTCGCCTGACATAAGCGGACTCATCGGCGAGTATGCGCACGGCAACGAGCCAAGCCACCACGTCATCTACATGTACAACTACGTGGGCCAGCCTTACAAGGCCGCGCCTCTGCTGCGCCAAGTGTTCCGCGAGATGTACAACAACGCGCCCGACGGACTCAGCGGCAACGAGGACGTGGGCCAGATGTCGGCATGGTATGTCATCTCGGCTTGCGGACTCTACCAGGTTGAGCCAGCCGGCGGCAAGTTTATCATCGGCTCTCCGCTCTTCCAAAAGGCAGAGCTGAACGTGGGCGACGGCAAGACGTTCACGGTGCTCGCCAAGAACAACAGCGACAAGAACATCTACGTGCAGCGTGCCACGCTCAACGGCAAGCCATACACAAAGAGCTACATCTCCTACGATGAGATCATCAATGGAGGCACGCTCGAGCTCGTGATGGGTCCCAAGCCTTCAAAGTGGGGCACGGCAAAGGCTGACCGTCCTTGAGCTCCACACATTTCACACAGATTAAATTCCTCAAGGAAGCATATAATGCGACATTTCTTCCTCAAAAGCCAATAACAAGACTATTATTTTAATGAAGAAATATTTATCAGTAGTATTCGCGTCCCTTTTAGCGCTGCCGGCATTGTCGGTTGAGAACCCTGTGGACTATGTCAATCCGCTGGTAGGCTCACAGTCGTCGTATGCCCTTTCCACGGGCAACACCTATCCTGTTGTGGCAATGCCCTGGGGCATGAACTTCTGGACGCCACAGACAGGCAAGATGGGCGACGGATGGGTCTACACCTACGATGCCCACAAGATACGCGGCCTGAAACAGACCCACCAGCCCAGTCCGTGGATCAACGACTACGGACAGTTCTCGCTCATGGCCACCGTGGGCAAGCCCGTCTTCGACGAGACGGCGCGCGCCTCATGGTTCTCGCACATGGGCGAGACCGTTACACCTTATTATTATAAGGTATATCTCGCCGACTACGACATCAAGGCCGAGATGGCACCCACGGAGCGTGCCTGCCTCTTCAGCTTCACCATGCCTGCCACCGACAGCGCCAACATCGTGGTAGACGCCTACGACAAGGGCTCGGCTATAAAGGTAGACGTGGCGCGCCAATGCGTCACGGGCTACAGCGTGCGCAACAGCGGCGGCGTGCCAAAGAACTTCCGCGACTATTTCGTGGTGAAGTTTGACCGGCCTTTCACCGTCAGCTACGAGAACCCAGTGGAGCACGGCGGCGCCATAGTGACGTTCCGTTGCAACCGTGGCGACAAGGTCACGGCACGCGTGGCCTCGTCGTTCATCAGCGAGAAGCAGGCATGGCAAAACCTCAAGGAGGTGGAAGGCAAGAGCCTCGACGAGGTGAAGACCGAGGGCAAGAAACGCTGGAACGAGGTACTCGGGCGCTTGGAGGTAAACGACGACAACACGGACCACATGCGCACGTTCTATTCGTGCCTGTACCGCTCCACGCTCTTCCCACGCAAGTTTTATGAGCTGACCGCCGAGGGCGACACCGTGCACTACAGCCCCTACAACGGTAAGGTGCTGCCAGGCACCATGTTCACCGACACTGGCTTCTGGGACACCTTCCGAAGCCTGTTCCCGCTGGTCAACCTCGTGTATCCTTCCATGGCGACGGAGATGCAGCAAGGTCTCGTCAACGCCTACAAGGAGAGCGGCTTCCTGCCAGAATGGGCAAGTCCGGGACATCGCGACTGCATGGTCGGCAACAACTCGGCGAGCATCGTTGCCGACGCGTGGGTCAAAGGCATACGCGGCTACGACATCGAGACCCTGTGGCAAGCTGTGCTCCACGGAGCGCACGCCAGCCACCCTACAGTGGGCTCCACGGGAAGGAAAGGATGGGAATACTACGACAAGCTCGGCTACGTACCGTGCGACGTGGGCATAAACGAGAGTGCCGCGCGCACGCTGGAATATGCCTACGACGACTGGTGCATCTACCAGCTCGGCAAGGCATTGGGCAAGAAGGAAAAGGTGATTAAGCCTTACCTTAAGCGCAGCTTCAACTACCGCAACCTCTTCTCCAAGGAATACAACCTCATGCGTGGCCGAAAGAAGGATGGCTCATGGGAGACACCGTTCAACCCGTTCAAGTGGGGCGGCGTGTTCACCGAGGGCAACGCCTGGCACTACACGTGGTCGGTGTTCCAACGGCCTGAAGACCTCATCCGGCTCATGGGCGGCGAAAGCAAGTTCAACGCCATGATGGATTCAGTGTTCAACCTCCCCCCTGTCTTCGACGACAGCTACTACGGGCAGGTGATTCACGAGATACGCGAGATGCAGGTCATGGACATGGGCAACTACGCCCACGGCAACCAGCCCATACAGCACATGATATACCTCTACGACTGGAGCAACCAGCCACGCAAGGCGCAATACTGGGTGCGCGAGGTGATGAACCGCCTCTACAAGGCCACGACCGACGGCTATTGCGGCGACGAGGACAACGGACAGACCTCGGCGTGGTACGTCTTCTCCGCCATGGGCTTCTACCCTGTATGCCCGGGCAGCACCGACTACGCCATCGGCACGCCTTATTTCAAGCAGGTGAAGCTGCACCTGGAGAACGGCAAGACGACTGTCATCAACTGCGACGCGCCGGCCAAGCGCTTCATCCAGGCAAAGGCCGTGGACGGGCAGAAGCTCACGACCAACTTCCTGAGCCATGGCATGTTGACCAATGGCAGCCGCATCGATTTCACGATGGAATGATAAATAACAAATAACCCAACAAACACGAAAAACCAAAAAGAATTATGAGAAAAACATTTTTAGTGTCACTTTTCCTGACGTGCCTCACGGCAGTGGGCGCGACAGAGAAAGCAGACTTTGCCAAGGTGGTACCCGCACCCGACAAGATTAGCTATAACGCCAAGGGCGGCGACTTCACGCTGTCGGCCTCCACGGTCATCAACTACACCGCGGGCAATGCCGACATGGAGCGCAACGCCACGTTCCTCGCGCAATACGTGAAAGACATGACCAAGCTCGAGCTTGGCAAGCAAGCCGCCAAGGGCAAGGCGAAGACCGGCATCAGCCTCGTGCTCAACGCCAAGGCCAAATTGGCTCCTGAGGCCTACGAGATAGTTGTCGACAAGCGTGGTGTCACCGTCACGGGCGCTACGGCCGCAGGCGTGTTCTACGGCGTGCAAGCCATCCGCAAGTCGCTGCCCGTGCTCCAGAGCGCCGAGAGCGTTGAGCTGCCCGCCGCCAAGGTGGAGGCGTCTCCCCGCTTCGCCTACCGCGGCATGATGCTCGACTGCGCGCGCCACTTCTTCCCCGCCAAGTTTGTGAAGGAGTACATCGACCTTATCGCCTTGCACAACATGAACCGCCTGCATTGGCACATCTCCGACGACCAAGGCTGGCGCTTCAGCGTGCCTGGCTACCCACGCCTCGCCGAAGTTGGCTCAAAGCGCGCGCAGACCGTGACAGGCCACAACAGCGAGCTTGAGGACGGCGTGCCTTACGGTGGATACTACACCGACGACGAGATTCGCGACATCGTGAAATATGCCGCCGAGAGATACGTCACCATCGTGCCCGAGGTCGACATGCCCGGCCACATGATGGCGGCCCTTGCCGCTTACCCTGAGCTGGGTTGCACGGGCGGCCCTTACAAGACCGGCGAATTCTGGGGCGTATACAGAGACATCCTCTGCGCCGGCAACGAGAAGGTCTACACCTTCATCGAGAAGACCCTCGACCACATCTGCGACCTCTTCCCCGGACAATACATCCACATCGGCGGCGACGAGAGCCCGCGCGTGCGCTGGGAGAATTGCCCCAAGTGCCAGGCCATGATAGCAAAGCAAGGCCTGACCGACAGCAAAGGCATATCAAAGGAAGCGCGCTTGCAGGGTTACTTCGCCAAGCGAGTGCAGAAATACCTTGAGGCGAAAGGCCGCAAGATCATTGGATGGGACGAGCTGTTGGGCTGCGACGTCGACACCACTGCCACAATCATGTCGTGGCGCGGTGCCGAGCCTGGAGCACAAGGAGCGAAGCTTGGCCACGATGTCATCATGTCGCCCAACAACGCCCTCTACTTCGATCACTACCAGTCAAAGGACACTGGCTCTGAGCCTCCAGCGATTGGCGGATTCTCCGACGTCGCCAACGTCTACAACCTCGAGCCTGTGCCAGCAGAGTTGGCTCCATCGGTGAAGGCACACATCAAGGGCGTGCAGGCAAACGTGTGGACAGAGTACATACCCTATACCAACCAAGTGGAATACATGGTGCTGCCGCGCATGGCCGCCCTCTCAGAAGTGCAGTGGTTGCAGCCAAGCGAAAAGAACTTCGAGGCGTTCAAGAAGCGTGTCGACAGCCTGCGCCACATCTATGAGCTGTACGGCTACAACTACGCTCATCACCTCTGGCCAAGCGAGTTCAGAAAAGTGGCAAAGTCATACTGATAAGTAGGAATGCACATCCAAAGATTCTTCATAACGGCAGCCGCGCTGACTGCCGTTTTTTTCACTTACGCGCGTCAGAAGGCCACCCTGCCCTATCGTGACGCCAAACTGCCCGTGGAACAACGCGTGAAAGACTTGCTGGGCAGGATGACACTTCAGGAGAAGATAGGGCAGCTGCGTTGCACGCTCGCCTGGGGCTATTACGACGTGATTGGCAGGAAGAAGGTCGTGCCGTCCGAGGCTTTCAAGAAAGACATTGCCGACGGCAACATCGGCATGCTCTGGGCTACCTACCGTGCCGACCCCTGGACGAGGAAGACCCTCGACAACGGCCTCAACCCTCGCCTCGCCGCGCTCTGCGGCAACGCGTTGCAGAAATACGTCATCGAGAACACTCGCCTCGGCATTCCGCTCTTCCTTGCCGAGGAAGCGCCACACGGCCACATGGCGATAGGCACCACCGTCTTCCCGACAGGTCTCGGCCTTGCCGCCACCTTCGACCGTGACGTGGCACGCGAGATGGGCGGCGTGATAGCACGCGAGGTCAGGCTTCAGGGCGCGCACATCAGCTACGGCCCCGTGATTGACCTCTGCCGTGAGCCACGCTGGAGCCGCGTGGAAGAGAACATGGGCGAGGACCCCGAATTGGCGGGCGACATGGCGGCGGCAGAGATAGAAGGCCTCGGCGGAGGCGACGTGTCAAAGCCTTATGCCACAATCCCGACGCTGAAGCACTTTATCGGCTACGGCACGACGGAAGGCGGCCACAACGGCGCGCCTACTTATCTCGGAAAGCGTGAGATAAGACAGTTTTTCCTGCAACCTTTCCGCAAGGCCATCAACGCCGGGGCTTTATCGGTTATGACGAGCTACAACAGTCTCGACGGCGTTCCGTCCACGATGGACGATTATTACCTGAAAAGCATACTGAGAAACGAATGGGGCTTCAAGGGCTTCACCGTGTCTGACCTTTACAGCGTGGACGGCATCTTGACGACCCACCACGTGGCACGCGACCTCACCGAGGCAGGCGCCTACGCGCTCAACGCCGGTGTCGACGTTGACCTCGGCGGACGGGCTTACGCCGAACTGGGCGAGGCCGTGAAGCGCGGCATATCCACTGAGGCGGCCATCGACTCGGCTTGCGCCAACGTGCTGCGCCTGAAGTTCAAGATGGGTCTCTTCGAGAACCCATACGTTGACCCCGACAAGGCGGCAAAGGGCGTGCGCACGAGCGAGAACGTGGAAGTGGCGCGCCAGGTGGCAAGAAAGACCATCACGCTTCTGAAGAACAATGGCGTGTTGCCGCTCAAGAAAGACGTGAAGGTGGCTCTCGTCGGGCCCAACGCCGACAACGTGTACAACATGCTTGGCGACTACACCGCGCCTCAAGAGCAAGGCAACGTGAAGACCGTGCTCGACGGCGTGAGGCAGCTGTTGCCTGAGGCCAACATAAAATACGTGAAGGGATGCGCCATTCGCGACACCGCCAACAACAACATAGCCGAGGCGGTGGAAGCGGCGCGCCAGGCCGACGTGGTGGTTGCCTGCGTGGGCGGCAGCAGCGCGCGCGACTTCAAGACGAGCTACAAGGAGACTGGTGCGGCTGAGGCCAACGCCAACAGCGTGAGCGACATGGAGTCGGGCGAAGGCTACGACCGTGCCACGCTGGGACTTCTCGGCTTACAAGACCGTCTGCTGCGTGAGCTGAAGAAGACCGGCAAGCCGCTCGTGGTGGTGTATATCGAAGGTCGCCCATTGCTGAAAAACTGGGCGGCGGAGAACGCCGACGCCCTCCTCACGGCATATTACCCCGGACAGGAAGGCGGAAGGGCCATTGCCGACGTGCTCTTTGGCGATTACAACCCAGCCGGGCGATTGCCTATCAGCGTGCCGCGTGGCGTGGGCCAGCTTCCTGTCTACTACAACAAGAAAGCCGAGCCGCAAAACTACGTGGAGATGTCTGCCAAGCCCCTTTACGCCTTCGGCTACGGTTTGAGCTACACCACGTTCAAATACTCCAACCTCAGCGTCGCGCGGAAAGACGATAGCCATTTCGAAGTGTCGTTCGACGTGACCAACACCGGCAGCCGCGACGGCGAGGAGGTGCCGCAACTCTACATCCACGACGAGGTTGCTTCGATGGCACAACCCGTGATGCAGCTGCGCGCCTTCGACCGCAAGCTCATAAAAGCCGGCGAGACGCGGCGCTTCTCCTTCAACATCGGGCCAGAACAGCTCTTCATCGTGAACCGCGACATGAAAGAGGTGGTGGAACCCGGCGACTTCACCGTCATGGTGGGCTCATCAAGCGACAACATCCTCTTGAAGGACAAGATAACGGTGCGCTGAAAGCGACTCAGGCTGCAAGCATACAAAGCAGAATTAATCTTGTTATAATCTGAATTAATCATATTCTAACGACAATGGTGACTATTGACGGCAATGTTTCCGCTTTGCCGCCATTGCCATTAAAGAAAAACAAAGAAAAAGACATGAAGAGAGTAATGACCCTTGCCTTCTCGTGCTTGCTCTCCTTGACCATGTTCGCCCAACAGCGTGGCGACGTGATGGAGCAAAGCGACGGATATGTATGGCCGACAGACCAAAAGGTTCTCGACAAGCTCGGTAAATGGCAAGACCTGAAATTCGGTGTACTCTTCCACTGGGGACTCTATTCCGTTCCTGGAATGGTGGAGAGTTGGGCCATCTGCGACGAGGGATGGATAACCCGCGACACCACACAGACCTACCAGCAATACAAGGACTGGTACTGGGGGTTGGCAAAAAAGTTCAACCCGACCAAGTTTGACCCTACACAATGGGCACGCGTGACGAAGGACGCCGGAATGAAATACATGATTTTCACCACAAAGCATCATGACGGCTTCTGCATGTTCGACAGCAAATACGACGATTTCTCCATCGCCAATTACGCCTTCAAGCAGAACCCCAAGCGCGACGTGCTGAAATACGTGCTCCAGGCTTTCCGTGACCAGGGATTCATGCTTGGCACTTATTTCTCCAAGCCCGACTGGCACTCACAGGACTATTGGTGGGACGTGTACCCGACGAAGCGAGGCCGAAACGTCAACTACGACATCAAGAAATGGCCTTGGCGCTGGAACCGCTACAAGCAGTTTGTCTACAACCAGATGTGCGAGATAACCGACCCGCGACGCTATGGCAACGTGGACATTCTCTGGCTCGACGGCGGCTGGGTGTGCAAGGAGAACAACCAGGACATCGACATGCCGCGCATAGCCGAGGGCGTGCGTCGCAACCAGCCCGGATTGCTCATCGTGGACCGCACCATCGGTGGCCCCTACGAGAACTACCAGACCCCCGAACAGACCATTCCCGCCAAGCAGCTAAGCCATCCTTGGGAGAGCTGCATCACGCTGACCAACGACTGGGGTTGGGTGCCACGCCCTACTTGGAAGAGTCCTGAGAAAGTCATCAGCACGCTCATGGAGGTCGTGGCGAAGGGCGGCAACATGGTGCTTGGCGTTGGCCCCACACCCGAAGGCCTCATACAGCAGGAGGCCGTGACGCGCCTGCAGGCCATAGGCAAGTGGATGCGCGCCAACGGCAAGGCCATCTATAGCACGGTGACGACGAAGAACTATCACAGTGGCAACGTGTGGTTCACGGCCTCGAAAGACGGGAAGACCATCTTCGCCCTCTACCCGTCAGGCGCCGGCAAGCCCGCGCCGCAAGCCATCAAGTGGACAGGCAACCTGCCAAAGGGCAAGGTGGTTCTCGTGGCCAATGGCAGGAAGCTCAAGACATCGGTCAAAGGCGATGCCGTCACCGTGACGCTGCCAGCGGGCACGGTAAAGGCCGGCGAACCATTCGCACTGGAGATGCGAGTGCGCTAAATGGCTCCTTAACTTGTTAAACACGACTGATATATTATTAATCATGAAGAAAATATTGTCAACCATGCTTCTCGCCCTGGCGTGCTTCTCGCAACACGCCAAAGCGGATGACTTGACACGATATGTCGACCCAATGATTGGCACGACAAACTTCTCGGTCTGCAACCCGGGAGCGGTTCTGCCTCACGGACTGATGACGGTGACCCCGTTCAACGTGATGGGCTCGGACCTCAACAAGTTTGACAAGGACAAGCGATGGTGGTCGGCAGCCTACGAATACAACAATGTCTACATGACCGGCTTCGCCCATGTCATGCTGAGCGGCGTGGGCTGCCCAGAGATGGGCACGCTGCTCACCATGCCCACCACGGGCAAGCTCAACGTCGACTACCGCGACTACGGCTCCACCTACGACCAGGAGACGGCCCGCCCGGGTTATTATGGCGTCAGGCTGAAGAAATATGGCGTGAAGTGCGAGATGACGTCCACGCTTCGCTCCTCGCGAGAGAGATACACGTTCCCCAAGGGCGAGGGCCACATCCTCGTGAACATCGGCGACGGACTGACCAACGAGGTGGGCGGCAGCGTGAGACGCGTCAGCGACACCGAGATAGAAGGTTTCCGCCTGCTCGGCACCTTCTGCTACAATTCGCAGGCGGTGTTCCCGATGTACTTCGTGGTAAGGGTCAACAAGCGTCCGCAGTCGTCGGGCTTCTGGAAGCTGCAGCCCAAGATGGAGGGCGTGAAAGGCGAATGGGATCCCGACAACGGCAAATACAAGCTCTACAACAATTACGGGCGCGACCTTGCCGGCGACCACATAGGATGCTTCTTCAACTACGACTTTGCCGACACCTCCGAGGTGGAGGTCTCCGTGGGCGTGTCGTTCGTCTCAATCAAGAACGCGAGGGAGAACCTCGACGTGGAGCAACGCGGCAAGTCGTTCGACGACATGGCGCGCCTGGCCGACGAGGAATGGGAGAAGACCTTGGGCAAGATTACCGTCGAGGGCGGCACCGAGGCGCAGAAGCGCGTGTTCTACACCGCGCTCTACCACACCCAGCTCGAGCCTTGCGTCCTGCAAGACGTGAACGGCGAGTACCCCACGATGGAGAGCGACAGCATTGGCCACACCGATGGCACGCGCTACACCGTCTACTCGCTTTGGGACACTTACCGCAACCTGCACCAGCTCGAGACCCTGCTCTACCCCGACCGCCAGGTTGACATGGTGCGCACGATGATAGACATGTATCGCGAGTGGGGCTGGATGCCTCGCTGGGAGCTGTTCGGCCGCGAGACGTGGACCATGGAGGGCGACCCTGCCATACCCGTCATCACTGACACGTGGCTCAAGGGCTTGCGCGGCTTCGACATCAACACGGCTTATGAGGCCTTCCGCAAGTCGGCCACCACGCCGGGCAAGGACAACCTCATGCGCCGCGACATAGACCCTTACGCCAGCCGCGGGTACATACCGTTGGGGTGGTTCGCCCAAGACCAGTCTGGCGACAACTCCGTGTCCCACGCCCTGGAATACTATGTCGCCGACGCGTCGCTGGCACGCCTGGCCGAGAGCCTTGGCCACAAGCAAGACGCCAAGCTCTTCCGCGAGCGTAGCCTCGGCTACAAGCACTACTACGACAAGCAGACGGGCACGCTGCGCCCAAGGCAGAAAGACGGCTCATGGCTCACGCCATACGACCCGGGCGACGGTGCCAACTTCTCCAACGCACCGGGATTCCATGAGGGCTCTTCGTGGAACTACACGTTCTACGTCCCCCACGACATCGCCGGACTCGCCAAGCTCATGGGCGGTGCCAAGCCGTTTGTCAACCGCCTGCAAAGCGTCTTCGACAAGGGACTCTACGACCCTGCCAACGAGCCCGACATAGCCTATCCTTACGTCTTCAGCCGCTTCGAGGGCGAGGAATGGCGCACCCAGGAAGAGGTGCATAAGCTCATAGCCAAATACTACACCGACAAGCCCGACGGCATTCCCGGCAATGACGACACGGGCACGATGTCGGCATGGGTGGTCTTCTCCATGCTCGGCTTCTATCCCGACTGCCCCGGCGACCCAAGCTATACGCTCACCTCGCCGGTGTTCGACCGCGCCACGCTGCACCTCGACAAGCGCTACTATCCTGGCGGCGACCTCACCATCGTGGCCAATCGCCCCACCCCGTCGGCACACATCATAAGCACGATGACGCTCGGCGACAAAAAGCGGAACAGCTACCGCGTGTCGCACAAGGAGCTGGTCAACGGTGGCACGCTGACATTCAACTTGAAGTGAACCAACCGGCATATAACATGAACTACCATTGAAAACAAATGAGCACGGTTCACCAGCGAGAGGCCTGCCCCTCGCTGGTGAACCGTGCTCATTTAGCATTACCTGTCTTAAAAACCTGTTAGGCTGAACATGAAGTTTAATTTAGGGTCTACTAATTACAACAAGCGACTGAAGAACCGGCATTACGTTAACGATGAAAAGAAAATAAGGGATGCGCCACATGATGTGTGGCACATCCCTTATTATGTTGGGTTATTTAATGATTTCCCTTCAGGACATCTTACTTAACCTTCTCGACGATAGCCTTGAAAGCGGCCTCGTTGTTCATGGCGAGGTCAGCGAGGACCTTGCGGTTGATCTCGATGCCAGCCTTGTGGAGCGCGCCCATGAGCTGTGAGTAGCTCATCTCATACTGGCGAGCGGCAGCGTTGATACGCTGGATCCAGAGAGCGCGGAAGTTGCGCTTCTTGTTACGGCGGTCACGGTAAGCGTATGTGAGACCCTTCTCATAAGTGTTCTTGGCTACGGTCCACACATTCTTGCGAGCACCAAAGTAGCCCTTGGTCTTCTTCAGTATCCTTGTTCTCTTAGCTTTTGATGCTACGTGATTTACTGATCTTGGCATAATTTTTCTTCTTTAATTCGTTTTGACTAAGTTTACTTTTAACACGCCTGTTAAGTTAACGGAGGCAAAGCAAGTCGCGCACCTGCTTGAGGTTAGTGCGGTCCACGAGTGTCTGGTGGTCCAGATTACGCTTTTGCTTCTTCGTCTTCTTAGTCAAGATGTGACTGTGATAAGCGTGATGACGCTTGATCTTACCTGTTCCGGTGAATGTGAATCTCTTCTTTGCGCCGGAGTTTGTCTTTACTTTTGGCATTTTTGTTATTGTTTATTTATTGTTTATGAAAGGTGGCAACGCATATACCAGGCGGGGCCACACAGTGATAATTCTTTTATTGTCGGGCTACGGCGTTAACCGTCAAGCCTTGGTGTTAAGCTTTGCGAGGAGCTCCTCGGCGCCCTTGGCGTTTCCGAGCATTCCCTTCTTCTTAGCGTCTTCCTCGTCTTTCAGCTTCTGCTGTTCCTTCTCCACGGCTTCCTTGGCGAGCCTGTCGCGCTTCTGCTGGCTTTGCTTTGCCACGCCAGCCTTCTTAGGCGCGAGGAAGAGGAACATCTTCTTTCCATCAAGCTTCGGCAGCTGTTCTACCTTTGCCACTTCCTCCAGGTCGTTGGCGAAACGGAGCAAGAGCACCTCACCCTGGTCCTTGAAGAGGATGCTGCGGCCACGGAAGAACACGTAAGCGCGCACCTTGTTGCCCTCCTCAAGAAACTCCTTGGCGTGCTTGAGCTTGAACTGATAGTCGTGGTCGTCGGTCTGTGGTCCGAAGCGAATCTCCTTGACCTCCACCTTGACCTGCTTCTGCTTCATCTCCTTTTGCCGCTTCTTCTGCTGATAGAGGAACTTGCTATAGTCGATGATACGACAGACTGGTGGTTGAGCGTTGGGAGAAATCTCCACCAAATCGAGCTCTTGCTGACGGGCCAAATCCAAGGCTTTGCGCGTAGGCATCACCTCTGAGCCGCCATCACTTACCACACGAACTTCCCGCACATGAATCTGACCATTGACGCGGTACTGATCTTTCAAATTGTCTTTCTTCATCCAACTATTTTAAGGTTCTAACTTTAATGCATAGGGACAACACCCCCCTAAACAGGGTGCAAAGTTACATATTTTTAGCTAATTAGCAAATCTTTCCTGCTTTTTTCTCGAAAAAATCTCGCTAATTTCTCTCCGCGTATAAATTATCCTTGGCCGCGCCATATTATTTGGCTCCTGCCACGACTTTCAGCTTCCCTCCGTCGGGCACCACGGTGTAGCGCGCGCCCTTGCGCGTCTTGAACTTCAGTTGGGCGTCGCCATAGCGCACCACGCATGGCTCGCCCGAACCAGAGAGTATGATCGCCTTGGCAAGCTTGCCCTGCTTCCAACTGATGGAGACGGTGAAGTTGCCACGCGCGTCCAATCCGCTCACCGACCCCTCGGCCCAAGCGTCGGGCAAGGCCGGCAGCAGGTGGATGAATCTCATGTGGCTCTGGAGCAGCATCTCCGTCACGCCCGCCGTGCCGCCGAAGTTGCCGTCTATCTGGAATGGCGGGTGCGAGTCCCACAGGTTGTCGAGCGTGCCGTTCTTTAGCAGGTTGCCATAGAGCTTGTAGGCGTGGTTGCCATCGTGCAGGCGTGCCCACTGGTTGAGCTTCCATCCCATAGACCATCCCGTGGCGCCGTCGCCGCGATGTTCGAGCACCACCCTCGCGGCCTTGGCCAGCTCGGGCGTCGTCACGGGCGAGATGGTGTGTCCGGGGTGCAAGCCGAAGAGGTGGTTCACGTGGCGATGCTCGTCTTTCGGGTCATCGATGTCGGTGGACCACTCCATGAGCTGTCCGTAGCGTCCTATCTTGTAAGGCGCGATGTGCTTCAGCGCGTCTTCCCATTGCCGACGGTCTTTCTCGCCCTTGCCCAGCACGCGGCTGGCCTCCACGGCGTCGGTGAGCACCTCGCGTATCACGGCGTGGGCGAACGTGGCGCCTTGGTCCACGGGGCCATGCTCGGGCGACGTGGAGGGCGCGGCGGTATATACGCCGTCGGCACGGTGCCACAGATAGTCGGAGGCGAAGTCGGCCGAACCTTTCAGTATGTCATAATACGACTCAAGGAAATGGCGGTCGCGGGTATAGTCGTAGTAGTCCCAGAGGTGGGTGGCGAGCCACGGCCCAGCGAATGGCGAGAAGTTCCACGACATGTCCTCGCTTGAGAGCGGCGAGGTGAAGCCGAAGATGTTGCCCGATACGGATGTCGTCCATCCGCGCGTGCCGAAATACGACTTCGCCGTCACCGTGCCGGGCTTGACGAGCGTGCGTATGAAGTCGAAGAGTGGCAGCTCACACTGTCCCAGGCCGGTGGAGCAAGCCGGCCAGTAGTTCATCTGCAGGTTTATGTTGTTGTGGTAGTCCACACGCCAAGGGCCGTCCACGTTGTTGTGCCATAGGCCCTGGAGGTTGGCCGGCATGTTGCCCGGGCGCGACGAGGCTATGAGCAGGTAGCGGCCAAACTGGTAGTAGAGCTGTTCGAGATAATAGTCGGGCTTGCCCTGGCGGTAGGCCGCGAGACGCTGGCCGATTGGCAGGTCCTTGCCCATTGAGGCCTCGTTGATGTCGAGCTTCACCTTCGCGAAGAGGCTTGAATAGTCGGCGAGGTGCTCACCGAGCAAGCCATCGTAACCCTTTGCCGCGGCCTTCTTTATCCAGCCGGCGGTGGTCTGCGCTGGATCCACGCCCACGTATGCCTTCGGGTCGTTGAAGTCGGGGTCGTAGTTGGCGCGGTAGTCGGTGTCGGCGGTGATGAGCAGCACCACCTCGTCGGCGCCTCTGACCGTTATTTTACCGTCGCTGTTGGCCACCGTTCCGCCCTTCGCCATCGCCTTCACGCGCACGGCATACTCCATGCCGTTGTTGTCGAGCCGTGCCGTCCAGCAGAGCGCGTCGGCGCCGTCGGCCGTCATCTTGCCCGTGGACACGGGGTTGGGCACGTAGCTGAGCCTGAGGTCTTGCTTGCCGCCTCGCGACGCCGAGAAGCGAACGGCCATGACGTTGGCCGGATACGACACGAAAAACTCCCTCTTATAGTCCACGCCGTCCTTGCTGAAGCTCACCTTGGCGAGGGCAGAGTCGAGCGAGAGCTCGCGACGGTAACGCGTCATGCCCACGGCGCTGAGCCCCGTCTCGACGCAGAACTCTCCCGCCGTGGTGAAGCTGCCGAAGCGGAACGGGTCTTCCGCCGTCGACTCGTAAGGCACCACGCTGTTGAAGTTTTTCCGCGTGAGCCGTGCCGCCTCCTGCCAGTCGCCTCGCGCGAACGCCTCGCGAATCTGCGACACTACGGGAGCCGACTGCTTGTTCACGTCCCAATAGTAGGCCGCCCCGCGCGACGTGTTGGGGCCACCGCGCCACAGCGTCTTCTCGTTGAACGTTATGCGCTCAGCCTCCACCGAGCCGAACACGTTGCCGCCTATGCTGCCGTTGCCTATGGGCAGCGAGCGCGACTCCCATTCGGGGTCGGGGTTGACCGACGTGTCGCCGGCGCGCTCCACCTGTCGCTTCGTGGGGTTGCGGTCAGCGCTCGTGGAGAGCCACACGGCGTGGCCCCGCAGCGTTGTCGGGGTGTCGAACCAATATCTCAATGGCGTGGAGCCTTTGGCCATGGCATTGGAGAATGTCAAGGCACACAAGGCCATAGCCGCAAACAATTGTCGTTTTTGTCGCATCTCTGTCTTGTTTTTAGTTAAAACGTCTTGGTTTAGCCTGCAAAGTTAACAAGAATAAACAACATGGCTAAGCAACACGACCGTAATTTATTTTATATTAACTGCCAACACAGCATCGGCCTTGTATTAATCCATGACACGCACCATGACGTAAACGTTGAATTGTAAAATATTATTGCCGAAATTTAACACTTGAAAACAGGTGCAAATAGAGCGGAAAAAGGGTAGCCTTCTGCCTCTTGACAACGCCGACGGCGGGTTTTCGGCCATTTTTGTTT
>JALEJI010000011.1 GCA_022769825.1 Prevotella sp. | reverse complement strand
ATGTATATGACGATCCTATCTTCACCATAAGCTTCGAGACAACCAAGGCTGACCAGTATTGGAAGATTATTCCTAAGAAGAACGCTGATGCCGGTAACATCTGGGCTGCTGGCGTAGTAGGTCCTAAGGTTGACGGCGACGACAGCATGACTGGTGCGCTGACCAACGGTGAAGCTAAGGCTGGTAAGATTGCCAAGGCTGGTAAGTATAAGCTCACCATCAACATGATGGACTATTCTTACACCATCGAGGAAGTCAACTACGATCCGTTCATCTACTTCATTGGTAGCACTGATGGTTGGAGTTCTTCTGACCAGAAGCTTGCTCTCGTAGATGATGCAAAGGGCGTTTACACTGGTTATGTATATATAGCCGATCCTAACGGAGCTGGTCTCCAGTTCAAGTTCCAGCGTGTAGCTGGAAGCTGGGACAACGAAATCAATGCTGGTGCATTTGTAAACTTTGGTGGAGCTGCTACCAACGAAGGCGGAAACTTCGGTGTGAACGCTGGAGAGGGTGTCTACTACTTCGATGTTAATCTTTCAGAAGGCACCATCACAGCCACTAAGGTTGAGACCATGGGCATCATCGGTGGCTTCAACAGTTGGGGTGGCGACGCAACCATGACATGGAACGCTAAGGAGTATTGTTTCGAGGCAACCAATGTTGGCGTTACAGCCGACGGCTGGAAGTTCCGCATAAACGGCGGTTGGGACATCAATCTCGGTGGAAGTCTCGACAACCTGACAGCTGGTGGCGCCAACCTCTCAGTAGCAGGCAACACAGTTAAGTTGTATCCTACAAGAAAGACAAAAGACAATATCTTCTGCACAGTGAAGTAAACACTTTTCATTTTTATATATTATGGGCGGTTCTCATAGAGTGGGAACCGCCCGTTTTTTTTGTTGCTGCATAGTTAGGCAGGGCTTTAACAAAAACCTTTATCCACAGTCCGCTTATCCCGAACTCAGGTTATTTTGGGTTTTGACACACCCTCTTTCTTTTTTTATGCTTTTATCATGGCAATGCTTTCATTTGTTTTCTTTTTTCCTTATCTTTGCAGAAGAAATAAAAAACAACAACATGCATTTCAAATGGAAGTACGACCCATTAACACCTGAGAAATCTCGCCAAGCACTTGAGCTGAGCGAGAAACTCAGCATGAGCCCTACTCTTACGGGATTGCTCGTCAAGCGAGGCATCACTACGGAAAGTGCCGCCAAGCGGTTTTTCCGCCCTCAGCTTTCCGACCTCATCAACCCTTTCTTGATGAAGGACATGGACGTGGCCGTGGACAGGCTCAACGATGCCATGGGACGTAAGGAGCGAGTGCTCGTTTATGGCGACTACGATGTTGACGGTTGCACGGCTGTGGCACTGGTCTATAAGTTCCTGCAACAGTTTTACTCCAATATCGACTATTACATTCCCGACCGCTACGACGAAGGCTACGGCGTGAGCAAGAAAGGCATTGACTATGCCCATGAGACGGGCGTGAAGCTCATCATCATTCTCGACTGCGGCATCAAGGCCAACGACATGATAGCCTACGCCAAGAGCCTTGGCATAGACTTCATCATCTGCGACCACCACATGCCTGACGACTCGCTTCCCGATGCCGTGGCAATACTCAATCCCAAGCGTGCTGACGACACCTATCCTTTCAAGCATCTTTGTGGCTGTGGGGTAGGGTTCAAGTTCATGCAAGCCTTCTCAAAGAACAATGGCATCCCGTTCTCCCGCCTCATTCCCCTTCTCGACTTCTGCGCCGTGAGCATTGCCGCCGACCTCGTTCCCGTGGTCGACGAGAACCGCATCCTCGCCTTCCATGGCTTGAAGCAGCTCAACCAGAACCCGTCTGTTGGCTTGAAGGCCATCATAGACATTTGCGGGCTCAGCGGGCGCGAGATGTCCATGAGCGACATAATCTTCAAGATTGGCCCGCGCATCAACGCCTCTGGCCGAATGGAGAACGGCAAGGAGAGCGTCGACTTGCTCGTGGAGAAAGACTTCAACACCGCCGTGAAGAAAGCCCGTCACATCGACGAGTATAACGAGCAGCGCAAGGACATAGACAAGCAGATGACCGAAGAGGCCAACCAGATAGTGTCGCGCATTGACGCACAGAAGCACCATTCTTCCATCGTGCTTTACGATGAACACTGGAAGAAAGGTGTCATCGGCATCGTGGCCTCACGCCTTACCGAACTTTATTTCCGTCCCACGGTGGTCATCACGCGCGATGGCGACCTTGCCACTGGTTCGGCCCGTTCGGTGATGGGGTTCGACATCTATTCGGCTATAAAGAGCTGTCGCGACATGCTGCTCAACTTTGGCGGCCACACTTATGCCGCCGGCTTGACGTTGAAATGGTGCGACGTGCCTGAGTTCCGCAACCGTTTCCAGCATTACGTCGACGAGCACATACAGGCTGAGCAAACCGAGGCGTTGCTGCGCATCGATGAGGTGCTCGACTTCAAGGACATTACCAAGCGCTTCTTCAGCGACCTGCGGCGTTTCTCTCCTTTCGGGCCAGGCAACGAGAAGCCCATGTTCTGCACCAAGGGCGTGTATGATTATGGCACGAGCAAGGTCGTGGGACGCTCACAGGAACACATCAAGCTGGAGCTTGTAGATTCCAAATCGGGCACGGTGGTCAACGGCATAGCCTTCGGGCAGAGCGCCTCGGCAAGGTATATCAAGTCGAAGAGGTCGTTTGACATAGCCTACACCTTGGAGTCAAACGTGTTTAAGCGCAACCAGGTGCAGCTTCAGATAGAGGACATACGGCCAACGGAAGAAGACATATAGCCACGCTGAAAGCAAATGGGAACGGAGAAAAAAGACATCTATCGCGACATTCTCCGCCAATACTGGGGTTATGATGATTTCCGCGGCATCCAGCGTGAGATTATCGAGAGTATTGGTTCTGGCAGGGATACCCTTGGCCTTATGCCTACGGGTGGAGGCAAGAGCATCACGTTTCAGGTGCCGGCTCTCGCGTCGGATGGCACGTGCATAGTCGTCACGCCGCTCATAGCCTTGATGAAAGACCAGGTTCAGCATTTAAGGGCCAAGGGGGTGAGGGCGGTGGCCATATACTCGGGCATGAAACGCGGCGAGATAGTCAGCACGCTTGAGAATTGCGTCCTAGGCGACGTGAAGTTGCTTTACGTGTCCCCTGAGCGTCTCTCCTCCGAGATTTTCCAGGTCAAGCTCCGCCACATGCGCGTGAGCTTCATCACCGTCGACGAGGCTCATTGCATCAGCCAGTGGGGCTACGATTTCCGTCCGGCCTATTTGGAGATAGACAAGCTCCGCAAGATGAAACCCGACGTTCCCGTGTTGGCTCTCACCGCCACGGCAACGCCACAAGTCATCGACGACATCCAAGACAAGCTCGCGTTCAAGTCGAAAAACGTCTTTCGCATGAGCTTTGAGCGCAAGAACCTTTCTTATGTGGTGCGTAAGGCCGAGAACAAGCCTGCCGAATTGGTGCATATCCTTAAACGGGTGGCAGGCTCTGCCATAGTGTATGTAAGGAGCAGGCGGCGTTGCAAGGAGATTTCCGAGTTCTTGTGTGGTTCAGGCATCAACTCCACGTTTTATCATGCCGGTCTTGAACATTCCACTCGTGACGAGCGTCAGAAGTTGTGGCAGGAAGACACGAAGCGCGTCATTGTGGCGACCAACGCCTTTGGCATGGGCATCGACAAGCCCGACGTGAGAATCGTTGTCCACTTCGACTGTCCCGACTCAATAGAGGCTTATTTCCAGGAAGCGGGCCGCGCCGGGCGCGACGGCAACAGGGCTTACGCCGTATTGCTGTGGAACGGCAGCGACGTGAGCAAGCTGACGCGGCGCGTCGACGAGAACTTCCCGCCAAAGGACTATATAAATAATGTGTACGACTGCTTGGCTTTCTATTACGGCGTGGGTCTGGGAAGCGGCGCTGGCCACACCTTCACTTTCGACATAGGGCAGTTTTGCGCTACCTATCATTTGTTTCCCATCCAGGTAGACTCTTCGCTCCATATCCTTGACAATGCCGGCTACCTGCATTATGAGACCGACCCCGACTCGGCAGCGAGGGTTCACATCTTGTTGCGGCGCAACGACCTGTATCAGCTCGACGCCCTGTCGGGCGACGACGAGGCCGTGATGACGGCGCTGCTTCGCTGTTATGGAGGCCTTTTCACCGACTATCGCTACGTAGACGAGTCGCTCATAGCCTCGCAAGCCCAGCTCACGCGAGACCAGTGCTACCAAGTGCTGAAGAGCTTGAGCAAGCGCAACATCATCAGCTACATACCTCAACGCAAGATGCCCTTCGTGTCTTATCAGCGCGACAGGGAAGAGGAGGCCTTCATTCCACGGTCGGTGTATGAAGACCGCAAAGAGCAGTTTATCAAGCGCATAGAGGCCATCATGGCTTATGCCGGCAACGATGACGTGTGCAGAAGTCAGCAATTGCTGCGCTATTTTGGCGAGGACGACGTGGGGGAGTGTGGCCATTGTGACGTGTGCCTCAAGGACAGGCATGAGTCAGCTACTTTCAATAACACGACGGTCAAGCTCATTCTCGCCCTCCTTTCCGACAAGAAGCCACACGCGCTTGACGAAGTGGCGGCGCTTGACGCGCCGGGCGACGACATCGACCGCGCGCTCCGCTTTCTCGTGGGTGAGGGCAAGGTTAGGATAGACGGGGTTAAATTGTCGCTGGGTAAATAAAAAAAATAAAAGGCACACCTCACGGCGGGCCTAATATTGAATTATACAAAAACATTATGATATCTATCTCGTAAAGTGGAAGTCTCCGATTTTCCTGCCTTCCCTTTTTCTGTTTGCAAAATTACTTGTTTTTTTTCATTGCCACAATACTTAAAAGTATTGATTTCGGCAAAAACATGGCCGCAAGCTACTGAATTAAAAGCAAAAAGCGTACCTTTGTAACATAAACCAAACATAATTCACAATAATCCTATAAATAATCATGCGCAATACTTTTGGAACTGTCTTCACCCTTACGTCTTTTGGTGAGAGTCATGGCGCGGCCGTCGGGGGCGTTGTTGACGGGATGCCGGCAGGTATAGACATTGACATGGACTTCATTCAACATGAGCTCTCGCGCCGCCGCCCGGGACAGAGCAAGATTACCACGTCGCGCAACGAGCCCGACCAGGTGGACTTGCTCAGTGGTGTATTCGAGGGAAAGTCCACGGGCATGCCCATCGGTTTCGTGGTGCGCAATACCAACCAGCATTCCAAGGATTATGACAACCTTCGCCGTATCTTCCGTCCGTCGCACGCCGACTTCACTTATTTCTCAAAATACGGCATTCGCGACCACCGGGGCGGTGGCCGTTCCTCGGCGCGCGTCACCATAGCGCGATGTGTAGGCGGTGCGTTGGCCAAGCTCGCCTTGAGGCAACTTGGCGTCACCGTCAAGGCTTATGTCTCTCAGGTGGGCGGCATAGAGCTTGACCGCGACTATCACAGGTACGACCTTTCCAAGGCCGAGGACAACATGGTGCGCTGCCCCGACGCTATGAAGGCAAAGGAGATGGAGAACCTCATCCTTGACGTCAAGGGCAGGGGCGACACCGTGGGCGGAGTGGTGACTTGCGTCGTGAAGGGCTGCCCCGCCGGGGTGGGTGAGCCAGAGTTTGGCAAGCTCAACGCCCAGCTTGGCGCGGCCATGCTGTCTATCAACGCGGTGAAAGGCTTTGAGCTTGGCGACGGTTTCGACATGGTGCGCCACTTTGGCTCTGAGGTCAACGACATCATGACGCCCGACGGATTGCTCTCCAACCACTCGGGCGGCATACAAGGTGGCATATCCAACGGTGCCGACATCTTCTTCCGCGTGGCGTTCAAGCCTGTGGCCACGCTGCTTATGCCACAGCCCACGGTAGACGTGGAAGGCAATGCAGCCACTGTCGACGTGCGTGGACGTCACGACCCCTGCGTGGTGCCAAGGGCGGTGCCCATCGTCGAGAGCATGGCGGCAATGGTCATCCTTGATGGTTACTTGATGAACAAGACCGTAAAGCTGTAACCCATATATACAATTTCTATTATGGATAAACAAGTCGTGATAAGGAGTGCCGATGTGGCGCAAGCCCCGGAGATAGCCTCGCTCATCATGGAGGCGATGGATCATGATTGTTGTCGCAACTTCGCTGGGCCAGACCACACTTTGGACGATTTTCGCGACATGATGACCAGGCTCGTAGCCATGGACGACAGCCAATATTCATACCTCAACACCCTGGTGGCGATGGTGGGCGACGAGGTGGCGGGGTGTCTCGTGGCTTACGACGGCAAAGACCTGCTACGTTTGCGCAAGAGGTTCGTGGAAGAGGCGCGCCGATGCCTTGGGCGCGACTTCTCGTCAATGGATGAGGAAACACGGGCAGGCGAGTATTACATCGACTCGCTATGCGTGAAAACACGCTTCCGCAAGCGGGGCATAGCCACCAAGCTCATAAGCGGGGTCATCAGGCGGCACGGCACCCAGCCGGTGGGCCTGCTCGTGGACCACACCCATCCTTGGGCAGAGCGACTTTACCGAGCCATCGGGTTCCGCTTCGTAGACGAAACCACGTGGGGTGGCCATGCCATGAACCACTTGCAATACATTCCATAGCAACATCAAGCCCATTTGTCGACCCAGTGCCGGGCGCAAATGAGCTTTTTTAAGGCTCTTACGGGATTTGGAGTGATGGCATACCCAATCGTAGCGCTTTGCAGGGGCCGCCCCTGCAAAGCGACAAATGGTATTGATTTTATAGGATAAAATATTTTACAAATGGTCGTCTGAGAATCGTTTCTTTTCAACCAAGCAGTCTCTTGGTTGTAAATGACGCGATTATGGGTAGTTTTGCAAATGATTGATTATTAGTGGATTATGTTTTTAGCGGTTTTTTGGAATTGCAAATTCGCTAAAATGGCGTTGCCGTTACGGTGCAATCGCGATGCGATTACGGTGTAACGGCGACGCGATTACGGTACAATCGCGATGCGATTATGGTGTAACGGCGACGCGATTGTACAGAAACGGCAAACAAAAATGGCCGAAAACGCGCCGCCGGCGTTGTCAAGAGGCAGAAGGCTACCCTTTTTCCGCTCTATTTGCACCTGTTTTCAAGTGTTAAATTTCGGCAATAATATTTTACAATTCAACGTTTACGTCATGGTGCGTGTCATGGTTAGAATGGATAGCCCACGGCGAAGTGGAGGCTTTGCGCGTCCTTGAACTTGCCCACGTTGTAGAAGCCGTTCTTGTATGGCACGTGGAGCCCCACGCCCCAGTCGAGGCGTATGACGAGAAAGCCCATGTCGTAGCGCAGGCCGGCGCCAGTGCCCAACGCCATTTCCTGAAGGGCGTCTTTCATCTTGAACTTTCCTCCTGTGCGATAGTCGTCTTTCATCTTCCACACGTTGCCGGCATCGAGGAAGAGCGCGCCATAGAGGTTGCCGAAGAGGCGTGGGCGGTATTCAAGGTTGGCCAGGAACTTTATGTCGCCTGTCTGGTCGAGGTAATAGACGCCTGCCGAGGCCGCGTCGTGGTAAGAGCCTGGGCCTATCGTCCTCACCGTGAAGGCGCGTATGGAGTTGGCGCCACCCACGTAGAACTGTTCGGAGTAAGGCGCGTCCTCAGAGTTGCCGTAGCTCCAAACGACACCCGCGTCGACGTGTCCCACGAGGGTGGAGTGGGGCGAGAGCCGCCACGTCTTCACCAGTTCTGTCTCAACCTTGAAGAATTGTGCGTATGGGTTGTTGAACATCTCCTTGTTCTTGTCGCCCCATTTCTTTCCCGCGGCGAGATAGCCGAGCGACAGGATGTTTCCCGACTCCGACACCGTGGTCTGCCACCACAAGGGATTCTTCAGCTCGCTGGGCGACGTGTAGGTGTAGACATACTGCATGCGCGGTATGAACTGGTTGCGCATGGTGTAATAGAGATATGGGTTGGCGTTGAGCACGGAGTCGAACTCCGCCGACGAGCGCCGCATGTAGTCGTAAGAGAAGTTGAGGGGCGAGAACTGGTGTCGGCTTTGGGCGGATGTCTGTAACTCATAGGTCCACTCACCCGACACGATATGCCGCGTGAAGAACGACGACCGCCTTACGATGTCGGACGAGAACTTCAGTTTCGTGGATAGCTGTGGAATGTATTGCGTGCGTATGGCTCGCCTTATGAGCCTCTGCCTGACTTTCGACGCCCATGGCATGATGAGGCGCGGGAAGGTGAGCGAGGCATCGATGCCATATTCATAGCTGTTGAGCTTCGCCCCCGTGTTTTCCGCCTTGTGTCCCGTTTGCCATTCATAGCTGCCCTTTAGGTTGATGTCGAGCAGCTCGCCTCCGCGGAACGCGTTGCGCTTGGTCAGACCGACGGTGACGCCCGGGCCCACGCGGTTGTTGGTCTTGCCCGTGAGGTTGCCTTGTACGTAGAAGTCGTAAGGCTTGTCGAAGATGAGATTGAGGTGCAGGTCGAGCGTGTCGGCGCGCCCAGTGGTGTCACGGGGCGCGAAGTTGAAATCCACCATTGAGAATATGCCCGTTGCAGCCAGCTTGTTAGCGCTCTCCTGGTGGTTGAAGTATCTGTAAGTGGCTTTTGGCATGAGCCGCATGTTTTTCAGTATGGTGCTGAACTTCACAGGCGGCTTCTTGCCATTGAAGCGTATGGTGAAGTCGCGGTGGCTCAGGCTGTCGTTCAGCGCGTCGTTGTAGCTCTTGTGCATGTCGATGTTCACCTT
Source organism: Prevotella sp. (assembly GCA_022769825.1). Classification (GTDB taxonomy): domain Bacteria; phylum Bacteroidota; class Bacteroidia; order Bacteroidales; family Bacteroidaceae; genus Prevotella. Next base: position 128,575 of record JALEJI010000011.1, on the reverse strand, counting down.
TCCGATGGTCCATTTCCTTGTTGCCATCGACGGAATGTTGCTTATCTCCTGGAATCTCAGCAGAGCCTTGCCGGGCACGCTCACGGTGTCGGCCAGATAGGAGGCGTAGGATGGCTGGTAATAGAAATAGCCATTGTTGCGGAATAGGTTGCTTATGCGCGACCGTTCGCCGTCGAGAGCCGTCACGTCGAACGGGTCGCCATTGTGTATCTTAGCCTTCGACGCGGTGCTTGCCAGCAGGCTGTCGGCCGATTCGGGGAAGCCTACGTATCGCAGGGAGTCGATGGTGAACAGTGGTCCCGTCTGCACGTCGTATCTTATCTTCGCCTTCTTGGGGTTGCCTTGTTTCAGCACCTCGTATTCCACGTTGCCGCGGAAATATCCGTGCGCTTGCAGCACGAGCTTCGCCACCTTGGCGCGCAACCCCGGGTTCACCCACGACATGAGCACTGGGTTGGAGCCAAAGCTCTTGAGCATCCATCGCGAGAAAGCGTCGTCCTTGCCGGTGAACTCGTTCCATACCCACAGGCCAATAGGGAAGGGCGAGCGTATGCCCGACCCGAATATCGCGCCGTTGGGCGCCGTGGCAAGGGCGGCGTCAATCTCCTCCTTGGTCGAGGCGAAGTGGCTGTCTTTTTTGTCGGTGACGTAGTTGATGTTTTCCACTCCCGTGAAGAGCTGGTCGTCTTCGGGTATGCTCTTTGTCGACGAGCAGGCCGAAAGAAACGCCACGATAGGCAATAGGCATGCTATATACTTGTTTTTCATCATTTGCGCTTTGTTTTGTTTTCGCTTCCGCTCTTGGTGGAATCTGCCTTAGCGGTTTCAGCCTTGCCGAGCTTGAAGATGTCGGAAAGCGAGTTCATCTTCTTTCTCCACAAGAAGCCACCGCCGAAGCGCGACACGTTGCCCTCCAGCCAATCGTAGCTGTCGCGCACGTAGAAGAGGTTGAGATACATGTTAGACACGGGCGAGACGCGGTATTCCACCGAAACGTTGTCGAAGAAGGTCTCGTTGGTCATGGCCGCGTCGGCTCCCGACGACAGTTTGCCGCCGACGCTCAGTTTCAGCCTGTTGTTCCAGAATCTGCGCGCGAACTTGAATGAGTAGTCGGTATGCATCTGGCCCGTGCCGGTGAAGCTGTTGTCTATGCCGAAGCCGACGTCGAGGGTACGCAATGCCTTGCCCGATATTTGGTTTATCTGCGAGTTGAGGAAGGCGGAGAGCGCGGAGTTCATTGAGAAGCTCGACGTGTTGCCATCGGCGAGATACATGCCAGTGGTGAGCATCGCCACGGCCTGCTTGCCGCGTTCCTCCACCGTCATGGCCTGGAGCTGGTTGTGGATGGTCATGTCCTCTGGCGCGTCGATGGTGAACTCCAGTCCCATGTTTTGAAGCGTCTTCGACACCTTCACGCCGCACGTGAAGTTCACGACACGGCCATTGCCCGACGACGTGCCGACGGTCGACTTGGTGGTCTCCGTGGCGGTGAGCGACAGGCGCGGGTTCATTGGGTCGCCCGTGAACTCTATGTAGGAGCCTTGGGCGATGGTGAACGTCTTGAGAGGAATGACGGGAAGCTCGTATTTCATCTCGCCACTGTTGATGGTGTACCTGCCTCGCAGCGTTATGCCGTCGGAGTTGTTGTATTGCATTCGCATCTCTCCGCCGCCAATCACGTCGACATAGTTCGACTTCGAGGCGTTGAGATAACAGTCGATGTGCGCGCCCTCGTCGATGTTGAGCGACAAGTCCACGTTGAGTCCGGTGAGCGGTGGCTGGCTTATCTCGTCCTTGGTGGTGTCGCTGAAGTTGGTAAACTCCACGAGGTCTTTCAGCTGGTCGTCGGTGTTGAGCGGCGAATCCTTGAGGTTGTATTTCAGGTCCGTCGTGCCGAGCACGTCCACCTTACCCCTGACGCGCAAGTTGTCGATGAGTCCTTGCGCCGTGCCGTTGAAGTTGACAAACGCCTTGCCGTAAGCCTCGGAGCGCGCGTTCTCCTTCGAGTCGATGAGCAGGTAGTTGCTGGCGCGCATCCTCACGTTGACCATCATCCTCGACAGGTCGGCGAAGTCGATGGAGCCGGAGATGTTGAGAGGCGAGTCGTTGTGGGCGAACACCTCGAAGTTCTCCAGCACGACGTGGCTGTCCTTTATGCTCACCGGGTCGTTGGCGAACCTTACCTCCATGCCGTAAGGCTCGGAGAACAAGCAGCACGAGTCGAGAAACAGCTCGCCGTTGGCGTTGGGTTGCGCCGGCGAGCCTTTCAGCGCGAGCGTTCCCTCGGCGTAACCCTTGAAGCCGAAGAGCCCGTCGGGCACGAAGCCGTTGATGAAGTCCATTGGCATGTGCGTCATGTCGAGCGTGGCGTCGAGCACGCCTTTGCCCACCGAGAAGTAAGTGCCCTGGAGCGTGCCGAGCTCCTCGCCGTCCTTGGTGATGATGCCATCCACGTAGTGGCCGCCGCCCGGCTTTGGCATGTAAGTGAACTCCGTGCCCACGTTGCCCAAGGCACAGCTGTTATATGTCATCTTGTCCACGTTGACCGACGAGGCCATGGTCAGCTCCTCTTTCGTTTGCGTGAGGTGGATGTCGCCGTCGAGCACGCCCGTGATGTTGGGCGCGTAAGGAATGACCGCCAGTATATTGCCTATGTCGAGCCTGTGGAGCGAAGCCGTGATGTCTTGCAATGCCTCAGGGTCGTTGTCGTCGCTGTATATCTGCAGTCCGGTTCCGTCGCTGGCCGTGAGCTTCACGTCAGCCTTTACCCGACGGTTGTCGCCAAGGAAGATATAGTTGCTGTCGTTTACCTCAAACGCCTTGTAGCCCAGTATGGGCTTGTCGTCGAAGATGCGCAGGTTGATGCCACCCGGCTTCATCTCCGCCATCAGGCTCAGGCTGACGCCCAGCTTGCCGCTGGCGTCGTATACGCGGGGCTTTATCCACGTGCCATGGCCGGTGATGGCGCCGTCGAGGAAGGCGTGGAACGGCAACTGGCTCTTCTTGCCGTTGTGCACCTCGAGGTTATAGGTCATGTCGCGTTGCGCCGACGACAGGTTCAGCCGCACGGTGTCTATGGCCATGCTGTCCACCACTATGCCTATCGCCTCAGCGAAGCCGTTGATGCCGCGGGACGGCGACGACGTGACATCCATGTTGATGGTCTTGAAGTCGAGGCCGTAGTGGTGGAGAATCTGCGCCACGAAGTTGTCGGTGCCCGTCTGCAATGCCAGTTGCAGCTGCGGCAGTCGATGGCGCAATCGCTCTTGGTCAATGTATTTGTCCTTTATCTGCCGTTGTAGCTCTGCCATGAAAGGCGTCACGGCCTTGAGCAACTTCTCGTAGCCGCCAGAGGCATGGAGGTTGAGATGGAAGTCGTTGCAGTCGGCAATGGCGCGAGTGGTGTCGCTGTTGGTGTAGATGTCAAGTGTCACGTCGTTGGGGCGCAGGTGCCTGTTGCCGTTCCTGACGGTGATGTCGGAGAACAGCCCTTCAACCTTGTAAAACTTGTCGAGATTGGTTGCCACGTCCACTTGTCCGCACACCGACACGGTTATCGGCTCGTCGACGACGTGTAGCCTCTGCAGGTCGATGTGCGAGAGGTCGGCGGTAAGCGTGCACGCGCAGGCCTTGTGTTTGCCGATGCGCAGGTCCGAGAGCAAGGCGTCGAGACCTATCTTGCCTTTCAGGGCCTTGTTGCGGCAATCGGCGTTTGCCGTGAGGTGGCCACCGTTGAGGCTCGCCGTGAGGTTGATGCCATCGAGATTGTATTTGCCATATCCCAAGGCTTTTATGTCAACTGCCGCGCGCAGGTTGGTGGTTGGCGCGAAGAAGTCGGTGCCGCTGCCGTGGGCCGTTATTGAGCCGGTGAAAGGATGCACGGGCTGGTGTTTCAGGAAGTGGGCTATTGGCAGTCGGCGCGCCTTGATGTCGGCGTTGTAGGCCATGCGTTTCATGTCGAGGGCCAGCGTGCCCCCGATGGAGCCGCCACCTTGCGAGGCCGAGAACTTCGTGGCTATCCGCTTGCCATCCAGCTTCACGTTGCCGCGCAAGCCGATGCCGCGCGGTATGTTGATGTTCGACGTGACGCTCTTTGGCAGCAGCGGCGTGACAAAGGATAGGTTGCTGGCCGTGGCGTTGACCGTCATGTCGGCGCGGAGGCTCGCCAAATTCGTCACGTTGGCTACGAAGCCATCAGCGTTTACCTTCATTATTCCAGGCATGGCGAGGTGCAAGCCGTTGACGTGCAGGCGGTGCAGGTTGCCGCCGGCCTTGCCGTCGACCACGATGGGCACGCGAGGCCACACGCGGCGAACGTCGCGTGGAATGTAAGGCGAGGTGAGGGTCAGCAGGTCTTGGCTGCCAAGGCTTCCGTGCATGTTGACGGAGAATGCGCCCGTGCTGTCGGCAGGCAGGTCGGTGGAAAAGGCATTCATGTCCATCTTGAAGGCCAACAATATGTCGGACGAAGGAGTTTTCAGGCGCAGGTCGGGCAGGGCGATGCCCATGCTGTCCATGTTGAAAGGCCCTTTAGCGTTGGCAACGGTTAGTCCGCATTTCTCATGAAACGCGGCGGCGAGAATGTTCAGCTTGATGGCAGGTGAGCAGAAGAGTAGCGAGTCTATTTTTAGCCGCAAGGCGTCCAAGGCGATGTGGTTGGGGTCGAAGCCAGCCTTCTCCACCGCGGATGGTTGCTTGTCATAGTTGAGCCAACCGCCCGCCCAGTCGATATGCCTCACGGAGTATAGGTTCTTGAAGAGATCCATGAAGACGCCCTGCGCCTTGCCCTTCTGCATGAGCAGCGCCACGGAGATGGTGTCGCCCGGGGTGCGAAGCGCGAAGGCGGTGTTGCGAATGTTCAGCTCGTCGAGATTCACCTTCCAGAAGTTTTGCTTGGCGGTGTCTTTCTTCGCCGTGTCGGAAAGCTCAACAAGCAGGTTGGCGTCGTTCAGTATCGCGCGGTTCACCCTCACGTGCTCTTTCGACAGGTCTATGCCATGCGCCTTGACCTTCAGTTCGCCAACCTTTCCGCTGACGCGCACGTCGCTGATGAAGTGGGTGGTGTTGAGCTGCATGTCGCGCAGCGACAGTTCGTCCACCATCACCTGCTTGTGGAGTAGCGGCAAGAGTTGCACGTTGGCCACGGCGCGCGATACTATCGCCACCGTGTCGGTCTTGCCCTTCACCGAGTCGTTTGGCTCGAAGGCGCGCACGTCGTCGAGGGCGAGGTCGAGAGGAAAGGCGAGCCTCACGTGGCCAACGCTGATGCTCATGCCCGTCTTTTCCGAGGCTATGGCCGTGGCTTTAGACACCGCCCAGTTTTGAAAAGGAGGGAAGTAAAGCAGGAGCGACAAGGCTATGACCACGACTACGGGCACCGCCACGGCAATGCCTGTGTATCTGATCGCTTTTTTGAGGTTAGGGCTTATAGTGTTCGGCTTTTTGGAATCTTCCGCCATATAACTTAAATCTTTTGTTTTATATTGCAAACTTACGCATTTTTTCCTGAATATTAGGTTGATAGTATATAAAAAATGATGAGTTGTGAAGATTAGAATATAAAAAACCGCATTGCGCTTTTCCTTTTTGAAAAAAAACGGCTGACGGTGTTGCCAACAGGCAAAAGGCTCGTGTGCGCACGGTGGCAGTCATGGATTTTTGCCATATAATAACACAAAAAGAGGTCGCCGGAAACCAGCGACCTCTTTGAGTATGTGGGAAGAAGATAGTTTTTGTTTATCCGAAATTGTCGTACATGATGCTCTCAGGCTCCACGCCAAGGCTGTCGAGATAAGTAGTCACGGTCTTGATGAGCATTGGTGGGCCGCAGAGGTAGTACTCGCAATCCTCAGGCGCGTCGTGGTCTTTGAGATACGTGTCGCGCACGCAGTTGACAGCGAAGCCGGCATAGTATTTCACGCCCGCGGCGTCGGCCTTGGGGTCAGGACGGTCGAGGGAGAGATGCATGTGGAAGTTGGGGAATTCCTTCTCAAGCTCCCAGAAGTCTTCCAGGAAGAACGCCTCCGACAGGGAGCGAGCCCCATAGAAGAAGTGCATCTCACGGTCGGTGCAATGGATCTGCCGTGTCATGTACATGATTTGCGAACGCAGGGGAGCCATGCCGGCACCACCGCCAATCCAGATCATCTCGCGTTTGCTGTCAAACTTAGGATGGAAATCGCCGTAAGGGCCACTCATGCGCACCTTGTCGCCCGGCTTGAGCGAGAAGATGTAGCTTGAGCCTATGCCTGTCGGCACGTCCTGGAATCCCACCTGCGGGCGTGGCAAGAACGGCGTTGAGGCTATGCGCACCGTGAGCGTTATGATGTCGCCCTCGGCAGGATAGTTGGCCATGGAGTAGGCGCGGATGGTCGGTTCCGGGTTGTGGGCCTTGAGCGAGAGGATGTTGAACTTCTTCCAAGCGCCGATATACTCGTCGCCGATGAGCGACTTGTCGAAGTCCTTGTCGTAGTCGATGGTGTCGTAGGCAGGTATGGCAATCTGCGCGTAAGAGCCAGGGATGAAGTCCATGTGCTCGCCTGGAGGCAACGCCACCTTGAACTCTTTTATGAAGCTTGACACGTTCTTGTTTGATATGACCGTGCACTCCCATTCCTTGACATTGAGGATAGAGTCGGAAACCTTCACGCTGAGGTTGCCTTTCACCTTAGTCTGGCATCCAAGGCGCCAATGCTCCTTTATCTCCTTGCGCGAGAAGTGGCCCTTCTCGGTGTCGAGAATCTCACCACCGCCTTCAAGGACTTGCAGACGGCACTGTCCGCAGCTGCCCTTGCCGCCGCAAGCAGACGAAAGGTGTATGCCATTGTCGTTGAGCGTGGAGAGCAGCGAACCGCCTTGCTCCACTTCCAATTTCTTGTCGCCATTGACGGTAATAGTCACCTTTCCGCTCGGGCTGAGATATTTCTTAGCGATAAGCAGCATCGCCACCAAGACAAGTATGATGACGAGAAACACTGCTATGCTTACGCCTATAAATTGTCCCATAGTATTGTTGTTTCTTTATTCTTTGTTTGTTCTATATTGTTCTTTCTTTTGCTGTTGTCAGAACTGCAGCCCACTGAAGCACATCATTGCCATAGCCATGAGGCCGACGGTTATGAAGGCTATTCCCATGCCTTGGAGAGGCTTGGGAATGTCGCTGTATTCCATCTTCTCGCGTATGGCTCCGAACATGACGATGGCGAGTGTCCAACCCAGTCCGCTGCCGATGGCATAGGCTATGCTGTCGCCAATGCTGGAGATGGCTTGCGCGTTGTCGATTGGCAGCTTGATGCGCTGCTGCATGAAGAGCGAGGCGCCCATGATGGCGCAGTTGACGGCGATAAGAGGCAGGAAAATGCCCAACGCCGCGTAGAGCGATGGCGAGAACTTCTCTACGGCCATCTCCACGAGCTGCACTATTCCGGCAATGATGGCGATGAAGAGAATGAAGCTCAGATAGCTAAGGTCGACATCTTTGACCAGACAGTCGGGGCCAAGAACGTAAACCTGCAAGAGATAGTTGATAGGCTCGGTTATCACGAGCACGAAGGTCACGGCAAGACCCAATCCGAGAGAGGTCTTGACATTCTTGCTCACTGCCAGGTATGAGCACATACCGAGGAAGTAAGCGAAAATCATGTTGTCTACGAATATAGACCTGCAGAGTAATGCTATAGCGTGTTCCATTTCTTATTTACTTCTTTTCGTCTTTAACAAAGAAAGCCCTGTTGACCCAAATGATGCATCCGATGAGGATGAGGGCGGTGCACGACATGTTCATCATGCCGTTGTTGATATACCCGAAGTCGTAAGCTCCCTGAGGGATGATTTGGAAGCCGAGGAGCGAACCCCTGCCAAAGAACTCGCGGAAAGCTCCCACGATGACAAGTATGGCCGCATAGCCGAGGCCGTTGCCTATTCCGTCGAGGAAGGAGGGCCAAGGCTTGTTCATCATGGCGAAAGCCTCCAAGCGGCCCATGAGAATACAGTTGGTGATGATAAGACCGACATACACGCTCAGCTGCACGCTGACATCGTAGGCGAAAGCTCCGAGGACCTGGTTGACGATGGTGACCAGCGCGGCCACCACGACGAGCTGCACGATGATGCGGATGCGCATCGGGATGGTCTTGCGTATGAGGGAGATGATGACGTTGGCGAATGCCGTAATCACTGTTACCGCGAGGCCCATCACGATGGCGGGCTTGAGCTGTGACGTGACGGCGAGGGCACTGCAGATGCCAAGCACCTGTACCATGATGGGGTTGTTCAGGTGCAGAGGCTCAATGAATGCCGCCTTATTCTGTTTTGAAAATAAACTCATAATTCGATAATTTTGTCGTTCCGTTGGAAAAACTTATTTGCTGTTTAGGAACTTCAGGAACTTCCCAAGTCCGTCGTGAAGCATGTTGGCTACACCGTTTGACGTCAGCGTGGCACCCGTCACGGCATCAACCTGTGTGGATGGGTCCGTCACTTCCTTGTTTACCGACAAGGCGATGTCGTTGCGGTTCCCGTCCTTGAAGAGCTTCTTGCCCTGGAATTTCTCTTGCCATTTCTGGTTGTCCTTGATTTCGGCGCCCAGTCCGGCAGTCTCGCTCTCGTGGTTGAAGTATGCGCCATAGACGGTGCTCTTGTCATCGTTTACCGACACGTATCCGCTGATACCGCCCCAAAGGCCGTTTCCCGTCATGGAGAACACGTACTTTGCCTTACCGTCAATGTCGCACACGAACATCTCGCTGCCGTTGACGGTCTTCTCCTCTTTCACCACTTCTTTGTATTTCGCTTCCGCGGCGTTGCCGTCGAGGTCGCGTATGTTGAGGCTGTAGAGAATCTGCTTCTTCTTTGCCAGGGCCTCGTTGGCAGTCTGCATGGGCTTTAACGCCTGATAGACGAAGGCAAGGAGAAATGCCACTACCACGACAATTACCGCCGAGTAGATAATGGTATATGAATTGCTGTTAGTTTTCATTTCCTTTATGCTTTTATTCAGAAACCTTGCTGCGCTTGGCTCGCTTGGAGATGTTGCATTCCACTACACAGTAGTCGATGAGCGGCGCGATCATGTTGCCGAAGAATATGGCGAGCATCATTCCCTCGGGATAGCCTTGGTTCTTCACGCGCACGATGATGGCCATCGCTCCCACTATGAATCCGTATATCCACTTGCCTGTCTCTGTCCTGGCAGATGTCACGGGGTCTGTGGCCATGAAGACGGAGCCGAAGCAGAAACCGCCGAGGATGAGTTGCTCCCACCATTCTATTGACGAGGCACCCGTGGCGTGGAAGATGGCTCCCATGACAGATCCGCCAACGAACACGCTAAGCATGGTCTTCCAGCTTGCTATGCCAGTCCAGAGCAGGATGACAGCGCCGATGGCAATGGCTATGACGGAAGTCTCGCCTATGCAGCCGGGTATGAATCCCGTCACCATGTCGCAGACAGAGGCGTCCAAAGGCGTGCCTTGAGCCACGTGTGCCAATGGCGTTGCCGTGGTGAAGGTGTCGGGGAGCGTGTTGCCCAAGCCGAAGATGCTGTGGCTTGCCACCCATACGGCGTCGCCCGTCATCTTCGAGGGATAAGAGAAGAACAGGAACATGCGCGCGCCGACGGCCACGTTGAAGATGTTCATGCCCGTGCCTCCGAAGATTTCCTTGCAGAAGATTACGGCGAAGGCGCAAGCCAACGCCAGAATCCACAGCGGTGTGGTGACAGGGATTATGAGCGGGATGATGATGCCCGATACAAGGTAGCCCTCTTGTATCTCCTCGCCTTTCCATTGCGCCCAAGCGAACTCGATGCCCAGGCCGACGATATAGCTCACGAGAATCTTTGGCAGCACGGCGAGGAAGCCAAAGCCAAAGATGCTCCAGAAAGAGGCCGTGGCAAGCTTGCCGGCGGCGAGATAATTTTGATAGCCCACGTTGTACATGCCGAAGAGCAGGGCGGGTATCAACGCTATTACCACGAAGCTCATGATGCGCTTTGAGTCGATGGAGTCGTGGATGGAGGCACCGCTCGTTGACGTGGCGTTAGGTACGAAAAGGAACGACTCGAATCCCTCGTACACACTTCTCAGGGCATGCAGCTTGCCGCCTTCCTCAAAGTTGGGCCGTATCTTGTCGAAATATTTTTTTATTGCGTTCATTCCAAATATTGGATTAATATTGGATTGTGTGATTAATGTTGAAAGAATGTTGCCAAGGCCTTGCCGCCTGGCTTATGCGTTTTCTTTTCTCAATGTGTCGAGACCTTCACGCACGAGTTTCTGCAATGGCAGCTTTGAGCTGTCCACGAACTCGGCGAGGGCGAAATCCTCTGGAGTAACCTCGTAGATGCCGAGTTGCTCTTGCTTGTCGATGTCGCCGGCTATGATGGCCTTGATGAGATATTCGGCGTAGATGTCCATTGGCAACACCTTGTCGTATTCTCCGCTCATTATCATGTGGCGCTCACTGCCCTTTACGCGCGCGTCGAGGTCGTAGGCCTTCTTCTTTCCGAAGAGCCATGAGAAATAGCTGCGGTTTACCGAGAACTGCTTGGTGCGTGGGAGAATCCATCCCAAGGTCTCGTCGATGTCGTCGCCCTCCGGTATCACGGTCACCTCCGACGTGTGCGCGCCGAGGAATCCGTCGATGCCGTCTTTCGTACCGGTGAGAGGGTTGCCGTTGATGATGCGTGAGTGCCCGGCCTCTTCCAGCCTTCCTGCGAGGATGTCTTCGAGTGGCGTGCCTACCTTCACGTCGGTATAGGAAGGAGCTTTCACCCTGCTTCCTGCCACCGCGATGGTGCGTGTCAGGTCAACCTTCCCGGTGAGGAACAGGCGACCGATGAAGATGACAGCCGTCGGGTCCACCGTCCACACGGTCTTGTTCTTGCTCATCGGTGCCACGTGGTTTATTTGCACGTCAACGTTTCCCGCCGGGCAAGGGCCGTCAAAGACGTTCAGGTCAACGTCTTCCACGTTTGTCAGGGCTTGCGCCGTTTGCTTCGCGCCAGTGCCGAGATGCACCGTGGCTATGCGGCTTAAAGCCTTGAGGCCAGTCTTGAACGCCTCCTCATTGCCTTGAAGCTCCACCTCGAAGTCGCACGCCAAGGGCATGTCGCGCAGCGCTGACACGAAGATGCCGTCGGGTTGTGTCTGAGGGCTCGCCACCACGCCATAAGGCAGCTGGTTGATATACCCGAAGAGGCCTGCTTCCAAGAGCTTGCCTTTCACGGCCTCGCCGTCAAGGGCGGCGGCATTGGCCTTGCCATAATCATGAGCCTGCTGGGTAGTGTCAGCCTCAATTGTAACCATTAGGACCTTGCGTCGGGCCCCTCTTACCACGGCTTTCACAGTGCCGCTAACTGGAGACGCAAAGCCCAACTCAGGACATTGCTTGCTCACGAACAGTGGCTCTCCGGCGAGCACGTGGTCGCCTTCCTTTACCGACAGCTTTGGAGTGATGCCGGGGAAAGACAACGGGGAAAGGCCATAAACGGAGGATTGTGGCGTAGCCACTTTCTCTTTCACGGCTTTCCCTGCCAGGTTAATGTCTAAGCCTTTGCGCAACTTAATTACATTTGCCATAGAACAGATAAAAAGAGTTTGATGTAGTTTGTGTGCAAATTTAATACTTTTTTGGGCCAATTAATATAAATCGTCTGTCTTTTTCTTTTATAAGGATTATTTTTTCCTTAATTTTGCATGAAGTTAACTTCGGCATCACATTTCCGTTTCTATTGAAGAAGCTAAGGCGAATAATAAATTATCTCGTGTGGCTGACGGTGGGCCTTTGCCTTGCCGCCATGGTCATGGTGCGCGTTCCTGTCGTCCAATCCGCGCTGGGAACCGCAGTGGCGTCGGCCATATCCAATAAGTTCGGTACGCCAGTGTCGGTTGGCAGGGTAGACGTGGGCATCTTCAATCGCATTATCATAGACGACGTGGCAATACTCGATAAGCGTGGCAAGCGCATGCTGTGGGCGTCGCGCCTTTCCGCCAAGTTTAGTTATACCGACTTGGCGAGGGGTAAGATTACCATCACCTCGGCGCAAGTGTTCACACCGAAGCTTAACTTGTATAAAGAGAACGCGGCTGCGAAGCCCAACTTCCAATTTGTTGTCGACTCGCTCGCCTCAAAAGACACCACCCACAAGTCGCGCCTAAACCTTGCCATCAACAGTCTCATCATCCGCCACGGCAAAGTGGCTTGGAACAGATGGGACAAGCCACGGCTCAAGACTTTCGACGTCAACCATTTTGACATTTCTGAGATAAGCTCCCACATAGTCTTCGACATAGTTGACGGCAACTCCTATCACGCTTTCTTGAAGAAGTTGTCGCTACGTGAGGCTTCGGGGCTCGACATCAAGTCGCTCTCGTTCAAGGCCGAGGCCACGAAGAAGTCGGTGGCCATAGACAACTTCTCGTTGGTCATGCCTGGCACGGAGATATTGATTCCCCATGCGGAGGCAAACAAGGGCTCGCGTTCTTTTTCCCTCGCCTTGGCAACGTCACGAGTCAACCCTCACGGCTTTCGCGCTTTCGTTCCCGTGCTCTCGTCAATCAACAGGCCCGTCCTGCTCAAGCTGTCGGCTCGGGGCAAGGGGACGAGAATCATGTTAAGCCAGCTCGACGTCGCCATGCCTCGCTATGCCGGATTCCATGATTTCAACAAGCCGTCCGACTTCCGTCTCTCCGCCGTGGGGTGGCTCACGACAGGCAAGCCCATGAGATGGCATGCCGACGTGAGGCAGTTCAATGCCAACGCCAATGTCGTGAAATATCTTGCCGGCAAGGTTCCGGATGCCGTGACGCGATTGGGCGACATCGCCTTCAATGGCACGGCATCGGGCAAGGGACAGGACCTTTACGCCAAGGGAAAGCTGCGCACGAGCGCCGGAACGGCCGTGCTCGACCTCAATAAGCAAGGGACGCGAGTTGGCGGACACATCGCGACCGACGCGTTCAACCTGAGACAAGTCCTTGGCAACGAGCATTTTGGCACTCTTGTCGCTGATGTCCTTGGCAGCGGCGACATCAAGGCAAAGCATTTCGAACTCAAGGGCAACGTGAAGCGGTTCGACTACAACGCTTACGCTTATCGCAACATATCGCTCAATGCCACTTTCGCCGGAGGCATGGCCGAGGGGCGTGTGAGCATCGACGATCCCAATATCAGCCTCGCCTTGGATGGCGGCGTGAAACTCTCGGGGGGCGAGAAGGCCGTCAAGCTGAAAGGCTCTGTCAGGCACTTCTTGCCCTCGGCGTTGCGCCTGCTCAACGGTCGCCTGGCAAAGGCCACTTACAGCGGAACTGTAGACACCAACTTGCGTGGACGCGACATCAACACCATAGACGGCTACCTGCGGTTGGGCAGTTTCGTGATGCGGCAAGGCGACGACAGCTATACCCTCGACTCGCTGAGCCTGCGTGCCGGACATTCCCAGCATGGGCATTACCTGCTCATGCACAGCGACTTTGGCATGGCGGCGGTCTATGGCAAGTTCGACTATGCGGCCTTGCCGCAAGCGATAGAGAACGTCATCGTGAAGAAGCTGCCAGGCATCACCAATCTCGCCCCGTTCCGTTATCGACCCATAAACACGGGTGCCGTGAGCTTCGTGGCGCGCTTGACCGACAGCAACTGGGCGCGGCCTTTCCTTAACATGCCGCTCGACATTCTCGACACCGTGTCGGTGAAAGCCTCTTTCGGCAGGGACGGAAGCTCGCTCGACGCCGATGTCTCAGCTCCAGACGTGGTTTGGGGCGACCGCCACTTTAAGCGCGTCGGCGCCAAGGTGCGCACGGTGGGTGACATGCTCTCCGTGGATGGCGGATTCACCAACATGCGCGACGAGAAGGTGGGCACAGACATAGGACTGAAACTCTCGGCGGGTTTCGACCGCATCGCGGCGCAAATATCGCTCGACAACCACGCCAAGGCGCAGAGGCTTCGCGGGGCTTTGGGAGCCGACGTGGCGTTCCGCAAGACACCCGACGGCAAGACGCTCGCGCTCGTCAACTTCAATAAGTCGCGGTTCCATGTCGGCGACACGTTGTTTATGGTGCACCCTTCGACCGTGCTTTACAGCAAGAACCATCTTGAGGTCCACGACTTCGCCATAAGCAGTGGCTCGCAGCGCGTGCTCGTGTCGGGCACGGGGTCTGACAACGCCAACGACTCGCTCACCGCCCACCTGTCGAACGTCAACGTGAACTATATCCTCAACCTCGTCAACTTCCATTCCGTGAAGTTCAGTGGCGCGGCGTCGGGCACGGCGAGCGTGAAGGGGCTCTTTGCCAGCCCCGATGTCACGGCGGCCTTGCGTGTAGACCGTTTCAAGCTTATCGAGGGACGTCTCGGCACCCTTCGTGCCAACGTGGGTTGGAAACTCAGCGAGGGACAGATAAACATCAAGGGCGTCACCAACGACACCATACAAGGGGCCTCGGGGCTGATACCGTCTAATACGTTTATCGACGGTTACGTCTCCACGAAGCACCATTACATAGACCTGGGCATGAAGCTCAACAACACGCGCGCCGAGTTTCTTGGCACGCTCTGCTCCAGTTTCCTCGAAAACGTTGACCTTCGCGGCAACGGCGACCTGAGACTGTGGGGCGACCTGAGCAAGCTCAACCTCACGGGCGACATCGTTACCGATGGCATGATGACCATAAAGCCCACAGGCGTGCGCTATCAGGTCAATCGCGGGAAGGTTCATTTCATAGAGAACGAGATACAACTGCCCGGCGACACCATCATCGACGAATACGGTAACCGCGGACTTGTCACCGGGGCCATCCACCACCGGCACATCAGCCACATCACGACCGACATAGCGGCCCATGCCGACCACTTGCTCGCGTTCAACACGAATGGGGCTGACGGCAGCAACTTCTATGGCAAGGTGTTCGGCACGGGCGACATCAGGTTGAGAAGTAGGCCTGGAACGCTCGACGTCAACATGAATGTCACGCCCACGAAAGGTTCTGAGGTGGTCTACGACATCACGAGCACCTCCTCGACATCCACCGACGACTTCATTAGTTGGCACGACCGTGACGCCGTGGCAGCCCGGCCAGACTCCGTGGCGATGGCCGACTCAGCCGACGCGCCCGACATTCCCACCGACATCCACCTCAACTTCCTGATAAACGTGAACCCCAACGCCACGATGCGCCTTATCACCGACAAGGCGTCGGGCGACTATATTACGCTTAACGGGAACGGCACGCTGCGCGCCACATATTTTAATAAGGGCGGACTCGACATCTTCGGCACTTACACCGTGGAAAAGGGCATCTACCGCATCACGGTGCAGAACATCATAAGAAAGGAGTTCAACTTCACGCAGGGCGGAACCATCACCTTCGGCGGCGACCCCTTCGCCGCGCTGCTCAAGCTCAAGGCCGTCTATCCAATAGCCTCCGTGAGCCTCTCCGACCTGCAGATGGGCCGCAGCTTCTCATCTAACAATGTCAAGGCCAACTGCATAATGAACATCAGCGGAACGCCGGAAGCGCCACGTGTCGCCTTCGACCTCGACTTCCCCACCATGAGCTCAGACACCAAGCAGATGATCTACAGTCTTATCAACGGCGAGGAGGAGATGAACCAGCAGGTGCTCTACCTGCTTGCCGTGGGCCGGTTCTATTCTCGCGGAAACAACAACTCCAGCACGCAGGGCATGAACCAAACGACTCTCGCCATGCAGAGCCTGCTCAGCGGAACCTTGAGCCAACAAATCAACAACGTGTTGGGAAGCGTGATGAAAAGCAACAATTGGAACTTCGGGGCCAACATCTCGACAGGCGACGAAGGCTTCAACAATGCCGAGTATGAGGGACTGTTCAGTGGCAACTTGCTCAACAACCGCCTGATTTTCAACGGGCAGTTTGGCTATCGCGACAACGCCAACGCCACCACGTCGTTTATTGGCGACTTCGACTTGCGCTATCTCATCTTCCCCAACGGCAACTTCAGCGTGCACGTCTATAATCAGACCAACGACCGCTATTTCACGCGCAACTCGCTCAACACCCAGGGCGTGGGCTTTATCTTGAAGAAAGACTTTGGCAGCCTTCGTGAGCTTTTCACTTTCGGGAGGCGCAAGCAGAAAGACGGGAAGAAGAAATGACGTGGAGGGCTTGCGCGCTACAGAGTAAGTCGCGCACGCGAATCTTCATACATTGCAAACAACTTAATATATAATACATGAAACAAATCTGCATTCTCTTCGCCAGCCTGCTGATGTGCACGGCTGCCGAAGCGCAAAACTATGCCGCCAAGCTGAAGAAGGCCAAGGGCATAGAGGTGACCTACCATTCGCTTTACAAGGGCAAGGTGAACCCGGGAAGCACGGTCATGAAGGTGTTTGGCGACCAGGTGAAGCTGGAAAGCGTATGGCCAGAGAGTAAAAAAGACAAGAAAAAAGAAAAGGCGGAAACGCCAAAGCCACGACTTCCGCGCCGTGAAAGCTATATCGACTATAGCCGCCAGTGCAGTTATCGCCGGGCCATAATGCCAAACAATGAGTTGATTTACACCAACATCCCGTTCGAGTATGGCAAGGGATTCAAGGAGTTGAGGGAAGAGAAATACCTTGGGCTCAACTGCAAGGTAGTGCGCACGGTAGTGAACTCAAACACCATAGACGTGTGGTATACCAACGACTTGGCGTTCCGTGGCACTCCACAGACGTGGGCAGGCGTGCCCGACGGCCTTGTGCTGCGCGTGGTGAGAAACGGCGACTCCGTGCAGGAGGCCACTGGCATAAAGGCCGTGAAGAAGCCCACGGAGCTGTTGCCCGCCGACTGGGGACATTATCTCGACGAAAGCAACTATTCATACGCTATCAACCAGAGTGGGGTGATAGTGGTGCCCGTGTTCGACCAGCAGACAATATGCTTCAACAACGCCAAGTTGCCCGACGGACAGCTTGAGGCTGGCAAGACGTATGTGGCCGCCGGTGGCACCGTGGTGTTGAAGAAAGTGCAACTGCCCGACAGCGTGAGCGACCGTCAGGTGTTCGTAGAGGCCGTGCAATATTCCGATGGTGACGCCTACGACCGCACGGGATCCATATTCATGATTCCCACAGGCAAGGCGCAATCGTTCATAGACGCCCTGCGCGACTTGAACAGCGTGCCGTCGTTCCACAGTGGCGACACCGACTATCACGGACTCACGTCGACGGCAGGATATGACGTGCCGCTGGAGCTGATGAGGTTCTTCACGGGATTTGGCGTGCGCAAATACAACCACAACAAAGTGCCTGGGCAGACATGGGTGGACTCTGTGACCTATAAGACTGAGGTGACATCGGTTGCCGAACAGCTCAAGGGCGAGGTGTGGATAGGCGCCTACATCGGCAACTGGGATGCCAAGGGCCACAGGTTGAGCCTGAAACTGAAATATTATCCTGACGGAGACCACAAGGTGCAGAAGACATTGCCCTTGTTCAACACCGTCAACTACATGGAGCAGGCTGGGCAACCTTATCCCACATTCATGCTCAACGACTCGCTGACAACGACCTTTGAGCTGAAGGACGACGTGAAAAACGCTCGCCTCTATTATCTCACAACCGGGCATGGCGGCTGGGGGGGCGGCGACGAGTTCAACCAAAAGCCCAATACCATCTACGTGGACGGACAGAAGATAATAACGTTCATCCCTTGGCGCGACGATTGCGGAACTTATCGCAACAACAACCCTTGCTCCGGCAACTTCTCCAACGGACTTAGTTCGTCTGACCTAAGTCGCTCCAACTGGTGTCCAGGCACAGTGACAAATCCTGAATATATCTATGTTGGCAACCTGAAAGCAGGCAAGCATACCGTCAACGTCAAGATACCGCAGGGCGCGCCAGAAGGCGGCAGCAACAGCTACTGGTGCCTTTCGGGAACCCTGATTTATTAATAATTGATTTTTTTCATTCATTTTTCTATGCCCAGACTGTGTGTTTCACAAAGTCTGGGCTTTCTGTTTCCCCAATTCCCAAAACGCCACGGCTGAGGCTGCCGCCACGTTGAGCGAGTCGACACCTCGCGCCATTGGTATCTTCACCACGTAGTCGGCATCGTCGATGGCTTCGGTGGGCAGGCCATCGCCTTCAGTGCCCATCACTACGGCGAGACGTGGCTCGGCCTTGAGCCTTGGGTCGTCGAGGGCGATGCTGTCGTGCCGCAACGCCATGGCGACGGTCTTGAATCCGCATTCGCGAAGGGTGGGGAGCGGGGCGTCGAGCCAAGCCCAGGGCAACTTGAACACCGTGCCCATCGACACCCTCACGGCCCTGCGGTTGAAAGGGTCGCAGCTGTCGGTGGTGAGCAGCGCGCCGTCTATGCCAAGGGCCGCGGCGGAGCGGAAGATGGCCCCGATGTTCGTGGTGTCGCACACCGCGTCGAGGACGACGACGCGGCGCGACTTCCCGCACAGCTCTTGCCACGTGGGCTGCTGTGGCCGCCGCATGGCGCAGAGCACGCCGCGCGTCAGCGTGTAGCCGGTGAGCGAGGCGAGAAGCTCGCGACTGCCGGTGTAGACCGGTATGTCACCGCAACGCTTGATGATGTCGGCGGCATCGCCTTCGATATGGCGCGCCTCGCAGAGCAGGGATATGGGCAGGAGACCCTCGTCGAGAGCCACGTTGATGACCTTGGGGCTCTCGGCTATCACCGTGCCGTCTTCGGGATGGAGGCGGTTGCGGAGCTGGTGATCGGTCAAACGGTGGTAGACGGCCACTCCAGCGGCGTCTAAACTGTGTATTTCTGTTATGGGCATGCGATGGTATTCTTTTTAGTGTTACAAAATTACAAAATTTTGGCGTTATTTAGTGAATGTATCATATAAAAAGGGTATCTTTGCATACTGATAAGACTAAATGAACCAATCATTAAAATATACGGATTTATGAAACCTACATTATTGTTATTGGCAGCTGGTATGGGTAGCCGTTATGGTGGTTTGAAACAACTTGACGGACTGGGCCCAAACGGTGAGACCATAATGGACTATAGCATCTACGATGCCATTCAAGCTGGTTTCGGAAAGATTGTCTGGGTCATTCGCAAAGACTTCGAGCAAGACTTCCGCGAGAAGATTCTCTCAAAGTATGAGGGCCATATCCCTTGCGAGATAGTTTTCCAGAGCCTCGACAAGATTCCCGAGGGATACGGCGTGCCCGACGGTCGCACGAAGCCTTGGGGCACCAACCACGCCGTGATGATGGCCAAGGATGTCATCAAGGAGCCTTTCTGCGTTATCAACTGCGACGACTTCTACAACCGCGACTGCTTCAAGGTCATCGGCAAGTTCCTCTCCGAGCTTCCAGAGGGCAGCAATGGCAAGTATGCCATGGTGGGCTTCCGCGTGGCCAACACCCTGTCCGACAATGGAAGCGTGAGCCGTGGCGTGTGCGAGAAAGACGAGAACGGTCACCTCACCTCGTGCGTGGAGCGCACAGAGATCCTCCGCAACGCAGAGGGCAAGGTGAGCTACAAGGACGACAACGGCCAGTGGGTGACTACTGCCGACAACACCCCTGTCTCGATGAACGTGTGGGGCTTCACTCCAGAGTATTTCGAGTATTCTGACAAGCTTTTCAAGGAGTTCCTCGACCTGCCTACGACAAAGGCCAATCCTAAGGCCGAATACCTTATCCCTTGGGTCGTAGACAAGCTCATCAAGGCCGGAAAGGCTACTTGCGAGGTGCTCGACACGACCTCTAAGTGGTTTGGCGTGACTTATTCAGCCGACCGTCCGGGCGTGGTGGCAAAGATACAGAAACTCGTGGACGAGGGCGTATATCCTAATAAACTCTTTTAAAAACTAAATTAACTAAAACTTATATTATAATGTCAAAAACAAACACCAACGGTCGCGCCATCGCCATCGTGGCATGTATCTTCCTTTTCGGAATGATTTCCTTCGTGACCAACCTCGCCGCTCCTATCGGCGTCATCTGGAAGAATCAGCCCGTGATTGGCGGTAGCAACATGCTCGGCATGATGGGTAACTTCATGAACTTCTTCGCTTACTTGTTTATGGGTATTCCCGCCGGCAACTTGCTCACGAAGATTGGCTATAAGAAGACTGCTCTCCTTGGCATAGCCTTCGGCTTCTTCGGCGTGCTCGTGCAGTTCCTCTCCGGCTTCTCTGAGGGCATGACGGGCTTCGTCATCTACCTTGTAGGTGCTTTCATCTCCGGTTTCTCCGTCTGCATGCTCAACACCGTCGTCAACCCGATGCTCAACCAGCTTGGCGGAGGCGGCAACCGTGGCAACCAGCTCAACCTCATCGGTGGCACGTTCAACTCCCTGCTCGGCACCATGACCCCAATGCTCGTGGGCGCGCTTATCGGCACTGTGACTAAGGACACGGCCATGAGCGATGTCAACCTCGTGCTCTACATGGCCATGGGCGTGTTCCTCGTGACGTTCTTCGTGTTGCTCTTCGTCCCAATCGAGAACCCGAAGCAGATGGAGGGCGACGTGAAGTTCGAGCATACGCCTTTCGTCTTCCGTCACTTCACCTTCGGCGTTATCGCCATCTTCGTGTATGTGGGCGTGGAGTGTGGCATACCCGGCACATTGAACTTCTACATCTCCGACACTACCGACGCGGGTGCCGGCGTGGTGGGTCTCAACCCAACCGTTCAGGCAGTTGCCGTAGCAGGCTTTGCCGCTGGCACATATTGGTTCTTGATGCTTGTGGGTCGTCTCATCTCAAGCTTCATTGCCTCTAAGGTCTCAAGCCGTGCCATGATGTTGACGACAACGGGCACAGCCATTATTCTCATTCTCCTGGCCATGTTCCTTCCGAAGACCATCACGGGCTCGCTGCCAGTGTTCACCGGTTCAAGCTTCCAGGTCGTGACCTTGCCTCTTGGCGCAATCCTCTTGGTGCTTTGCGGTCTCTGCACTTCCATCATGTGGTCGTCTATCTTCAACCTCGCCACAGAGGGCCTGGGCAAGTACACCGAGAAGGCAAGCGGCATATTCATGATGATGGTTGTCGGTGGTGGCGTGCTGCCTCTTATCCAGAACGCGGTGGCCGACGCTACGCTCAACTACATGCTTTCCTACATCGTGCCTCTGATCGGAGTGGTCTACATGTTCTGCTATGCCGCGTTCCTCTCAAAGAACGTGAACAAGGACGTTCAGGTATAAATATGACAACCACGTAACTATTTTTGACGAAAATAAATAAGAAGAGAGCGGCTCTTTCGGGTCGCTCTCTTTTATTGTATGTGTATAGTTGTCTTTCACTCCTCAAACGTTTGTATTCCGATAAGGTAAAGTCTTCTTGCCATAGTCCAAGATGTTTTGTGTTTTTGGGTATGAAAACCAGCATCTACAAAATTAACACAAATCTTTCATTTTTCTCAGAAAATCTCAAATGTTTTTCAAGTTCGTTTTGTGATAATCTTTGTCATGAAGGATTCTCCATGGATAATTGTACAGGTAGCTTAGTATGTCGAGCCATGGATCGTAATATGATGTCTTTGACTGGAGTGGAAGTATGTTGATTATCACACTGCGGTAGAGGATTCGCACGTTATTTCGACAGGAAAAAGTATACAACACGAATTACGTCTGCTGATAAGCATAGCAGGGGCGGGTAGGGATGGTTAGGCGGTCTTCCATTCCCACCCCAAATGGCTAAACAATGGCAGACATGGTGCGCGTCGCTGTTAAAGAGGTTGAACCTCTTCTCTTCATTTATGTCCTATCTTATTGTAGTCGTACTTGTCATTCAGTATTCTCTTGGGACATTTATAGTCGTTGCTGAGTATGTCGAGTGATTGGCGGTAATTTTTGGTTTTCAGCCCGGCCAAGTGGAACAGCATATTGCAGGTGATGTCTGACGACATGGGCTTGTTCACCGCCGCGCGTATGGCCTTGACAATTTCAGGATGTTTAGCCTTGTATTTGTCAGAGCACCATACCACGAATGGAATGTCAAACTGGTATTTCACGACGTTTTTCCCCATTGGATCTATCTTTCTTCCCATTGAAGGCCTCCAGTCGTAGATTTCTTCTCCGTGGTCTGAGAGGTATACTATCACGGCGTTTGCGTTGCGATAATGTTTTAATATCTTTCCCATGCATGCGTCATTATAATATGTGGCGTTGTCGTAGTGGGCTATCTTCTTGCGCATTTCTTTTGTTAGCCATTGATGCTTCACCTTCACACTGTCGGCGGTGAAATGGTTGAATTTGGCTGTGTGGGGGTATCTTAGTTCCGCGTTTACGTGTTGTCCCCAAAGGTGGATGATGGAAAGTGTATTCTTGTTTAATGAATAACGCTTCTCGAAAAAGTCGTTTATTAAATCTCCATCATATTGGTATGGTTGCGCGTTCTCGGCCGTATACGACGCTGACGCCAACTTGTCATTGTGGAGATAAGAGTTGAGGGTAAAGTCCCATGTGTTGGCTTGCTGTATATTTTGGTTGTCCCAAAAGTAAACATCATAGCCGCTTCGCTTGAATAGAATAGGCATGAAGACGTTGTCACCCCAATCTTCCTCTAACCCCATACAGTTGCATGAGAAGAAATTTCGCAAAGTTGGCGAAGTCGTGTTGTATGGCGTGTTTATATTGTTGAAGACAAACAGGTCTCCTTTTTGGCGCTCTTCTTTCATGATTGGCGTGGTATTTAGGTAATAGCCATACAGTGGGCTGTGGGCTTTAATATACGATTCACCAATGACCAATACAATGTTTAAAGAATCGTTAGCCTCGGTCTTGCATGAATTGTCCGAAAGACTGATATTAATTGATTCGCGCATCTGCTTTCCTGCGACTGTTGGCATATAAGTTGAGTACATGAAATTGGAATAAAGGTCTTGGCTCATGGCCATTCCAAGTAGATATTTTTCTCCCCATCCATCCATCTGTATCATGGACTTTATTTGGTACAAGTGGTATGTAGAAGGTGTATGTGCACATCCAAAAGCAAACAATACTGTAGAAACGGCACATATGACAAGCCTTGCATGGGTACGTTCAGCCATACTGACAATTTGCCTTTTATACTTCTCCGCGAGATAGCAAGTGGCAATGGTTGCCATCACAATTAAAACGACAATTAATCCGTGGGGACACAAAAGAAATGTTGATAAGAACTCAGTTGCTTCCTGCGAATTGGTTTCACCAATGGCCATAATGTATTGTGGGGTTAAAGGACCTCCAAAGTTGATGCGTGAGAATATGTTTATGGTGAACAAGATAATAGGACAGCCATAGCATAATATTCTGACTATTTTGTATCTGAAATGATATGCTAATTGTGCAAAGGCAAATGAGAACAATGCAGGGAAACCTAAATGGCAAAAGGTCAAGCCCCAAACCGTAATGTCATAATGATTGATAATACCACCATGGATAACCCTTAACACATCCAAAATGGCAAGCAGAAACGTTACTGCAAACAGTGGGAATTCTTCAATTACAGGGCCATATACGGCATGGACT
The DNA here is from genome assembly GCA_022769825.1 of Prevotella sp. Classification (GTDB taxonomy): domain Bacteria; phylum Bacteroidota; class Bacteroidia; order Bacteroidales; family Bacteroidaceae; genus Prevotella. The sequence goes on along the minus strand of JALEJI010000011.1, from coordinate 105,101 downwards.
GTTTTCTTCAGTTGAAGCATACATAAATGTTAATATCACCCCGACCCACTGTGATGGTAAAAACAAGATACGTGTAAAGGCAGAGAATGAAAAAGCGTGGGTCGCTGTACCGTCACCCGTTCCACAACTCGAGGCCTTCGCATTGCCCATCACTGCCAGAACGAGCAACGCAGAAGCCCACGCCGATATGATATTCCACACCCATAGCATACCCTGTTTTAAGAAAGAACAGGGCACACCACGGGTTAGGATGTACACATCCACAAGGCATCTACCGTTGCCTTGTCCTTTGACAGTGACTGGAAAGTTGCGAAGTTTCGAGTTGTCAAGAACAAAGCGTTAGTAAACGCTTTCCATTAATGTCGCCCACCCTTTGGGCTTCTGCCTTGCGGTTCAGCCTGCCAAAACTGGGCGTTGCAAAATTACGAATTATTTTCGAGTAACGCAAGAAGCTGTAAACCAAATTTCAAAAATTGGATAATTGTCTCTCTCAAAATATTTTCATACGTCTCCTTGCCTGTTATGATGATTTTACCATGGTCGGACCGCTCCTTGTAAACCTTTATTGTAGAATGTTGCAAGTGATACTCCGGCATTATAGTCAAAAGCGGTGAAAACTTTGTTATGAATCCTTGCCGTATCGCCGTTTTTTTAGTAACTTAGCGGCGCAAGAGCTGCGACGATGCTTTTTTAGATTACTATCATGACACAGACAAGGAAATATCCTGTAGGAATACAGACATTCAGCGACATTCGAGAGCGTAAATACCTTTATGTAGACAAGACGCAATATCTTGCCGACTTCATTGACCGTGGTTACAAGTACATATTCTTGAGCCGTCCGAGACGATTTGGCAAATCGCTCTTTGCCTCCATGATTCATTGCTATTACGAGGGTCGCAAGGAGTTGTTTGAGGGCCTCGCCATAAATAGGAAGGAGCGTGAATGGACATGTCATCCCGTACTGCACTTCGATATGAGCACAGCAAAGCATTGCCATGAAGGGGATCTCAAGTCGGAACTCAACTACAAGTTAGTTCAATATGAAGACAAATACGGTCGTCGCAGCGACACGCCAAACCTGAACCAGCGCTTCGAGCATCTTGTCAAGGCCGCTTATGAACAGACAGGGCAGAAGGTGGTGCTCATAATCGATGAATATGACGCGCCTCTGCTCGACGTGGTGCACGAGGACCAGAACCTCGCCGCGCTGCGCCGCGTCATGCAAAACTTCTATTCGCCCATCAAGTCGCTTGACCCATACCTCGAGTTTGTCTTCATAACGGGCATCACGAAGTTCGCTCAACTTAGCATCTTCAGCGAGCTCAACAACCTGTTCAATATCTCCATGTACGACCAGTACTCGGCTATCTGTGGCATAAGCAAGGATGAGCTGCTCACGCAGCTGAGGCCCGACGTGGAATCGCTTGCCGAGCGTCTGCGCCTCACGGTAGACGAGACGTTCGCAAAGCTCAAGGAAAAATACGATGGCTACCATTTCAGCCCTACCGCGAAAGATGTCTATAACCCCTTCAGTCTGATGAAGGCTCTCGCTTCAGGTGTTATCGGCAATTACTGGTTTGAGTCGGGCACGCCAACATATATAATAAAACTGTTGCGGAAATACAACGTTGGCGTGCTTGACCTAACTGCTCAAGACGCGAGCGTCGACGATTTCGACGTGTCGCCAGAGAACATGGTGTCTGCCTTGCCCTTGCTCTATCAGAGCGGTTATCTCACCATAAAGCATTATGATCCAAATGTAGGTTTCTACACCCTTGCATACCCCAATGAGGAGGTGCGCCTCGGTATGGTACGGTCGCTTGCGGCTAACTATCTCATTCCAGCTTCGGGCACCAACAGCAGCTTTGTCATAAAGTTGACGAAGACATTGCTGGCTGGCGACATGGAACAAGCGCTCACCCTTATGAGGGCTTATCTCGCCGGCGTGAGTTATCGCTTGTCCAACAAAAGCGAACGCGACGTACAGACCATATTTTACCTCATTTTCTCACTCCTTGGCGCGTTTGTTAAGGTGGAGGAGCAGAGCTCGCATGGCAGGGCTGATGTGGTGATAACGCTGCCTACGGTGGTCTACGTCATGGAACTGAAGTTTGATGGCTCCGCCGATGCCGCGCTCAACCAGATTGACGCCAAGGGATATCTCATTCCTTACACTGCCGATGGCAAGAAGCTCGTGAAGGTGGGCGTGAACTACAGCAGCCAGGAGCGCACCATCACTGAGTGGAAGATAAGAGAAGAAAGCTAAAGTCTCGTCGCTGTAAAAGAGGTGGAACATTTTTGTGGGCCGTACTGTTCTGGCCCCTGCATTGCATCGGATGTCAACAGATTTTGCTGTGAATAATATTTACAAATGGTCGTCTGAGAATCGATTTTTTTCAACCAAGCAGTCTCTTGGTCGTAAATGGCGCGATTATGGGTTGTTTTGATAAAGTGTTGATTATCAAAGGGTTGAAATTTTGTCTGTTTATTGAAGCCATTCGCGTGCTGAAAAACCGTCGCCGTTACGGTGCAATCGCGTTGCCGTTACGGTGTAACGGCAACGCGATTGCACCGTAACGGCGAGAGTTTTTTGCCAAAAAGCCGCAAACGGCGTTACCAAGGGGAACAAGGCTACCCTTTTTCCGCTCTATTTGCCCCTGTTTTCAAGTGTTAAATTTTGGCAATAATATTTTACATTTTTGAGTTGGCGCGTGTTGCTGGATATGCTGTTTCCCGCGTTACAACCAACCTTCCAAGTCGTTGCTTTACACAAAAAGGGCTGGACTCCATGTGTGGAATCCAGCCATCTTATGGTTATGTCCTAAAAAGTTTTATTTCAGCTCGTCTGCCATCTTCTCTGCTATCTTCTGGGCCTCCTCCATGGATTTCGCCTCAGAGTATACGCGGATGATGGGCTCCGTGTTCGACTTGCGCATGTGAACCCAGCAGTCGGCGAAATCGAGCTTCACGCCGTCGATGTCGGTCACCTTCACGTCGTCTCTGCCCTCGAACTTAGCCTTCACCTTTACCAGGAGAGCGTCGACGTCGGTGCCAGGCTGAAGGTCGATGCGGTTCTTCGCCATGAAATAGTTGGGGTACGACGCGCGCAGTTCTGAAGCCTTGCAGCCTTTCTGTGCCATGGAGCTGAGGAAGAGGGCTATTCCCACCAAGGCGTCGCGACCATAGTGGCTCTCGGGATAAATCACTCCGCCGTTGCCCTCGCCGCCGATGACGGCGCCAACCTCTTTCATCTTCGTGGTGACGTTCACCTCGCCAACGGCAGAAGCGAAATACTGGCAGCCATGCTTCTCGGTCACGTCGCGCAGGGCACGAGTGGAGGAGAGGTTGCTCACGGTCGCGCCTTTCACGTGGTCGAGTATGTAGTCGGCAACGCTGACGAGAGTGTATTCCTCGCCATACATCTTGCCGTTCTCCTGTATGAAGGCCAGGCGGTCAACGTCGGGGTCAACCACTATTCCAAGGTCGTAGCCGCCATTGGCCACTTCCGTCATTATGCCACCGAGGTTTTTCTCCAATGGCTCAGGGTTGTGGGCGAAGTCGCCGTTAGGAGTGCCGTTAAGGAACTTATACTCAACGCCTAAGGCATCGAGGAGCTGAGGCAGGATGATGCCGCCCACGGAGTTGATCGAGTCTACGCAGACGTGGAAATGAGCGTTGCGGATGGCCTCCGTGTCAACGAGCTTGAGGTTGAGCACCGAGTCTATGTGGCGTTGGTTGTACGAGTTGTCCTCAGTGTATTTGCCGAGATGGTCAACGTCGGCATATTCAAAGTCTTCCTTCTCCGCGATGGCGAGCACCTCGTTGCCATTGTCCTTGGTGAGGAACTCACCTTCCTGGTTGAGGAGCTTCAGCGCGTTCCAGTGGCGAGGGTTATGGCTTGCTGTGATGATGATGCCGCCGGCAGAGTGGCTCATCCTGACGGCCAGCTCTGTCGTTGGCGTGGTGGCCAGGCCAATGTTTATCACGTCGTAGCCCATGCCCATGAGTGTTCCGCAGACCACGTTTTTCACCATCTCGCCCGAGATGCGAGCGTCGCGTCCCACCACGATGGTGTTGCTGTCCGACTGCTTGCTGCGGCGAATGAACGTGGCGTAGGCAGTGGTGAACTTTACTATGTCAAGAGGGTTGAGCGTGTCGCCCGTGTGGCCGCCAATGGTTCCGCGAATACCGGAAATCGATTTGATTAGAGTCATTTTTCTTTTGGTTTTATTTGATTCAAAGGTTATGCATATTATTAGGGGCCGGCACAAGGCCGACCCCTGTTTTTTGAAAGTTATATTCCTCTTTGGAATGTTATGTCGTACAGGCATGGATACACGCCGGAAGTGGCATATTGCTGTCCAAGGTCGTGCGGCACGATGAGCCTTACCTTTGCCAGCTCGTCGCCGTCGTTGACATACCTGCCAATGTTGACGTAGGGCAGTGCTGCAAGCCATCCGCTTGGTATGGCGGTGCTATTGTAGAAAAGGTACATCAAGCTCGTCTCCGGCTCGAAGCTCCCGGAGAACGTGCCCGAGTTGTTGGTCACGTTCATCTTCTCCACATAGCGATAATAGTAAGGCGATATGGTGTTGCTTGCCTGTATGGAGTCGGTCATGAGGTTGCGCTCGGTGTAGCGGCACAGTATGCGTGCCGACTCGCCGGAGGCGATGGGCTTGCCCGAGCCCTTTCTCACGATCTGCATATAGAGACCGCTCGACTCGAAGAGCACAAACTCGTTTTTCGATACGTCGGTGGTATAGTTCTGGTTGCGGAACTGCTCCTCCGAGATGACGTTAACCGCGGAGTCGGCGATATAGGCGCTTATGACGCTGCGCTCGCGTTTCACCTGGTCGGCATAAGTCTCGTCGTCGCTGCACGACGTTATAGCCGTGGCCGACACAAGGAGCATGAGGAGAAACAACAGTCCTTTGCCTTTAGACGGAATTTGTTTTATGGTCATATTCTCTTTTATGGTCAATAAAATGAGTATCTTCTTGAAATTTAAGACGTTAACTTAGCGGTTTACTTAAACGGCGGAAGGCTTGCCCCGGCCCTTGCGTAAGCCAAGAGTTGTATCTTGAATTTCAGCACAGAGTATCCGGGTATCGAACTGCTGCCCGATTCGCCATAGGCCAATGTCCATGGTATGTATACATCCCATTGGTCGCCAATGTGCATGCGTTGCAGCGCGGTGGCAAAGCCTGCCGTGAGGTCGCTTATCTTCATGTCGGCAACGCCAGCCGTGGCGTCGGTGGCCCCGTTCTTGTTGGTCGTGTCGAAGACATAGCCCTGAGGGTATGAGGTGGAGGGCAGGAGCTGGCCCGTGTAGCGCACGCGCACCGAGTCGGAATAGATAGGGCATCCGGAGCCCTTGCCGGCCGTGAGCACGTTGACTATGATGTAATCTGTGTTGGGCGATTGCAGGCTGTCCTCGATGCTATAGCTCTTGAAAGCTTTCCAGGAGGCATCGCCAGCCGTTACCTTTGCCTGTGTCTCGGCGTAGAGCTTGTCCCAATAATTGACGTTGGTGTTTTTCCAGTCTGGAAATTCCTCTACCGTGTTGTCCGATTCCGAACAAGAGCCAAGCAGGAAAATGAAAGACGAAAGGCAGAAAGCCATGAAAAACATGGCTTTCCTGCCCATTCTTGATGTTTTTTTATTCAGCATATTTAAACACTTGCTTGTTCTTGTCTTAGAAGTCCTTGATTTCCTTGGCAAGTTTCTTGAGAAGCGAGGTGATGCTCACGCGATCCTCGATGATGGCGCGCAGCTCGTTGACGTTCACCCTCTCCTGCTCCATGGTGTCGCGGTGGCGCAAGGTCACGGTGTTGTCTTCCAGGGTCTGGCCGTCCACGGTGACGCAATAAGGCGTGCCGATGGCGTCCTCGCGGCGATAACGCTTGCCGATGGAGTCCTTGGCGTCGATGTGTGTGGTGAAGTGGAACTTCAGCTCGTCTTGAATCTCTTGCGCCTTCTCTGGCAGTCCGTCCTTGTTGACCAATGGAAGCACGGCGCACTTGATAGGAGCCAATGCCTCAGGCAACGACAGCACCACGCGGGTAGAGCCGTTGTCGAGCTTCTGCTCCTGGTAGGCGTGACACATCACGGAGAGGAACATGCGGTCCACGCCGATGGATGTCTCCACGTCGTAAGGCACGTAGCTCTCGTTCTTGTCGGGGTCGAAATAGCGCATCTTCGTGCCACTGAACTTCTCGTGCTGCGAGAGGTCGTAGTTGGTGCGGCTGTGGATGCCCTCCACCTCCTTGAAGCCGAACGGCATCTTGAACTCGATGTCGGTGGCGGCGTTGGCGTAGAAGGCGAGCTTCTCGTGGTCGTGGTAGCGATAGTTGTCGTTGCCCATGCCGAGAGCCTCGTGCCATGCCAGGCGAGCCTTCTTCCAATATTCGAACCAGCGCATCTCCGTGCCAGGCTGGCAGAAGAACTGCATTTCCATCTGCTCAAACTCGCGCATGCGGAACACGAACTGGCGTGCCACTATCTCGTTGCGGAAAGCCTTGCCAATCTGGGCAATGCCGAACGGTAGCTTCTGGCGAGTGGTGCGCTGCACGTTGAGGAAGTTGACAAAGATGCCCTGGGCCGTCTCCGGACGCAGGTAAATCTTGTTGGTGGAGCCGGCGGTTGAGCCGATCTCCGTGGAGAACATGAGGTTGAACTGGCGCACGTCGGTCCAGTTCTTCGTGCCGCTGATGGGGTCCACTATTCCCTCGTCAAGGATGATCTGCTTCAGTTCCTCAAGGTTGGGACCTTGCATGGCCTCGGTATAGCGAGCGTGCAGCTCGTCGCGCTTCTTCTGGTGCTCCAGCACGCGAGGGTTGGTCTCGCGGAACTTCTGCTCGTCGAAAGCGTCGCCAAACTTCTTGGCGGCCTTCTTCACCTCCTTGTCGATCTTCTCCTCGTATTTCGCTATCTGGTCCTCGATGAGGTTGTCGGCGCGGTAGCGCTTCTTCGAGTCGCGGTTGTCGATGAGAGGGTCGTTGAAAGCGTCAACGTGGCCACTCGCCTTCCACACCGTGGGGTTCATGAAGATGGATGCGTCGATGCCCACGATATTGTTGTGGAGCAGCACCATGGAATCCCACCAATATTTCTTTATGTTGTTTTTCAGTTCCACGCCGTTTGGTCCGTAGTCGTAAACTGCCGAGAGACCTTCGGGATAAATTTCGGAACTTGGGAATACGAAGCCATATTCCTTGCAATGGCTTACAATCTTCTTGAATGCGTCTTCTGCCATGATTTTATATCTAATGAGTATACATTTTGCGCAAAGTTACTGCTTTTTTGCCTATTACCGCTCCTAAAATCGTTAATTTTGCCTTTCAGCTTGCGGATTATCAGAATAAAGCGTAAATTTGCGGCCAGGAATCAATCCTCGTGTATATAAATATAATGTATATATATAATGATGTGTAATATGGTACAATTTACGGCAAGTGGACTTTCTTTATTTTTTTGAAATCAATTAAGCATTAGGGGTGCCCGATTACAGATGACAATGTGCAGTCAAAATTGCTCCATGACCCGAAAATATTCCCCAAAAGGAGTGAGTTTCACAGATTTAATTCGTATTTTTGCCATGTCTACCGTCGGATTCTCTTGTTTATATTTGCAACACTAAGATAAGTGAAATCTTCGATATGACAAAATCCCGGGCAACTTTTTGTTGCTCAGGAACTTAAAAAGTTTAATTTATAATAGTGTTGCGGAATTAAGGTAGAATTATAACGATGAAAGAAAGTAGACTAATTACAAGAGGTACTGTCTTCGCGGTATCGTTGGCGTTTTTTAGCGCCAGCGGTTTCGCTCAGGCTTCTTCCGACAAGCTGCTTGGCACATTGAAAGCTGAGTTGGCGCACAACTATGCCCAGCTGCAGAAGCAGCAGGTGAAGCCCTACTTCATGAGCTATCGTGCCGACGACGTTTATAATCACGTGATAAGCAGCAGCTTTGGAAAAACGTCTTCCGACAGCGAGAGCCGTAGGCGCTACGTCACGCCGCAGATTCGTTTGGGCGAAAAGTCGTTTGACAATTTCAAGTACAATTCGCAGTGCATGCCAAGTCGTGACGGAAGGTCTGCCTCCACGGTGACCATACCTTACGACGACAACGCCACTGACGGCATCTCCACAAACCTGTGGGAAGCGACGCTTTCGCGCTACAACTATTCGCTTGCCGCATATCAACAGGCGAAGAGCAAGGCATCCACAAGTACGGCGGAAGAAGACAAGGCTCCTTGTTTCTCTGACGCGCCCGTGGAGAAATATTATGAGAACCCTTATGACCTTGATAAGTTAAAGCTCAACGACAAGGCATGGCAGGAGCGTCTCAACGCCATTTCAGCCGTGTTCAAGGCAGACGCGAGCCTCACCTATGGCTCTGTGTCTCTCGACTATGAGGTGTCGCGCTCGTATGTTGTCAACACCGATGGCACGGAGGTCGCCCAGAACCGTCGCTCCGCAAGGATCATGCTGATGGTGCAGGCCATTGCCGACGACGGCATGCAGCTGCCGTTGATGCAAGATTACTTCGCTTTCAATCCAGACTCGTTGCCATCGCAGGATGTTCTGGTAGCCTCGGCTAAGGACTTGCTCACGCGTGTGGAAGCACTTCGCAAGGCTCCCGTGGCCAATCCTTACACAGGCCCGGCCATATTGTCAGGCCCGGCCAGTGGCGTGTTCTTCCACGAGATTTTCGGTCACAGGCTTGAGGGTCATCGCTTGAAAGAGGGTGGAGAGACGTTCAAGAACATGGTGGGCAAGTCGGTGTTGCCGACTTCCTTCCAGGTGTTCTGCGACCCCACCTTGAACCATTACGCTGGCACCGACATGAATGGTTACTACCTTTATGACAGTGAGGGTGTTAAGGCTCGCCGTGTTGACAATGTCGTTAATGGCGTATTGCGCTCATTCCTTGTCAACAGGGTGCCGCTCGACGGTTTCCCTGTCAGCAACGGTCATGGACGCGCTTCTTTTGGCAACGACCCGGTGAGCCGCCAGTCTAACCTCGTGGTAGAGACCAAGAGCCCATACACTGAGGAGCAACTTCGCCAAATGCTTCGCCGTGAGGCAAAGAAGCAGGGCAAGGAGTATGGTTACTATTTCCGCACCGTGACGAGCGGTTACACCATGACGGGTGAGGGTGGAAGCATCAACTCGTTCAATGTCACTCCTGTGGAGGTGTATCGTGTCTTCGTGGACGGTCGCAAAGATGAGCTCGTGCGTGGCGTGAGCCTTATCGGCACACCACTTTCGATGTTCTCTCACATTCAGGCTGGTGGCAACCAGCCAAGTACTTTCACAGGCTTTTGCGGAGCGGAGTCGGGCTGGGTGCCAGTCACGGCCTCATCGCCCGCCATCTTCGTCAGCCAGATAGAGACGCAGCGTGCGAAGAAAGGCCTTAACATTCCGCCAGCGCTCCCGGCTCCGGCTTTCACGGAGAAGAACGACAACGTGGACAACGTCATCTTCTCTGCCATGAAAGACGAGATGAAGCGCACGGTCGACAGCTTGCGTGTGGAAGGCGCTCCCGCTCCTTTCTGGACTGGATATATCACTAACCGCTATCGCTCGTTCAGCGTCACGGGTGAGTTGGGTGGAATCTCTGATGCCATCATCACGCCTTGGAAGACGAATATCATGACCCACGTGCTGCTTGGCGACTATCGTCATAACAGCGACGTGTCAATGCGACCGTTGATTATTGGCGGAACGTCAGACAATGAGCTCTCTTACAATGGACTGCGCCGCTCCTTCTGGCAGTCTTCGTTCATGGCCTACGTGAACAGCGTCAACATGATGGCGCAGAAGCAAAACTATCTGAGCCAGAACCCATTGCCATCTGCCTTGGAGAAGATTCCAGACATGCAGCGTTCTGCTCCCGGTACTTATGTCTTTGACAGCAAGGATCGTGACAGCGAGATAGACATGGCGAAACTGCAACAGTATGCCAAGACCCTCTCTGCCATATTCGAGGATTACAAGTACTTGACTGGAACGTCGGTAAAGATTTCCGGCGACCAGCTTGACTCTTATCGCAGCACGTCGGAGAACGTGAACATCAAGCAGCCACACGACATGATTACCGTTAAGGTGAGCGCACGGTTCATGGACGAAGACCGCGTGAGGCTTGCTGACGACATGGTTTTGCAGTATAAGCATTTCTCAGAGTTGCCACCTCTCGACACTCTCGTGGCCAAGGTTCGCCGCTTTGCCGACGCTTGCATGGCTATGCGCAACGCCCCTGCATTGAAAGAGGACTATAAAGGCCCTGTGATGTATGAGGATGACGCGGCGCGTCAGGTGTTCACGGAGAATTATCTCATGCCAGACAAATTCTACGCCCAACCCTCTTTCGCTGAAAATCCCAAGTCGCTTGGCTTGAAGATAGGAAAGAAAATTATGGATGAGCGCTTGACGATAACCAACGAGACAGCGCGCACAGACTGGAACGGCACGCCTCTTTACGGCAACTATACTGTCGACGCTGACGGCTTCAAGCCACAGCCTACAATGACAATTGTGGACAAGGGCGTGTTCAAGATGATGCTCAACCGTGTCACTCCTGCCCAGTATGCGTTGAAGAGCACTGGCTCGGCTCGATGGTATAATGATCCCGCACAGGCTATTCCTGGTGTCGGCATAGGCACATTGACCGTTTCTGCCACTGGTACCACCAATGCCGCAAAGATGGGGAAGACATTGGTGAAGTTGGCAAAGAAGGCCAAGGTGGATTGCGCATACGTCATAAGCAAGCCCGCGGATTGCACGTTGCTACGCTTGTACAGGGTTGACCTGAAGACGGGTGAGCGCACTTTGGTTAAGACCAATCTCATCACGCTGCCCACACAAGACCAGATGAAGCACCTTGAGGCTATCTCAAGTTCTTCTCAGGTAGTCAACTGTGTAAGGCCTTATACCTATTCGGTGGTTACCCCAAGCAGTGTCATCATTGGCGACATGGAGCTGTCGGTGCCGACGATGAAGGGCTCGCGCAAGCCTGAGCTTGTGTATCCGTTGCAGCGATAAAGCAAGGAATTTCTATTTTTACATCAGTTTAGTATAAATTCTCTCTCTTAGGCTTGTCTTCCGCGTGAGCGAAGGACAAGCCTTTTTCGGTTTTATGCCGGCCTACAAAAAATGTTCAACCTCTTTTATAACAACGAGGTTCGTATTTGCCGATGTTTTCCCCATTCGGGTTGCGGGTGGCCCCTAACCATCCCTACCCGCACCCTGCACGTCCGTCGTTGCGCGGTAATTCAGTAAGCCAAGTCTATATACGCTGGGTAGACGCGGCACGGGTCGAAATATTCAGCGCAACTGCTGACCATGCTTTGCAGGCTCGCCTTCACCTTGCCGCTGAAAACCTTCTTGCCGTTTATCGTGATTTCAACAGGCTTGCTCAAGTCTACCAACTGCTCGCAGAGATACAGTCTCACCTTGCCGCCCGTGGCTTCTGAGTAGTCGCGATGGAACTTCATCTCGATGCCCCATTGCGGGTCTTTCTGCACGGTGGTGTACTTCACGTCGCTTATCCGCAGGTCAACGTGGTTGCCGTTGATGTTCATCTCGTAGTTGGTGCGGTTGTCGGATGGGCGCGCCAACACTTGCAGGTTGTAGAAGCCGGAGCGATGGCGACCGTCCATGTCGAAGTCTTCCCACAACACTGTCTTTGGGTAAGGGTTGCGGCTGAACTGCTTCAGCCATGGGGTAGTGTGGCGATAGTCTATGTGGTGCTGCTTGCCAGGCACGAGGTTTATGCGATGGCGGAAGAGAGGCTGCTTGTCGGCCGATAGGGGATGCGCCAGCTGCAAGGAGTCGAACATGGCCTGCGTGTACGATGTGAGCACGTTGCGGTAGAAGCCCATGTCGTCGGCGCCTGTCAAGAATGAGAAGCCAATGTTGGCGCAGTTGTCTGCCGGCGCGTTTTTCAGTGGCTCGCCACCAGCCATTGGTCCCGCCGCCGCCCAGTAGTCGGCATAGAACGAGGCGAGGCGCTGACTTCCATATCCGCCTTCCGACACGCCCAATACATACAGGCGGTTGGCGTCTGCCACGCCGTAGGCCAGGGCCTGGCGGAAGAGCTTCTCCCAGGCATATTGCTTCGACAGCTGCCACCAGCGGTAGTAGCCGCCCTCGTTGGGTATCTGCGGGACGAAGTAGAGGCTTGGCGCGTCGTCGAATATCTGAGCCCATTGCCATGTCACTTCCCATTCCTGCGCCTTGGGGCCAGAGCCATGCAAGTAAACGAACAGGGGCGCGGGCGACTGTGCGTCTTTCTTGCTTCCGAAATAGAAAGGCATTGTGGCGTTTGGCTCCAATGCGGCCGGCAGGTGCCATGCACCGTGCTCTTTGGCTTTCAAGGCGTGTGGCGCTATTAGCTTGTCTTCCTTGAAGTCGTGGTTGGCCTCACGCCAAGCCGTCCAAACCATTTCCCGGTAGTCGGCTATCTGCTTGTTTTTGATGTCTTGTCGCAGTTCGGTGTCGGTGGAAAAGCCTTTCCTGAAATCGTCGGCACCCTTCGTTGCCGCCACTTCCTGTTGGGCGAGCTTTTGAAGGAACACCTCCTTTACCTTTGCTTGTAAGTCTTTAGGCTGTGCCGTCATTGGCGTGGCTAAAGTCGGGGAGAGCGCGACAAAAGCCAGTCTAAGCATCCATGTTCTCATTTGTCTGTTGTTGTTTGTTTGTTGATATATGCGCTTTATTCTTATAAATCGCCATGTTGCTTTTGGGAGAGAGCGAAAGTATAGAGTTGAAAGCGGATGCAAAATTAAGAATAAACTCCGAGTAACTCTCTCTTTCTGTATGGAAAATTCTAATCACACGACCATGGTTCCTATTCGCTTTGAAAAACGGCAATGCTTATCTTGTAAGAGGCGGGATAAATGATATGTTAGCGACAAAGGGCTCTCGCGATCCATTTGGGTCTGCGCACCATTTATCATGGGTAATAATATTTTACAAATGGTCGTCTGAGAATCGATTTTTTTCAACCGACCTGCCTCTTGGTCGCAAATGACGCGATTATGGGCTATTTTGATAACATATTGAATATCAACATATTATGATTTCTGTGGTTTTCAATAGCCATTTTTATGCTAAAATCGCGTTGCCGTTACGGTGCAATCGCAGTGCCGTTACGGTGCAATCGCGTCGCCGTTACGGTGCAATCGCGTCGCCATTACGGTGTAACGGCGACGCGATTGCACCGTAACGGCAACAGTCAATGGCAAAAAACCGCCCGAAGCAGTTGCCAAGAGGCAGGAGGCTACCCTTTTTCCGCTCTATTTGCCCCTGTTGTCAAGTGTTAAATTTTGGCAATAATATTTTACAATTCAATGTCGACGCATGGTGTCAAATTGCATTAGTTGGAACCAACAAGGTTTTGCATGTGTTTGCGTAGATTTTTTGTCGTTTGTGTTCCGTTTCCCGCTGATTTGTTATCATGATGCTTTTCTGTGGCGATTATTCCCGTGGACATGTCGCCCGGTCATGGCCATGCCTTGCAATGGCGTTTTTCGTGAATTTTGTTTCCGTTGTTTACCGTTTTTGGTGGATAAATTATTAACTTTGCAAGAAATCATACGACTACATGGACGACGATAAGACAAGAAACAACGATACCAACCAAGACGACGGGCTTGCCGAGGATCAACATTCCGACTATCAGCCTGCTGATCGCTTCGACGCCAGTGCCGTGCATCACCTCTCTGGCATGTACAAGAACTGGTTTCTCGATTACGCCTCATACGTAATCCTGGAGCGTGCCGTGCCTCATATCGAGGACGGCCTGAAACCCGTGCAGCGCCGCATACTTCATACCATGAAGCGCATGGACGATGGCAGATACAACAAGGTGGCCAACGTGGTGGGCGAGACCATGAAGTTTCACCCTCACGGCGACGCGTCTATAGGCGACGCCTTGGTGCAGCTCGGACAGAAAGACCTGCTCGTGGACACCCAGGGCAACTGGGGAAACATCCTCACCGGCGACCGCGCCGCCGCGCCGCGATACATTGAGGCGCGCCTGTCGAAGTTTGCCTTGGAGACGGTGTTCAACCCCAAGACCACGGAGTGGCAGCTCTCTTACGACGGGCGCAACAAGGAACCGGTGACCCTGCCCGTGAAGTTCCCGTTGCTCTTGGCGCAAGGCGCCGAGGGCATTGCCGTGGGCTTGTCTTCCAAGGTGCTGCCCCACAACTTCAACGAGCTTTGCGATGCCGCCATCAGCTACCTGCGCGGAGAGGAGTTCCACCTTTACCCCGACTTCCCCACGGGTGGAGCCATCGACGTGTCGCGCTACAACGACGGGCAGCGCGGTGGCGTGATGCGCGTCAGGGCCAAGATAGAGAAGCGCGACTCCAAGACGCTTGTCATCAGCGAGGTGCCTTACTCCAAGACGGCCGCGTCGCTGCAAGACTCCATAACCAAGGCCATCGAGAAGGGAAAGATAAAGGCCAGGAAGGTCATCGACATGACGGCGCGCCACGTGGAGATACAGGTGATACTGGCTCCTGGCGTGTCGCCCGACAAGACCATCGACGCCCTCTACGCCTTTACCGACTGCGAGATAAACATCTCGCCCAACTGCTGCGTCATCGAGGACGACAAGCCGCGGTTCCTTACGGTGTCGCAGGTGCTGCGCCACTCCACCGACCGCACCATGGGCCTTCTGCGCCAAGAGCTGCTGATACGCAAGGGAGAGCTTGAGGAGCAACTCTTCTTCGCCAGCCTGGAGCGCATCTTCATAGAGGAGCGCATGTACAAGGAAAAAGCCTTCGAGCAAGCCGCCGACCAAAAGGCGGTGTTGCTGTTCCTCGACAAGAAGTTCACGCCGTGGAAGCCGAAGCTGCTGCGCGAGATACGCGAAGACGACTATTTGCGACTGCTCGAGATAAAGATGCAGCGCATACTGAAATACAACAAGGACAAGGCCGACAAGCTCATGGCGAAAATCAACGCCGAGCTGAAAGGCATAGAGCACGACCTCGCACACATGACCGACGTCACGGTGGCGTGGTTCAAGCACCTGAAAGACACCTACGGCAAAGATCATCCGCGCCTCACCGAGGTGCGCTCGTTTGACACCATTGAGGTGACAAAGGTGGTGGACGCCAACGAGAAACTGTATATCAACAGGCAGGACGGATTCATAGGCACGGGACTGAAGAAAGACGAGTTCGTGTGCAACTGTTCCGACATCGACGACATAATCATCTTCTTCAAGGACGGAAAGTACAAGGTCATAAGGGTGGCCGACAAGATTTTCGTGGGCAAGAACGTGTTGTGGGCGCAGGTGTTCAAGAGAAACGACTCGCGCACCATCTACAACGTGGTGTACCGCGACGGCAAGAAAGGCCCTTACTACATCAAGAGGTTCAACGTCACGTCGGTCATCCGTGATCGCGAGTACGACCTCACGTTGGGCAAGCCGGGGTCGCGCGTGTGCTATTTCACCGCCAACCCCAACGGCGAGGCCGAGATAATAAAGGTGACGCTTGAGCCAGACCTGGTGAACACGCGGCAGGCGCTGTTCATAGAAAAAGACTTCTCCGACGTGCTCATCAAGGCGAGAACGGTGAGGGGCAACATCCTGACGAAGCGCCAGGTGAAGCGCATAACGCTGAAGAGCCACGGACACTCCACGCTCGGAGGCCGAAAGGTGTGGTTCGACAACGACGTGAGGCGACTCAACTACGACGCCCACGGCAAGTATCTCGGCGAGTTCAACGACGACGACGCCGTGCTGGTGATGCTCAGTGGCGGCAACTATTACATCACCGACTTCGACCTCAACAACCATTTCGAGGACAACATATCGCTCATAGAGAAATACGACCCTCACAAGGTGTGGACCGCCCTCCTATTGGATGCCGACAACAACGGTTACCTCTATCTAAAGCGTTTCCAGCTCGACGCGAGGAAGATGACGCAAAACTATGTGGGCGACAACAGCGAGACCCGCTTGCTGCTCCTCACGGACACTCCATATCCAAACATCCGCGTGACGTTTAGCGGAGCCGACGGCGTGAGGCCCCCGATGGACATAGACGCCGAGAGCTTTGTGGGCGTCAAGGGCTTTAAGGCCAAGGGCAAGCGCGTGTGCACTTGGCAAGTGGAGAAAGTGGAGGAACTGGAACCGCTTCGGCAACCCGAGCCGCAAGGCGACGACGACGCCAAGGCGTCAGCTGCCGACGACGAGAACCTTGACCCCGACGCGGGCAAGTCGCGCCAGCAGATAATCGACGAGATAACGGGCCAGCTGAACCTCTTCGACGACAAAGGCAAATAAACAAGACACATGCTGATGGCAAACGGCACGATAAGACCCAAGGCTCGCGTGGGCGGCCACATCGCTCTCGCCTTGCTATTGCTCATGGCGTGCGCGAGCGCCAAGGCACAAAAAGAGAAGGCCTGCTTGATAAGCGTTGGCCATGTCGACATCCTCGACACATATCTCTCGCAGGAAAAAGCCACGGGCTTGGAGCTGCGCTACAACAAGGAGATGCTCAACCGCAAGCTTGTGGCGTGTGGCGACACCGCCAGCACGCGGCTGCGCAAGTGGTCCACGTTCGTGTCGCAAGAGGCCCTGGTGTCGAAGGCCGGCACGCGTGGCAACTCCAACTCCTTCTTGGGCGCCATGTACAACTTGCGCCTGGGTTGGCATTACAACGTGGACCGCTCCCGGCTGAACGTGCGGTTCGGACTTCTTGGCGACTTCACCTTGGGAGGCATCTACAACACGCGCAACAGCAACAATCCCGCGCAGCTGAAACTCGCGTTGAGCGTTGCCCCGTCGGTCATGGCCATGTGGCGCTTCAGCGTCAAGGGCAAGCCCCTTGCCCTTCGCTATGAGGCTTCCGTGCCAGTGGCGGGCTTGGCCTTCTCGCCAAACTACGGGCAAAGCTACTACGAGATTTTCACGCGTGGCAACTACGACCACAACGTGGTGTTCACCTCGCCGGCCTCGGGCCTCCAGATTCAGCAACAGCTCTTGCTCGACTTCCGGCTCTGGCGCACCACATTCACCGTGGGTTATCTCAACGACATAAGGCAGTTGAGCGCCAACAGCTTGAAGTATCATCAATACACCCACGCGGTGACAATAGGATGGAGATATTGACCCATGAGAAAAGCGATTAGCATTTTTATACTCTTGCTCCTTCCTTTCATGTTCGCGGCATGCGTGTCGGAGGATGAGTACGACGACTCCCCACAAGGCAACTTCGAGGCCCTGTGGCGCATCATGGACGAGCATTATTGTTTCTTCAAGGAGAAAGGCGTGGATTGGGACTCCATCCACGCCGTTTACCAACCGCGGTTCAACTATGGCATGAGCGAGGGCCAACAACTGGAAGTGCTTGGCAACATGCTCGCCGAGTTGCGCGACGGGCACGTGAACCTCTTCGCGTCTTTCGATTACAGTCGTTATTGGGGGTTCCACGAGAACTATCCCAAGAACTACAGCGACTCGCTCGTGCGTGCCTACCTTGGCACCGACTATCGCATATCCAACGGCATGCGCTACCGAGTTCTCGACGACAACACGGGCTATCTGCGCGTGTCCACCTTTGAAAACACCTTTGGCTCGGGCAATCTCGACGACATGCTGCTTTATTTCCAGCCTTGCCTTGGCTTGATAATAGACCTTCGCGACAACGGCGGCGGAATGCTGACCTCGGCCGAAAGCCTCGCCGCCCGATTCACCGACAAGGAGACGCTTGTGGGCTATATGCGCCACAAGACGGGAAAAGGCCACGACGACTTCTCCAGCTTGGAGAAGCAGACGCTCAAGCCCGCCAAGGGCATACGCTGGCACAAGCCCGTGGTGGTGATAGTGAACCGTTCGGTGTTCTCCGCGGCCAACGAGTTCGTGAAATACATGCGCCACTTCCCCAAGGTGGTCATCGTTGGCGACCGGACAGGCGGCGGTGCCGGACTGCCGTTCTCCTCCGAGTTGCCAAACGGCTGGAGCATACGCTTCTCGGCGTGCCCCATCTACGACACCGACATGCGAAGCACCGAGGACGGTATGGACCCCGACGTGTATGTGGGCCTCTCGTCAACCGACATCAACCGCGGAAAGGATTCTATGATAGAGAAAGCGCGTGAGATAATAAGGCAATAAAGACGGCCTTAGTCTTCACACACATTTGATAATAAAGAAATGAACAAATATTCCATTCTCATCTCCAAGAGCCTTAACATCAGGCAGGAACAAGCCGAGGCGGTAATAGACCTTCTCGACGCCGGAGCCACAATTCCTTTTATCAGCCGTTACCGCAAGGAAGCCACGGGAAACCTCAACGAGGTTCAGGTGGCGGCGGTGAGCGACCTTTATGAGAAGTTGAAGGAACTGCAGAAGCGCAAGGAGACCATCCTGAAAACCATAGAGGCGCAGGGCAAGCTCACCGATGACCTGCGTCAGCGCATAGACGCTTCGTGGGACGCCACGGAGATAGAAGACATCTACATGCCATACAAGCCGCGCCGACGCACACGCGCCCAGGTGGCGCGCGAGCAGGGCCTTGAGCCTCTCGCAAGGCTTATACTCATACAAAAGGAGCATTATCCCGACATGGCGGCGAAGAAGTTTGTCAAGGGCGACGTGAAAGACGCGGAACAGGCCATAAAGGGCGCGCAAGACATCATTGCCGAGGACATATCCCTCGACGAGGGAACGAGGCAAACGGTGCGCCGCAACTTCCAGCATGAGGCGACGATAGTGTCGCGCGTCGTCGCGAAGATGAAAGACGACGACAAGGCGCAGAAATACAGCGATTATTTCGCGTTCTCCGAAGAGCTGCGCCGCTGCTCCTCGCACCGGCTTCTCGCCATGCGTCGCGGCGAGGCCGAAGGCGTGCTCAGGGTGAGCATCACTGGCGATGACGAGGGCAACGTGGAAAGGCTGAAGCGCCATTACGTGCGTGGCTTCGGCTCGTGCCAAACCATTGTGGCTGAGGCTGTGGAGGACGGTTACAAACGACTTGTGGAGCCTTCGATAGAGAATGAGTTCGCGGCCTTGAGCAAGGAGAAGGCCGACGACGAGGCGATACGTGTCTTCAAGGAGAACCTGAGGCAGCTGCTTCTGGCCGCGCCCCTTGGGCAGAAACGTGTCATGGGCGTTGACCCTGGCATACGCACGGGATGCAAGGTCGTGGTGCTCGACGCGCAAGGCAACTTGCTGTATCACACCGTGGTGTTCGCCGTGGGCGACCGCCACGCCAGAAACGGGCAGACACCACTTGAGCAGTTCACCGACTTGGCGCGCAAGTGGCGAGTGGACGCCATAGCGTGCGGCAATGGCACGGCGTCGCGCGAGACCTCCGACATATTGCGGCAAATCAAGGACATCCCCACCTATGTGGTGTCAGAGGATGGCGCGAGCATATATTCAGCTTCCGAGGTGGCGCGTGAGGAGTTCCCCGACGAGGATGTCACGGTGCGTGGAGCCGTGTCGATAGGCCGCCGACTGATGGATCCCCTTGCCGAGCTCGTGAAGATTGACCCGAAGAGCATCGGGGTGGGGCAGTATCAGCACGATGTTGACCAAGGCAAGCTCAAGCATAGCCTCGACCAGACAGTGGAGCTTTGCGTCAACGGTGTCGGCGTGAACGTGAACACGGCGTCGAAGAACCTGCTCACTTATGTGTCGGGTCTCGGGCCGGTGCTTGCCCAGAACATCGTGGATTACCGCAAGGCCAACGGTCCTTTCACCTCGCGCGCGCAGTTGAAGAAGGTGCCGAGGCTTGGTCCCGCAGCCTTCCAGCAGTGTGCAGGCTTCTTGCGCATACCCAACGCCAAGAACCCGCTCGACGCCTCGGCAGTGCACCCGGAGAGTTATCCCATAGTGGAGAAGATGGCGGCAGACTGCGGATGCACGGTGGAGGAGCTGATCAAGAGCCCGGAGCTGCGCAAGAAGGTGAACGTCAATAAATATGTTACCAAGAGTGTTGGCTTGCCCACACTTACCGATATCATGAAGGAACTGGAGAAGCCGGGGCGCGACCCACGCGGGCAGGCAGAGACCTTTGAGTTTGACCCTCGCGTTCACATCCCGGAAGACCTCGTGCCAATGATGGAACTGCCAGGCATCGTGACCAACATAACCAATTTCGGAGCTTTCGTTGACGTAGGCGTGCATCAAGACGGACTTGTCCACATATCGCAACTCGCCGACAAGTTCGTGCGCGACCCCAACGAGGTGGTGAAACTTCACCAGCATGTGCGCGTCAGGGTGATGGAGGTTGACAGTCGTCGCCATCGCATAGCGTTGACGATGAGAGGCGTTGACCAGC
Source organism: Prevotella sp. (assembly GCA_022769825.1). Lineage (GTDB taxonomy): Bacteria > Bacteroidota > Bacteroidia > Bacteroidales > Bacteroidaceae > Prevotella. The sequence continues at coordinate 84,784 of JALEJI010000011.1, read as the reverse complement.
GCCAATAAGCAAAAAGGCCGCCCACGATATTCACGTGAGCGGCCTTTCGGTTTGTATGGCCTTGGTTATACTTGTGTCATGCGATTCTTGTCGTGCTATTGCATTACGAACATGTTGCTTTGCTGGTCGCATATCCATAGCTTGTCGCCCTGGAAAGCTATGCCCTCTGGCTCAGCCGTGATGCCCAAGAGGGGAAGGGAGATGAGGCGCACTTGCTTTTTCGCGTTCAGGTCGAACACCGCGAGCTGGCCACCGTCCTTGAATCCCCTCACCTGATACATCATGCCGTCTTTCACGGTCACGCCCTGTACCACTTCAAACTTGTTGATGTAGTTGAACGAGAAATAGTCGGTCTCGTTGCTGAGGTCTATCGAGATGTCGCTTTCCTTTATGCTTGGTGTGGCAATCTTGAAGATTCGTGGGTTGCGGTCTTCCTTTCCGTTCCATGCTATCACGTATATGTGGCTCTTGTCGGCGTTGTCGAAGGCCGTGAGGGCATTCTTGTATCCAGCCCATGTTATGGTCTGGACGAGTTGCAAGTCTTTGCCCACCATGCGGTACACATTGGAGGTATGCCTGTTTGATGATTGCGCCACGTAGAGCAGGGGCCACTTGTCGGTCGGGGCGTATCGTGACCCAAACGACACGGTGTTGCAGTGGACTTTAGGGTCAGTCTCAATGCGCAGCTTGCCTATTTTTTTCTTCTTGGTGAGGTCTAAGAGATACACCTTCTCCAAGGCGTGGGTGAAGCTTATGGCGGTGTCGCCGGATATGGCCATGTCTTGCACGCTTGTGCCTATTGCCTTGCCGTAGGTGAACACCCTCTTGAACGTGGGGTTGGCGGGCAAGGGCGCTTGTGCGCACAGCCGCAGTGAGGCGGCAAAGACGATGTTTAAGATGAGTAGGGTCTTCTTCATGAGTTACACATTGAAAGATGAAATATTGTTCTTTTTTGTTTGGCTTTGATTGCCTTTGCAAAAATAGCACAATTGTTTCAAATTCGCAAGCGTTTTCCCAATAATGTTTTCATATTGCAATAGCGCACCCTGTGTTAACCCATGTCAGCGTCACTTGAGCCACCTTTCAAAGAAGTCCCTTTTGCGCCGCTCAAAATACATTTGATGAGTGAAGTCGTAGTGGTGTTGCTGCCCTGGCAAGACAAGGAGGTCAAAGTCCTTGTTGGCATTGATAAGCGCCTCCACCAATCTTTGCGTGTGTATGGGATGTACGTTCTGGTCCACGTCGCCCGTAGCGAGCATCAAGTGACCTTTAAGTCGTGGTGCGAGCTCTTGCACCGTCTTCACGCTAAACCTCGCGTTGTCGTCAGCGATGCCTTGATAAGTCTCGCCCCACATGCGGTTGTAGACAGTGTTGTCATAGTTGCCAGAGCTTGCCACGGCAGCCTTGTAGAAATCAGGGTAGGTCATGATGGCCGCGGCCGCCATCATCGCGCCGCCACTGTGCCCGACGATGCCCACGCGACTGATGTCCACGAAACTGTATTTGGCCGCTATCTGCTCAATGCCGGCCTTGTCGTCGGCAAGAGGATAGTCGCGCAGGTTGCCATAGCCAAAGGTGTTGTAGGCCTTGCTGCGTAGTGGGCTGCTGCCACGATGTCCGAAAACCACGACGATGAAGCCACGTTGGGCGAGCGCGGCGTTGTGGTATTTGTCGAACACCGTAAAGTCGTTCCACACCGTTTCCGTGAATGGCCCAGGATACATCTGCGATATGATGGGGTACTTCTTCGATGGGTCAAAGTCGTAAGGCTTCCACATCAGTCCGTAGAGGTCGGTCTTGCCGTCAGCCGCCTTTATCTTGAATTGCTCGGGAGCTTTCCAACCATAGGCATAGAGCTTGCTCACGTCGCTTTTCTCCAGCATGTCGAGCTTCTTGCCGTTAGCGTCCCTCACGACGATGGTCGGCGCCTCGCTCACGGTGCTGTAGTTGTCTACGATGATTTTGCAGTTGGGGCTCACAAACGACTTGTGCTCGGCGTTTTCGGGTGTCAGCAGCTTCAACCCCTTGCCATTGAACCCGACCCTGTATAGGTGCTGGTAGTAAGGGTTGCGCCTGGCCTCATGCCCGTAGCCATAGAAGAACAGCAGTTTGGCTTTCTCGTCGATGGCGCATATTCGGCCTGCCGTCCAGTTGCCTGAAGTGACAGGGTTGAGCAAGCGTCCGTGGCCGTCGTAGTGGTAGATGTGTCCCCATCCGGTGCGGTCGCTCCAAACGAAGATGTCGTTGCCCTTGTTGGCAATCTTGCATTCGAACATGTCTGGATTGACGCGGGGCTTGGCGCTTTCGGTAATGAGTTCGCTGAGGTTGCCTTCGCTGTCAATGCTGCACAGTTGCGACACGTCGCGCGTCTTCTTCTTTCTCCAGAAATATATGCGGTCGTCCACGCCTTCCGCCTTCTGCGCCACAATCTCCTGGCATTTCCATTTCCTTACGTCAACCTCGCGCAGGGTTCCGCGTTCGCAGTCGCCTATATAATAATGTGTGGTTTTCACCACCGTGTCGCCGGGAATCTCATATTCGTAGGAGGAGGCCATGGGCGTGTTGTAGGCACCGCACCACATCATGCCAAACTTCCTCACGCCGCGATGGTCAACGCGTGGCAATATGAACTTGTCGCCACGCAACCACTTCACGTCGGTTATCTCAAAAGGGAAGTCATGTTCCACGCCACGGCAAAGCGTTGCCGTGGTCTTGGTCTTGAGATTCTCCAAGACGAGGTTCTTTGAAGAGTCGACCGACAGTCTCCATACGGAGTCGTTGCTTGTGCCGTAGGGGTTTATCTTCGGCCATTGGTTTGCCACTAAGCTATCAGCCCCGTGGCGTGTCACCTTCCACTTGCCCTTGCCTTTCTCCCAGGCATAGTATTCCGTGTCTCCGCCGGCCTTGTGCCACGTATACCAAAACCGGTCCTTGCTCTTATGGAACCAAGGCACCGTCTCCAGACTGCTTACCAGCGGCTCGAGTTTTGGGTCATCGTAACGCTCTACGTTTGCGGTGTCCTTCGTCTCGCCACTCAAGACAATGCCGCTTGCCGCCGTTTGGGCGGCAAGGGCTGTCTGAATGAAAAATAAAACAGAGAGAATTTGCAGTCTATGCATCAGTGTCGCTTGTCAAAATAGTTGCGCTTGAAGCGCATCATGATAAACTTATAGTTTTCACGAGTGTTCTCGTCGACATTTGTCCTTGAAAGCTCGTCGACCTTATTGGCGAGGTTCACGAAATAGGCGTGCAGCATGGTAGCGCCTTCATTGCTTATCGCCGTGGAAATGTCGGTATTGAAGACCTTTTCGGCCAAGTCGGGCAACACGTTGGCTTGGATAAGTCGCACATACTCAGGCACGGCTTCATTGGCCTTGTAGTCGCACATCAGGTTATGGTCTATGAAGTCGAAAAGCTCCTTGGCCTTGAAAGCCTTGTCGCCCAGCTCGTCCTCTGCGGAGATGAGGTTGTTTATCTTCGCCTCGTCGAGCAGGCTCTTGTATGCTTCCACCGCCACGGCGCGCATCATGCCGTCAACGTTGCCACCGCAAACGCGTTTGGCTACCGCATTGTTGGTCCACGACGGCACGCCATGCAGTATCTCCTTGTTCAGGAAATTGAGCACCTTGACTTGATAGGCCTTGGTTGGGTAGGCGTTTGGAGTCTCGTTTACGCCTCGCTGCACGGGGTAGGTCTTCTTGTCGCCAACTACCGATGTCGCGTTCTTTATCAGTTGCTGATATTGCCCCAAGGTCTTGAGAATGACGTTGTGTTCTTGTGCGATGCTGTTTTGCGTGCTTGGCAACTTCTTCATGTCGTTGTCTATCGAGTTGTACAACCGCTTGAGTTGTGCAATGCCGAGTCGTGCCGCCTCCACGAAGTCGCTCGAAAGATAAGCCTTGGGGTTCTTCCAGCTTGTCTTGTAGTCAGACATGTTGTACTGGAAGTAGAAACCGGCTTCGCCATGAGGCACTTTCGTGCTCTTGCCATAGAGATAGGCAATGGCGTCACGGTCGTAGACCGACACCTTTGGGAACAGACCTTCCGCGCCTATGCCGTCTTCAGGCTGTATGATGTAGTTGAAGGTAAGCCCGCCAGTTACCGACGATGTCGTGCCGTTGGTTTGCAGCCATTGTTTGGAACGCAGTTGCTGGGGCGTGAATTGGCAGTAGCCGTTGTCGTTGCGCTTCAATCCCAGCACCTCGCCTACCTGACCTGCCACAAGAGCCTGTATCATGTCTTGCAACACGCCCGTGCTGTTCATGTCCTTTGCGATTCGCTTGTCGATGTTACGGCAGGTGATGTAATAGTTTTTCTGCAGTTCATCCATGCCCCAGTTGCTCACGTCTATCCTCGCCGCGAGTATCTCTCCCGACTTGGCGTCGCGCACGATGTTGTTTGTGGGAGTGGTTGCCCCGAACCAGTCTACATAGATATGGCGATAGCTCATCTGCGCGTCTTTGGCGTCGTAAGAGAATGTAAACGGTTTCTTCACGCCAGCGGCGTTGAGGGCCGATGACCATTCGCCAAACGCTTTCACGATGCTCTCTCTGTATGGCTTTGGCGTGATGGGGTTGATATAGACCGTGATGGGTCCCTCGTCGAAGTTCCATCGGCTCACATATTGCCTGCGCCTCGACACATACGTCTTGGTGTCGTATTCTTGCCTTTCGAAGGTGTTGAAGCCATAGAACGGGCAGTTCAGTTTCAGCTTGTCTTTCCTGTTGGGCAGAATCTGCAACACGAATCTTAAAGGCGTGGTCGTGGCTCGTTCCGCTTGTGCGGTCATGGTGACGTTGACCATGTCGCTCTGCGAGCGGTAGAGGTCGAACACGGCTCCTCCGCTTATGGCGTCTATCGACAACACCCTGGAGCGCGACATGTCGGGATGGTTGAGCGACGAGTTCTTTGACACGTCGAACAGTCCCGGCGCGGAGTTGATGTTTGAGGAGATGTCCACTATATACGACTTGCCGTCCTCGCCTCTCGACACCACGGTGAGACTCATGTCGATTGGCTCCATGTTGCTCGCGTGTATGGCTTCCATCATGGCGGCGTTGGCGGCCTTGGCATGCGTGGAGTCGGCCTGAGTGTCAAGGCTGCGGTTGTAGGTCAAGTACAGTGAGTGCTTGTTGGCGCCTTCCTTTAGTTTGAACGTTCCCGATGCCGGCGACAGGTAGCTGCTGCCCCTGTGGCTCATGGCGAGGGCGAGAATGTCCCTGCCCAGGGCCTTGCGAGGAATCTCAAGATAATACTTGTCGCCTATCTGGTAGATGTTGAGAGCCAGACCGTCGGCGTTGTTCAGTCCTTTTGTCACCTTCACGTCCTTTTGGGCCATGAAGCTCTTGTATGTATAAGGCAATGTGTCGGCCTTTGCCTCGGTGGCCTTGGCTGCTTGCTGTTTGCCTTGGGCGCACGCTGGCATGGACAGTGCCATCAACGCCACGAGTGTTGGTATTGTGTATTTCATGTTTTTATTTAGTCAATAGTGCTTTGTTGTCTCCGGTTTGCCATGTCGTGATGAAATTCTTCATCGAGTCGAAGTGAGCCTTCGTTATGTCGTCTTTCGCGCCTTTTTCTCCTTGCTCGGCATAAGCCTTTACCTTTTCAAGCATCTTCTTGAGTTGCAGTCCTACGCCAGTGCCGAAAGTGGTAAGGTTTTCCGCGCTGAGCGTGAGGTCGGCAAGGAAGTTGCGCTGGAGCATGCGCTCGTGGACGGACAGTTTCCTGCCTGCTGGGTATTGAGCGTAGACATTGTTGAATATGAAATTTAAAAGGCTGTCTGTGGTGAGCGTGTTCTTATTCTTGTTTTGGTTGGTTATGCTGACATATTTCAAGAATATTACCGCGAGGTCCTTTGACGCGTTTCTTAAGTCGTAGCTCCAGTCCACTCCTGTCTTTTTCATCAGTTCCGGTCTCCACAGCCATTTTTGGTCTTTTATCATATACTCGTTGATGAAGTCCAAGGCCCTTCTTTGGTCTTTTAGAGACACGGGCTGGTTCACGTACAGGTGCTCGCCGTCATCGCATTTGTCGTCCATCACGCCAGCCACATATCTTATCACATGGCCTATGTAGTTCCAATACTGGTTCATCACCGAGAGGTAGCGGCGGCGCAGCGGATACCAGTCGCTGTCGGGCGTGTTGGTCCACTCTTCCAGGTGATTCATTATGTATTGCAGGTTCTTCATGCCGTAGGTGTTGGCCTTTATGTCGTCGCTGCTGCTGTCCTCGCTTTGCACTCGTGGGTCACCCAGTGTCGTTTCCTCTATGTATTTTGCCCAATTGTGCTTGGCGCGCTGTTCCGTCACCCATTGCCTGCGGGCCTTGGTGTTTTTCGCGAGCGATGTTGTGTGGTCAAGAGTGTAGCCCCATTGTATGGCGAACCTGTCGTAATCTCCGATACGTGGCAGGAGGTTGTCGTAGTCGGTTATCTTGTCTCCGGGCTGTGGTATGTAGTTGAACCTTTGATAGTCCATTATGCTTCCTCCCAGTCCGTGGGCCTTCACGAAGTTTTCATCGCGCAGGCTGTCCGGGTCGTAGATTGTCGACGCTATGAAGTTGTGGCGCAAGCCGAGGGTATGGCCCACCTCGTGGGTCAACACGGTCTCCATGAGCTTGCCTATTATCTTCTTGTCGAGTGGATACTGTCTCGCCCGCGGGTCAACCTGTGAGCACATCACGAAATACCATCTCTGTATGAGGTCGAGCACGGAGTGGTATATGCCGATGTGCGATGTTATTATTTCACCGGAGCGTGGGTCCACCACGGCGGGTCCATATGCGTTGGGTATTGGCGATGCCTTGTACGACACCAATGGGTAGCGCACGTCGCCCTCGTCGTAGAGTGAGTCGTCGGGCGCCATCTCGGCGTGTATGGCGTTTTTGAATCCTGCTTTCCTGAAAGCCGGCTCCCAGTTGTTCACGGCCTGGATGAAATATGGGCGCAGGTATTCTGGCACCGTCTTGGATATGTAATACACTATTGGCTTCTTCGGCTCAACCAGTTCACCCCTGCGATATTTCTCCATGTCCTCGTCTTTGGGTTCCAGTCGCCATCTTATGGCCATTCCGCCAAGCTCAAAGTGGTCGTCACCGGTCAGCCCAGGCAGTCCATAGATGAAATATCCAACCCTGTTGTCGGCTATGCGTGGTGTCATCGGGGTCTTTGGCAGGAGAAGCCAGCTCGACGATACTTCCCATCTCGAGTTCGTGTCCTCGCCCTTCACCGGACGCGCGAGAGTGTAGGAGCGAAGGCTGAGGAAGTTGATGTTGCGTGGAAACGCGCGTATGCTTTCAACCTTGTTGTGCAGTTCTTGCGCCGCGCCGATATGCAAGTCGTTGTCACCGCCACGAAGCGAGAACAGCTCGTCGTCGCCCATTATCATGTCGGTGATGTCGATGATGTCGGCTCCGTTGTCCTTTGCCACGACCTTGAATCCCTTGTGGATGGGTGGCATGTCGGTGGCGAGGTGTCCAAGGTTTTCGGTTCCGTTGCCAGTGTATACCACGTCAGGGTAGACGAGCGACACCGTGTCGCCAGTCTTCACGAATCGTATCATCTTGCTGAACATGGAGTCGCCAGCATAGCCAAAACTCTCATCGTCTTGGCGTTGTTTACGGTATGCGCCTTTAGTGATGGTGATGGTGACGAGTATGTCCCTGCCGAAGATTGAGTCGGGTATGGCAAGGTAATGCTTGCCATCTTGTTGGTAGCTGCTCAAGAAGCCATGCGAGACGATGGCGTCTTTTTTGATGAAGCCACTGTCTGCCTTTTCCTTATGGGCCGTGGCTTGCGCTGGCTGTTGCGCCATGGCAGGCCGCGCCGTGAGCGCGAGCGTGGCCATGGCGGCAAGACAGCCAATGGTGAAAGTCTTGTTCTTGTTTTCCATTGATTATTTACGGCTGTTGCCTACTGATTGAGGATCGAAATCGTAATTGTTTATGAAATAGTTTCTCACGATGTCGTAGCGTTGTTTCAGAAGCCCCTTGGTGTCTTTCTTGATGTTGAGTATGCCGTGGAATATGCCTTCATAGTCGTAGACATATCCACCGTTCACATAGTTGGTGAAGCTCCATACGCTGGAGAAGTCGCCGGCGTCCTCCGTGAGGTAGCTTTCCGGATAGAGCATCATCATGTCAAGAAACAGTTGCCAGTCTTTGATGGCGGATGTGCTGTAACCTGCGTTGAGCGTTCCCGCGGCGCAGCAGTCGGTCGGGCTCGACTTGCTTGTTATGTCATTGCTGCTGTAGTCTATCGACGTGGAGAACTCGGTCGATGGCTCGGCCTTGTGCTCGGATATATATTCCGCCCACGATACCAATATGCTGCTGCCGTAGGCTTTCTTTTGCTCTTCGGTCAGCGAGGTCACGGCCGATGAGCCGTAAGTGACGCAAATGTTGTCGTAGTTGTAGTGCGACAGCAAGGGCGACTCACCGTAGTATGCCTTGAAAACAGGCGTGAAGGAGTACATGTATGCCACGTCGTTTACCTCGGAGCACAGCAGTATGAGCGTTGGCAGGAGCCGCTTCTTGGCCGTGGCGCTCAGCTTGCTGAACCACACCTCGTCGAGCAGGTTTATTTGCTGTCCCACATAGTTCTCGTCGGCGGCTTTCACTGTGAAGCCTTGCTTGCCGTCGTCGCCTTCCGAGGGCGTGCCGTTGGTCCAGCCCGTAGGTGTCCAGTAAGCGTCCTTGTTGGCAAACTTGTAGAGCAGGTAAACGCCGTTATCGTCGTAGAATTTCTGTATCGTGGCATCGTAGTCGTGTGAGCCTTGTGGCAACTGGTAAGACGATGTCTCGTCGGATGGTGTCAGTTCGTCTTCATCGTAGTCGCATGACGCCAGCGTGACCGTAGCAGCCAGTGCGGCGAATGCCATCATTGTCTTTATGTATCTCATAATTATTGTTGTCGTTATCTTGGATTTTGTTGTAGGTTGGGGTTGCGTGATATTGCCGATGCCGGTATTGGCAGTGCATAGAGTGGGTCGTCGGCCTTGAGCGTGTATTGGTGCGACGCCCCGGTATCGTCGGTGTAGACGTGGGTCACGCTGAGGTGGTTGCGCTTTATGTCCATCCACCTGAATCCGTCTTCCCAGACCAGTTCGCGCTGTCTCTCTTGAAGTGTGAATTGCAGCAGTTCCTGGCCTTGCAAGTCGGAGACGGGAGTGTATGTGCCTTTGGCATATCTGCTCTCGCGCAGCGCGTTGAGGTCGGCCAAGGCCTTTGCGGCGGCAGATACGTCGCCCGATACGCTCTTCCTGGCATAAGCCTCGGCGCGGTTGAGGTAAGCCTCGGCCATGCGCAGTCCGTGTTCACCATCATATTGCGAGTTGAAGGAGACCTTGGTCACTAAGAATGAAGACGCATAATTGTTCACGTATTTACTATATCGCAGGTCGTTTGTCTGGTCATACAGCGTGGCGACTTTCATGTCGAGCGTATAAGGAATGGCCGTGCTCCAGATGTCGTTCCTGTTTATGTATTCGCTGTCATAGAACTTGCCACCGTAGTTCCATACAACCTCCGAGCTTGACGCGTTGTAAACGATGGCGTCCTTGCCGATGAGTGAGTTGAAGTCGGTGAGCTGTGGGCCGTTCTTTATGGCCTCGTCTGCCTCGGCTATGCACTCGTCCCATTTCTCCTCATACAGGTAGAGGCGTGAGAGGAGCAGGTCTGCGCACTCGGCCGTCACGCGGTAGTGTGTGGTGGGCTTGTAGTCTTTCAGCTCGTCCTTCGCCTGTTTCAGTTCGCTCTCTATGAAGTCATACGTCTGGCGTAGCGTTGAGCGTGATGGATAGGCGTCGTCTACTGCCGACGACGTTATGAGGCTTATGCCAAGGTTGTTTTCGGGGTCGTTGGCGTAGGGTTGGCAATATATTGACGCGAGCTTTAGGAAATAGTATGCCCTGAGCAGCCGCGCCTGTCCTTTCAGGTTTTGCTTAGCCTCGGCGCTGCCCGTCATCTGATCAACATAGTCGAGAGTCACATTGCAACCTTTTACGAGGGTGTAATAGTTTTTCCATGAGTTCTCGTCGTTTATAAACGATAGCGTGCCCTCAAACATGTCGGGATTGTAGGTGAACACCGGCTGGCCAATCTTTAGGCGGTCGGCGTAGTGGTCGTCGGTCAACCCGTTGTTCTGCACCTCGTCGGTCAGGAGGTTGAGGTATGAGTCGGAAACTAAGTTGTAGGGATAGCCATCGTGGAAGAACGTGGCTTGGAGGTCTTCCACTGTGGAAGGCTTGATCTCGTCTTGGCTCGACTCCTCAAAGAAGCTGCCACAGGAAGACAATGCCATGGCCATAACCCCGGCGAGACACCATCTTGATATAATAGTTTTCATCTTTATTGTCGTTTATGCGTTGTTAATGATTAGAAAGCCACATTGAGATTGAGCGACAGCGAGCGTGTCCTTGGCTGTTGGCCCATCGCCACTTCTGGGTCACGTCCCTTGAAGTCGCCGGTGTGTATTATGAAGAGGTTGGTCACCGATGCGCCGATAGACAGGCTTTGGAGGCGCAGGTGGCGTTTCACCCATTTGTAGGGCACGCTGTAGCTCAGTCCCAGGTTGTTGCAGGCGAGCGACGTGGTAGAGGCTATGCGGTCGGTGCTGTAGTTGTACATCTGGTACACCGTGGCGTATTCGCCGTTGGGCAGCTGCTGGCTCTTCACGTTGATGTCGGGCAGTCCGGGCAGGCTTGAGTTGGTGTTTTCGGGAGTCCATCTGTTCACGAGCTCATTGGTGAGGTTCTCAAACTCTGATGGCAGGTATGTGCTTTGGTAAGCCGACTGCAAGAACGTCTTGCCGCCCACGCGCAGGTAGAGCGACGTGTTCAGCGACAGGTCCTTGTACCTGAATCCCATGCTTATGCCTCCGGTGAAGTCGGGGTCTATCTTTCCTGCGTACACCATGAAGTTGGTCGGGTCTTTCTTCTCCTCGGCGGTCAGGTTGTCGGCCATGCTCATGTCAATGATTGGGTAGCCGGTCTTCGGGTCCACGCCGTCATACTTGAATGCCCAGAACGAGGAAGCCGCATAACCTTTCTTGTAGAAGTTGCCCGACGTGACGTATGAGTACGACTGGCTCTGCAGTCCCACCTTTGTCACCTCGTTGAAGTCTTTCGACGTGTTCAGGCTTACGTTCCATGTGAAGTTCTTTGTGCGCACGGGCGTGAATCCCACGGTGAGCTCATATCCTGAGTTCTTCATGCTGCCGCCGTTCACGGGCATCGTCTCCATGCCATATTCGTAAGGGATGTTGAGTGTGGTAATGAGGTCTGTGGCCTTCTTGGTGTAATATTCGAAGCTGAGGCGCACCTTGCTCTCAAACAGTCCGAAGTCCACGCCATAGTTTTGCGAGAATGTCTTTTCCCAGCGCAGGTCATTGTATGGCAGGTTGGATATGGTGAGCAGATAATCGCCCGTGCGCATGTCGGTGATGTTGGAATCCGCGCCAGTAGGTATCTTCACGATGAGGCTTGGGCTGAAGTTGCTTGCCATGTTGCGTTGGTAACCCCACGACGCGCGCACTGAGAGGTCCGACACGATGTCTTGCTCGTGGAACCACTTCTCGCGGTCCACGTTCCAGCGCAGTCCGCCTGCCCACACGGGGTTGAACTTCTCGTTGTGGTATTGTCCGAAGCGGTTGCTCGCGTCTCCGCGCACGCTCATGTTTGCCACGTAGCGGTTGTCGTAGGCGTAGTTGAGCGTGAGATAGAGGCCCATGTTGTTGGTCTTGGTGTCGGTGATGGCCGGGCCGGCGTAGTTCTCGTAGAGTGGGTTGGCCTGTGCTGAATTGCTGTATGGGTTCGTCACCGTGGCCGGCAGTTGCGCGAAGCTCTTTCCTCTCTCTGGCAGGTAGCCGTAGCGCGTGTCGCTGTAGCCCTTGTAGCGTGTGGAGCTCATCTCCATTCCGAGCATGGCGGTCACGGCATGTACCTTGTTGTAAACGTGGTCAAACTGCAAGGAGTTTCTCCAGCTCCATGTCGTCTGGTTGGTGTTCGAGGTATTCAGCTCACCGCCGACGGGCAGTCCCGACAGCTTGTACTTGCTGTCCGTGGGCAGCACTTCGCCGTAGTCGTAGCCGCGCTTGTCGGCTATGTAGTTGCTCCTCTCCGTTGCCCAGCTCTCGCCTTTCACCGATGAGGCGTTGACAGAGAACAGGGAGTTGAACTGGAAGTCCTTGGAAATGTCGTAGTAGGCGTTCACCGAGGTGTTGAACGAGAGGTTCACGTTTTGGTTGCCCGTGTTGTCGCGCTCGTTGAGCGCGTTGTAGAGGTAACCGCCGCTGCTGCTGCCGGTCTTCAGGCTTCGGTTTTGGTAATAGAACAGCGTGCCGTCCACGTTGTAGGCTGGTATGGCACGGTTTACGTTGTGGGCGTAGGTGTAGGCGTCAAACTTGTAGAAGCCATTGGTCTTCGACCTGTTGCCGCTGACGTCCACGCTCACCCTGAACTTCTTTGAGAAGTCCATGTTGAGGCCCACGTGGGCCGAATAGCTGTTTTGGTCGTTGCCTATTGCCGTGCCGTTGGTTTGGTTGTACGACATTGAGGCGTAGAAGCGTGCCATCTCCGATCCGCCGGAAAGTGAAACGCTGTGGTTCTGGCTCACGGGGTTGCGGAAAAGCAAGTCGAACCAGTCGGTGTTGTTGGTCTCAAGCTTGGCCACTTGCGTCTCAAACTCCTGCGCTGTTATCCTGCCGAACAGATAATCCTGCAATACTCCCGCGTAGCCTATGTTGTTGTTCGACCAGCTTGCTGTCAGGCCGCGCTGGAATATCTCGCGGCTCACGTCCACGCGCTCCTTCGAGTTCATCATCTCCTCGGCCTTGTGGCTCAGGCGTTGCCCAATCTGCATGCCGCCCGAATAAGACACGGCCAGCGAGCCCACCTTGCCCCGCTTGGTGTTTATCACGATTACTCCGTTTGCCGCCTTGGTGCCATAGATTGCCGTGGCCGAGGCGTCTTTCAGCACGGTTATCCTGTCTATGTCCATGGGGTTGAGCCATGATATGGAGTTGCCCACGAAGTTGCGTATGTAGTCGAAGTTGCTCTCCGTGATGCCGCCTTGCGCGTCGAGCGTCTGCGTGCTGAAAGGCAGCGGGTCTTCCTGTATCACGCCGTCGACCACCCAGATTGGCTCCTGCGAGCCGAACATGGTCGACGTGCCGCGCACGCGGGTCTTGGCCGTGCGGCCCACCATGCCCGACACGTTGGTCACGGCCACGCCGGCGAGCTTGCCTTGGAGGGCTTGCTCCACGCTGTTGAAGCCGTTGAGGGTGAGGTCTTTGGCTGATATTTGCCCCACTGAGCCTGCCATGCGGTTCTTGTCGAAGTCTTGGTAGCCGGTCACCACCACCTCGTCGATGTCGGTGTCGTATTTCAGTTCCACGTCGCGATATTCATCGCTGTTACCGGCCTTGACGATGGAGACCTTCTTGCGCATTCCCACGAAACTGTATTCTATGCGCGTCTCCGCTGTGGGTATGTCTATGGCGAAGTTGCCGTCGCCGTCGGCTATGGTATATAGTTTGGTTCCCACCACGTGGACGTGGGCTCCGGGCAGGGGCTGGCCTTCCACGTCGCGCAGCGTGCCGCTGAAGAGGCGCATGTCTTTCGCGGGCTTGCGATCGTGCACCGACAGCACGCCATCGCTTATTTGATAGGAAAATCCCAAGGGCTTGAGCACCTTGTCGAGAATGGTGCGCACGGGAGTGTCACTCTCGTCGACACTCACCTTGGGCGAGTGCTTGATTTCGGCATAGGAAGAGATAAACTCCAATCCGCTCTTCTCGTTGATGGCTTTGAAAAATTCGCTGATGTCCACTGACTTCAGGTGGATGGAGATTCTCTTGTTCCATGATTGGGCGCTTGCGGACGTCGGCAGCAAACTCATGACAAGAGCCACTGTCAGCAACGCCATTGCGCGCCTAAAGTTGAAATAATCTCTCATAATCTCTCTTTTAAGTTTAAAACAATGTTATTATAATAATGTGTTATTCGAATATTATGCAGTTTTCCGCTATTCTTATCCTTATGCCCGTGGCGTAGGCTACGGCCGCGAGCAGGGTGGAGAGCGACTTGTTGCGGTTCACTATGCCGCTGAACCTTGCTTCCCTTGTCTCCTCCGACTGGAAAACTACGTTGTAGCCATACCATTCTTCCAGATAGTTGGCAAACTCGCCCACGCTCACGTTGTCCATCTTGTATATTCCTGTCTTCCAGGCTATGTCGTTGGTTATGTCGCGGTGACCGGCGATGATGCCATCTTGGCTGACTACCACTTGCTCTCCCGGCGTGATGACCCTCTCGGTGTAGCCTTCGGCAAGCACGCTGACGCAGCCTTCCACGAGTGTCACGGTGGTGCTGTGGCTTGTGGCGTTCACGTTGAAGCTCGTGCCATACTCTTTCACGATGCCGTTGTCGGTGCGCACGTAGAATGGTCGGCCGGCCTGGTGGCGTACCTCGAAATAAGCCTCGCCTTCAAGATACACGGTGCGGTTGTCGGCTTCAAACGACGTGGGGTATTTAAGCTTCGCGCCATTGTTGAGCCACACCGTGGTGCCGTCAGAGAGGTGCAGCTTGCGCTCACTGGGCGTGCTCGACAATACCTCCACAGGCGCGTCGCTCTCGAAAAATTCCTCTGGCATGGGGGCTGACGGCAATATGGCAGATGGCAGCGTATTCTGGTAACCTCGGCTCCGTTTGCAGGAGGGGGCCACTGTGTTCTCGCCGTTGCAAGGCTCTGAGCTGTTTTGCTCTTGTGCCATTTGCGTTGGCTCCACTCGCAGCGAATGGTCAAGCGTGAGCGTGGCGGCCACGGCAAGAACGCAGGCTATGGCGGCGGCTATGGGGTATTTCCATATTCTCAGGCTTGGCATGCGCCGCTTGGCTTCGCGATGGCCTTCCGCCGGTTTGCCGCTAAAGTGTCTGTCGCGGAAACGTTGCCACGCCTTGTCGCTGTCTATCTTCTCATAGACATCATAGCGTGAGGCGGCGTCGCGCTCCTGCATGAGGCGGCAGAAAAGCTTCGGATTCTCCGAACGCAAATCTTTCAGATTATCGTTTTTCTTGTCCATTTATCTCGTTATTCTAAACCTAATAACGATTAAAAAAGACAATAGGGTGACAAAAAAAACAAAAAAATGTCAGTTTGGGGTAATGATATAATAAAGCAACAGCAGGTTTAGGGCTTTTGCCATCCTGCCGTCGCTCATCTCTTCGCGCAGTGTCTTCATGCCGCGTTTCTTCTGCGTCTTCACGGTGTCAACGCTTACGCCGAGCTCCAAGGCTATCTCCTTGTTGCTCTTGCCCTCCATGGCCGCCACGAACACGGCGCGCTGGCGTGGGGGCATCGAGTCGATGACCTTGAACAGGCGGCGGTAGAACTCTTCACGGAAACTGGCCTCGTCCTCCTCCTCCGTCATGGCCTCGCCACGCAGCGTGGGGTCTTGGGCGAAAAGGTTTACGGTCTTGTTATGGCGCAGGTTGTCGATGCAACGATGATACACGCTGCTGTAAAGGTAGTTGCGAAGGGCTTGGAAAGACGTGAACGTCTGGCGGGTGTCGTATATGTGTACGAAGAGTTCCTCCACGATGTCTTCCGCGCAAGGCGCGTCACCGATGAGGCGCATTGCGTGGGCCACGAGCGACTTGTAATATTCACGATAGAGCCAATGAAACGAGGTCTCGTCCCATTCCATAAGGCGGCTGATGTCGGTTATGTCTATGTCCTTGCCCACGAGTCTCTATCTTTGTCACGTATATGGATTTCGGCTTCAAAATTACTTAAATTATCGCAAAGACTGTATCTCCTGTGCAAAAAAATATTACTATTTTTGTAAAAGTTTAATCGCGATGGCTTCAGGTCGCGCCAGTTTTCGCCGCTTTTGATATATGTGAATGGCGCGTCCCACCGTGCTCTACATTAAGTTTATTAAAAAACGTGGCGTTCTTTGTTGGCGTATTGCTTGTGACATTCAATTAAAATTGATAATTTTGCACGTGTCTACCTGCACACGCCCTGCGCGTGTGCAATCATTGGGCGCGAAAAGGCAGATAATAAAAAGAACACGTAAAGCAAATATAATAATGTCAATATCCAAAACTCGCCAGAAGCTGGTTGACGTGGCGCGTCAACTGTTTGCCAAGAAGGGAATTAATGGAACCACGATGAACGACATCGCGTTGGCCTCGGGCAAGGGCCGCCGCACGCTCTACACTTATTTCAACTGCAAGGAGGACATTTACTATGCCGTGATAGAGTCGGAGCTTGAACGCTTGAGCGACAAGCTCGACGCCGTGGCCGCGAAGCGCATACCGCCTCAGGACAAGGTGATAGAGCTTATCTACACCCACCTTACGTCAATCAGGGAAACGGTGGTGCGCAACGGCAATCTCCGCGCGGAGTTCTTCCGTAACATCTGGACGGTGGAGAAGGTGCGCAAGAATTTCGATGAGGACGAGATGAAGCTGTTTCGGAAGGTTTATGCCGAAGGCAAGGCCGACGGCGAGTTTGACATTGAAAACGTGGACATGGTAGCCGACATCACTCATTATTGCATCAAGGGCCTTGAGGTGCCGTTTATCTATGGCAGGCTCGGTCATGGCCTCACCGAGGAGACGTCGCGCCCGTTGATAGCGAAGATAGTTTATGGCGCCTTGGGCAAGAATTCGCTGTGAGCTTAAAGGTCTTGCAGTTGGGGTATCACGATTTTCCCGCGTAAGCTCTTGAGCAGTCCCTCTTGCTCCATGCTGTTGAGCGCAATGGATATTTGTTGGCGGTTTTGCCCGAGCATATCGCCCAAGTCGTCCATGTTGACGTAAAGCACTTTCCGTCCGGCTGGAGTGACGCAACGGCATTTTATGAATTGCTTTATGCGGTAAACCAGCGAGTCGTTTCGTTGCTCACCCGGAGTATTGCCTTTCGGGTGATACACCTGTTTGCACAATTGCTGTTCTCGTTTTTGCAGTTGCGTGGCGAGAATGCGGATAAGGTTTATGCGGAAAATCAGCGACTTGTCGAGCAGCCTGTGCAGCTCGTCTTTCTCGAAGGTGATGGTGTTGGTTTGCGTGACGGCCGTTATCGTTTTCGTGAACACTTGATATTTTCCGAATATGCTGACCGGTTGCAATACCATTGGCGCGCTTATCTCCTCCTCAATCTTGTAAGCGTTGTCGTCTGAGCACGTCTCGCATAGCAGTTCGCCGGAGATTGCGATAACCAGTTTGCCACATTTCTGATTGCGTCTCACGATGACAGTGTCGGCATCGACCTTGTTGAAGTCGATGCGTGTCTGTGTCATTATGCTCTCAAGTTCTTTCTGGCTCATTCCGATGAAGAGCGGCAGAGAAGCAAGTGAGTCCCATCTCATTGTGTTATGACTTTTTTCATTGACGGTGAAAACCACACGGCGTTTTTCCCATCCTTGTCGCTATATATGAAATATACCATTAGCTCGGGATGCTTGTCCAATATGGCTTTCGCCTTTTCCAGGCCCATGACCATGAACGCCGTGGCGTAAGCGTCGGCCGTGGCGCAATTGTCGGCCACCACGGTAGACGACAGTATGTTGTGCTGCACCGGGTAGCCGGTCTTTGGGTCTATGGTGTGGGCATATTTCTTGCCCCCTTTATAATAGAAATTACGATAGTTTCCGCTTGTGGCCATTGCCTTGTCGGTGACGTTGAGCACGGTCTGCAGCTCGCCGCCTTGCAGTGTCGGGTCGTCCACGGGCTTTGTCACGCCTATTCTCCAAGGCACCCTGTCGGGGTTGATGCCCGACGTGACTACCTCGCCGCCTATCTCCACCATGAAGTTCTCTATCCCATGACGGCGCAGCAGGTTAGCCACGCAGTCGGAGCCATAGCCCTTGGCCACGCCTGAGCAGTCGAGGTTTATGCGTGGGTCTTGCTTCACGATCTTGCCGTCCTTGAGCGCCACCTTTTGGTAGCCCACTATTTGGCGCAGCGAGTCGATGGCGTGCTTGCTCGGGTCCACGCCTTTCTTGAAGCCGAAGCCCCATTCGTTGACCAGCGGAGCCACGGTGATGTCGAACGCGCCGTCGGTCTCGCGCGATATCTTCTCGGCGAGGTTGAACACCTCCGTGAATTTCTTGTTGAGGCTTGTCTTCTGGTTGTTGTTTATTGCGGTGATGATGCTCTGCTTGTTGAACGGCGACAACGCGGAGTCCACCTCTTTCATCTCAGCCTCTATCTCGGGTTGCAAGTCCTTGGCGTATTGGTACGTGATGCTGTAAGTGGTGCCGAAGATGAATCCGGTGTCGTGCTGGTATGGCGTGGAGCGTTGCTGCCAGATGATGGCTACCGAGGCCACTATCAAGACAACGAGGAATGCGGCCTTGACGATATTTTTCTTTTTCATTATAGTGTGTGGAATCTAAGTTTCACAGGTTTACCATCAGCTCGAACGAGCCCCATATCCTCGACGAGCCTTGTTTGCCGAACCCCGGCACGTACCAGGGGTTGCCGTAGCCTCCGTCCTTGTGGGCTATCCTTCTTCTGTACCTGAATGTCCAGCCGAGGCTCACGGGGCCCACTATCTTGGCCTCGGTGCCGAAGACGGCTTCCATCCAGTGGTATTGCGCCTTCACGTCGTGGAGGGAGAACGGCACCTTGTCGCCCCAAACGGGGTCGGTGACGTTGGGTCGGTCTATGTCGAACTTGAAGCTGGTGAAGGCGTATCTCACGCCGGCGAAGAGGCGGTAGATGTCGTGCTTGTTCTTCATGATGTTGAAGTCCATGCCTACCTTCCAGTATGGCGCCGAGGTCTTGTAGTGGGTGCTTGTGGAGAGGTCGGTGTTGTCGGCCTGGCCCAATCCCATCTCCACCACGGGGAAATACTTGTCCTTGAGGTTGGCCCTCACCCCAGCCTCGTATTGTCCCGTCGACGACAGTCCGCGCTGCACGGCGCCCATGAGGTCGGCCTTCACTTGGATGCCGCGCCACAAGGGTATGGAGTCGTCGATGGCTTTCATGCGCAGCTTCAGCTGCTGGTCCTTGGAGAGACGTTGCTGCCCCGTGCCTTGCGGGCGTTGCGCCGTGGCGGTGAGGGCGAGCAGCAGCAGGAGGCTACTGGCGACTCTTCTTAAAATAGATATAGAAATGCTGTTGCGAGGCATCATAGTTGACGAAGTTGTGATGAATGACCACCGAGTCGATGGCGTGGCGCGTGTATGTCACGTTGGTGATGGTGTGGAAATAGTTCACTCCGCAGTCCACCGATTCAAAGTGTGGGGTGTTGGTCTTCTCCACCTTTATGGTGTCGAAGAGGTTGTTGGTCTGCATTACGAGCACGTCCTCCGGCCTGTTGTAGCTCATGGGCAGCGAGAAGGAGTCGGTGTTCTCCTGCTGGTTGATGAGCACGGAGTCGGAGTCGCCGCTTATCATCGTGGAGATGGTAAGCATGTCGGGCAACGTCGTCACGGGCCCACGAAGCACGTATTTGGCGTAGACGGTGTTGTTGAGCGGACAGTCGATGGTTGAGCATGCCGCCAATGTCGCCACCCCTATTAAAAGATACAGGAGCCTCCTCATTTTTCAGATGGTTTCTTCTATCTGGTAATCGTTGCGCTGCGGGTTCTGCCTGCTCACCAGGTCGCCCAAGAATCCCGCCACGAAGAATTGCGAGCCGAGGATGAGCGCCGTCAGGGCTATGTAGAACGAGGCGTGGTCGGCAAGCAAGTCGCCGTAGATGCCGTTGCAGAGGGCGATGGCCTTCTCCACGATGAGCCACACGAGCGAGATGAAGCCGATGAGGAATATCATCGAGCCTATGAATCCGAACACGTGCATTGGCTTCTTGCCAAAGCCGCTGAGGAACCACAGGGTGAGCAAGTCGAGATAGCCGTTGAAGAAGCGGTTGATGCCAAACTTGGAGTGACCGTATTTCCTGGCCTGGTGGTGCACCACCTTCTCGCCTATGCGGTCGAAACCGGCGTTCTTGGCGAGGTAGGGTATGTAGCGGTGCATCTCCCCGTAGACCTCTATGTTTTTCACCACGTCCTTGCGGTAAGCCTTCAGGCCACAGTTGAAGTCGTGCAGGTTGTGCACCCCGCTTATCCATCGTGCCGTGGCGTTGAAGAGCTTGGTGGGTATGGTCTTCGTCAGAGGGTCGTAGCGCTTCTTCTTGTATCCCGACACGAGGTCGTAGCCGTCATCGGTTATCATCTTGTAGAGGCCGGGTATCTCGTCGGGCGAGTCTTGCAGGTCGGCGTCCATGGTGATGACCACGTCGCCACAGGCTTTCTTGAACCCGCAATAGAGGGCGGGGCTCTTGCCGTAATTGCGGCGGAACTTTATGGCGTGTATGTTAGGGTCCTTGGCCGAGAGCTCCTTTATGACCTGCCACGAGTTGTCGGTGGAGCCATCGTTGACGAAGATAATCTCATAGCTGAAGTCGTTGGCTTTCATCACGCGCTGTATCCACGCGTGAAGCTCTGGCAACGACTCTGCCTCGTTGAAAAGTGGTATGACTACGGATATGTTCATTTTTCTTGTTGTTTCTTTATTGGTTGGCGCCTCTCCTTGCCGTGCTTCTTCTCGTTATCAAGGCTATGGGGAAGCTCATGAAGAATCCCATGAAGATGTTTTGCATCATGAATACGAAGGCTATCTCCACGGGCGACAGGTCGCCTATCATGGCTATGGATTGTCTCAATCCCTCGACGGAAACGCCCTGGGCGCGGTAGAACGGCTCAAGGGCCTTGATGCTGGATAGCAGCATCGACACCAGCGCGCCATTGTCGAGGAAGCGGAAGTAGACATACTGCGCCACGGCGAAGAGCATGGAGGCGTAGAAGAACGTGAAGACGGAGAAGGCCAGTGCCCTGCGAAACGAGATGACGCCTTGAAGGGCGTAGTCGCGAAACTTCACGAGCCGCCAGCCCACGAAGAATGGTGTCGCCATGGCAAGCAGGCTGCCCCATGAGGAAGCCGGGTCGTGGACGATGAGGGCGAACGACGCTATCCATAGCAGGAAGAGCAAAAAACCGTCCTGACGGGCAAAGGCCTTGAGCTGTATTAGAGAGATGACGTTTATCATATTTCGGGTGCAAAGGTACGCATTTTTTAGAGGTAGACAGGGTGGGGAAGTGGAAAAAATATGTTAAATATTGCTTTTTCAACATGATATTATTTTCGTTATTCCGTAATTTGTCTTACCTTTGCACCCGCATTTGAGAAAACCCCTCAATATGACATGGGCAAGTCTCTTACGGCCAGCTCCCTCGGAATCCCCCAGGACGGGAACGTAGCAAGGGTACTTGGTTGTAGCGGCGCGATAAGAATCGCTTGCCCACCCGCCTCTTTAGCTCAGTTGGCCAGAGCACGTGATTTGTAATCTCGGGGTCGTTGGTTCGAATCCGACAAGAGGCTCAAGAAAATCCGGCGCGTCTCCTTATGAGGTGCGCCGGTTTTTCTCTTTATATGCACTAACTTGTTTTGTGTCACCTCCTTTTTCGGTCTCTTCTTTTGCCTTTACCCAGATTATTCCTTGTTCTTCATTTCGTTTCAATGTATGAACAATACTTGGCAAGCAGGTTCTCCAATGGCAAGTCACCTCTTTTGAAGCGTTCTGCATCCAAGGGCAGCACTCTTTCACGCACGGGCATCTTGCCTTTGTATATCGCGGTCAAGTAGTTTGCGCCATTATCCTCCACGATAGCTATGTCGGAAAATAATTCGGTCATGTCTTCATGACCGTATATGATGGAATAACTTGGACGCTTGGCTCCAGGAATGTCCTCACGCAGAATGTCTTTCGCCACAAGGTCTTGTATGTCGCGGATGGCTGTGTCCTTGGAGCATTTGCCGAGCGAGGCCCATGTCTTTGACGTAATCTTTGCCTCATAACCATCAAGGAAAAGATTAAGAATGTCTGTCTGACGTTGATTTAGCGACACTGTTGAAGCTTTCTGCCAGAAGAGGCTCTTGTTGAGTATTGTGCTGACCACATTCTCAGCTTCGTCAAGAGCTGTAGACAGTGTGTTGGCATACCATGAAATCCACTCTGTTATGTCTCCGTCGCCATGTTGTGTCTTTTCCAGAATGTCATAGTAATGATTCTTGTCCTTGTTTATCTGCGAGGAGATATTATAGAAGCGGAACTCACTCTTGTCGGCACGAGCCAACAACATGTCAGAAAGTATGCGTGCCAACCGTCCATTGCCGTCCTCAAACGGATGAATACTCACGAACCAAAGGTGGGCTATGGCCGAGCGAACGACATAACTTATATTCTCATCCCTGTTGAACCAGTCAAGAAACATTGTCATTTCTCCTTCTATACGCTCTGGCGCAGGAGCAATGTAATGCACTTTCTCTCTGCCAAACATTCCTGATACGATATGCTCTTCATTTGTGCGGTATTTGCCTACCTCAATCTGCGAACCCTCACTAAAGCCTGTCGGAAAAAACGCAGCTTGCCAAGCACATAGTTTATCCTTGGTCAGCGGTCGGTCATAATGACTTACAGCGTCAAGCATTACCGCCACGACAGAGTCTACATAATGCGATGGCGCGATTTGTTTGACGTTCTCAATTCCAAGCTTTCGGGCAATAGACGACCGCACCTCATCAACATTCAGACGGATACCTTCTATCTCTGACGAATAAACAACATCATACGTCAGGTTTTCAGCCATCGCTTTCAGTTTGCTGTCAAAACCGAGTGAGGCAAGTCTGCCATACAGCAAGCCTTGCTTACGGTTAACCTTTTCAAGAATCGCCGTAAGTGCCGATGCGTCCCATTTGAATGCCGTCCAATTGTCTCTTTCGTGTATGTACATACAATAAAATCACTCATGCGACATTAAAGGCTTGATAACGTCGCAACATTTGCGACAAAATTAATGGTTTTTTGTCGCATTGCCAAAAATAAACGCGAAATAATCTTTTGGCGCAAAGTCCTTAAACACGAAGAAGCTATTGCGATTGGTTGGAATACCACGGCGTGGTACTCTCTGTACCACGGTGTGGTACTCTCAATACCACGGTGTGGTACTGCCTGTACCACGCCTTGGTACTCGTCGTACCAAACCGCGGCGAAAATCTGGTACGGCGCGTGGGGGGGGGAGAAATCCTCGTGCGCTCCAATAGCATACAATCTTTTAAACATCTTGTAATGAGTGGTTTATATTGCCATATTATATATGGCGCACGTTTTTCTAGCGACTTTTATTATATATGTGCACGTTTTTCAAGTGACTTTTTGCTAAAACCTGCCACTTTTCTTAACAACTTTGGTTTGTAAAGGTACGATGATGTTTGAATATGGCAATGTTTTATCATAAAAAGTTTGTTATTTAAGAGAAATCCTCATGCGCTTTAGGGAAAAACCGCTTGCCGTTTATGTTGCGACTACTGGAGATTATCAATGGCACCTTCGGTTCCTCAACATTATAAACAGGCAGAGCCACTCCAGCATCCTTGTTTAATGCGGTTTCTTTTATCGCAATTATAAATAAATCAGATTATTATAAAACTTGGGAATTGACGTGCCTTGACATGCGTATGGCAATGCGCCTGATGATTGCGATAGATGGCAGAAGACCGTTAAGCCATGAAAACCAAAGTAGGAGGAAAACGAAGAGGTTTTTTCCCTGCTTTCGTTTTTCTCCTACAAGAGTTCAGAATGCTCGGCGTGAGCATTGGTATGACATGGGATGTTTATCCTGACGCTACTCGTTTTCCGGGTCGTAGATGGTGGTCTTCACCTCTGTCACCGACAATTCGGCGAGCGCCACCCAGTTGCTTCCCGACGTAGAAGAGTCGATGCGGAGCCACAGGTAGCGGAAAGGCTTGCTGCTTATGATGTGCGACGACTCGTAAGAAGCCGCCTTGTCGCCCGGCAGACCCGACATCACGTCGAGCTGGAAGGCCTTTGACAGGTCGTCGGTAGTCTGGCCGAACGCTTCCGAGCCGAGGACGGTGATTTGCTTCGGGTTGTCCTTGTTGTTCTGGTTACGGCAGATGTAAGAGAACGTCACGCCGTAGACCTCTTTCTTCAAGTCGACAACGATGTAGTGGGGGAATGGCGATGGGTTGGACCAGCTCATGTGGAAGTAGGTGCTCGCGTTTCCGTCCACGAGGTCCTTGAGCGGGCCTTCCGAGCTCTCCTGGTCGTCGGTCCAGAGGTCGGCACCCGTCAGGGCGATGGCGTCTCCCAGGCCCGCGTCCTTGACGGTGGGCTTCACGGCACCAGCCTGCGCGCTCACCGTGAACGGCACTGTCTCGCCACCGTCGCGGCTCACGAAGGAGAACTGGTAATTCAAGGCCCCGTATTTGGCATAGAGGCCGTCGATGACGATGGAGTCGCATGACGACATCGTCATTCCCGCGAGCAAGAGGCAGCCTATTATTGATTTGTAGTTTGAAGTGCCAAGTTCTTTGGTTGCGAGTGACCGTCGCTTGCAAAGGCGGTAACAGGCATGCCACATATCATGGCAATGCCGACACAACCAAGGTTGTAAACAAATTTTTGCATTAGCGTTATACGTCTTTAACGCATTTAACCTTAATTGAATCATGGCTTTTGCTGCTATCTCGAAAAGCTTTTGTAATTTTGAAATTCAAATATACTGTTTAGAATAACCAATGATGACTAAGAAAAAACATCTTGCAACCTTGCTTTCCGTGTTGATGGCAAGCGGTGTGTCGCAGGCGGCAAACGTGCCCGTCACGGGCATACGGCAGATTAACCCGACGACGGTAGAGGTATTGTACGGCAACGGCAAGTTGCTGACCCTCGATTTCTATGGCAAGAACATCTTCCGCGTGTTTCAAGACCCCGACGGCGGCATAATACGTGACCCAAAGAGCAATCCACCAGCCAAGATCCTTGTAGACACGCCCCGACACGACGTGGGCGCGCTGGAGGTGACCGAGGACGACAAGACGGTGGCCGTGGCCACGGCCGAGATAAAGGTCAGCTTCGACCGCCACTCGGGCTTGATGAGCGTCACCGACCTGAGAAACGGCAAGGTGGTGGCAGAGGAGACCAAGGAAGTCAACTTCGGGAAAGGCCGCACCACGTTCAGCCTCAGAAACCACGACGACGAGTATTTCTATGGCGGAGGCGTGCAGAACGGGCGTTTCTCGCACCGCGGCAAGCGCATAAAGATAGTGAACACCAACAGCTGGACTGATGGCGGCGTGGCATCTCCCGCTCCGTTCTATTGGTCAACGAAGGGTTACGCGGCCATGCCCTATACCTTCAAGCCGGGAGAATACGACTTCGGAAGCACCGACAAGTCGACCGTGACGTTAACCCATGACACGTCGTATCTTGACATGTTCCTCATGGTGGACAGCACGCCCACGGCCTTGCTGCGCGACTACTACCAGCTTACGGGCAATCCCGTGCTCCTGCCCAAGTTCGCCTTCTATGAGGGACACCTCAACGCCTACAACCGCGACTATTGGAAAGAGACGACTGACGCCAAGGGCATACTCTTTGAGGATGGCAAACGATACAAGGAGAGCCAGAAAGACAACGGCGGCATAAAGGAAAGCCTGAACGGGGAAAAGAACAACTATCAGTTCTCCGCCCGCGCCGTGGTGGACAGGTACAAAAATAACGACCTGCCATTGGGATGGGTGCTGCCAAACGACGGCTACGGCGCCGGCTACGGCCAGACCTCGACGCTCGACGGCAACATTGCCAACCTGAAGAGCTTTGGCGACTATGCCCGCAAGAACGGCGTGGAGATAGGCTTGTGGACACAGTCGAACCTTCACCCGATAGACTCCATACCGGCCTTGCTTCAACGTGACATCGTGAAAGAGGTGCGCGACGCAGGCGTGCGCGTGCTGAAGACCGACGTGGCGTGGGTAGGCGCCGGCTACTCGTTTGGCCTTAATGGCATTGCCGACGTGGCGGGCGTGATGCCTTACTATGGCAACAACGCGCGCCCGTTTATCATCACGCTCGACGGATGGGCCGGCACGCAGCGCTACGGCGGCGTGTGGTCGGGCGACCAGACTGGTGGCGAGTGGGAATACATTCGTTTCCACATTCCCACGTATATAGGCGCGGGACTGTCGGGCATGGGCAACATCACGAGCGACATGGACGGCATATTCGGTGGCAAGAACCAGATTGTGAATATCCGCGACTTCCAGTGGAAGGCGTTCTCGCCAATGCAGCTCAACATGGACGGATGGGGCGCCAACCCGAAATACCCCAGCGCCCTTGGCGAGCCGGCGACGAGCATAAACCGCTCATACCTGAAGCTGAAGTCGATGATTTTGCCGTATAGCTATTCTTGCGCACATGAGGCTGTGACAGGCAAGCCGCTCATCAGGGCCATGTTCCTCGACGCCCCATCCGATTACACCCTGGGCACGGCTACACGCTACCAGTACATGTATGGCCCATCGCTGCTCGTGGCACCAATATACCAGAACACGGCTGCAGACAAGCAAGGCAACGACAAGCGAAACGGCATCTACCTGCCAAAGGGCACATGGTACGACTACTTCACGGGCGCGACCTATGATGGCGGACGCATACTCAATGATTATGACGCGCCGTTGTGGAAGTTGCCGCTGTTTGTAAAGGCCGGGGCAATAATCCCGATGAACAACGCCAACAACAATCCGTCGCAGATAGACAAGTCGACACGCGTGTTCGAGATTTATCCTGACGGCCAGTCGTCGTTCACACTCTATGATGACGATGGCGTGACGGAGGGCTATCTCAAGGGCGAATCCGCCACCACGCTCGTCACGTCAGACTTGAAGGCAAAGGGCGAATTAGACATACACATCAGCAAGACGCAAGGCAAGTTTGACGGGCAGACCACCCAGCAGGGCACTACGCTCCTAATCAATTGCGACGCCAAGCCTTCAAAGGTGACAGCCACGATAGGCGGAAAGAAAGTGGCATTGAGCGAGGCGGCTTCGGGTGAGAACACGTGGAGCTATGATGAGGCTCCTGAGCTTAACCGTTTCTCAACGCCAGGCTCGCCGAGCGCGTCGTTCAGCGTGAAGAAGACCCCATGCATTACCGTTCGCATAGCCAAGACCGACATCACGGCAAACGACGTGGCGCTGACCGTGAAGGGATTCGTGAAGTTGGCCAAGGACAACGGGCTGAAGAAGAGCACGGGCACACTTGCCGCGCCACAGCTGCTCAAGGCCGACGTGCAACCATATTCCGTAACGCCGAAATGGAAGAGCGTGGACAACGCCGATTATTATGAGGTGGAGTTCCAGGGCGAGAACTATTCCACGATACGCGGCAACGAGTTGACCTTTAACGACCTCACGCCACAGACCGACTATGACTTCAAGGTGCGTGCGGTCAACGCCAGTGGAGTAGGCGAGTGGACACCGCTGCACGTGCGCACGGCCGTGAACCCATTGGAATTCGCGCTCCATGGCCTCACCGCCACATCGACGGCGAAGGACATGGAAGGCTTCGGCATAGAGCACCTCTTCGACTTCGCCACTACGGGCGACATCTGGCACACATATTATTATAGCAAGGCGGTGCCGTTTGATTTCACGGTAGACCTTCACGGCATCAGCACGCTCGACAAGATTCAGTATCTGCCGCGTGCCGACGCCGGCAACGGCACGATAACGCGCGCCGACATACAGGTGAGCCGCGATGGCAAGACGTGGACGGAAATTGGTGAGCAGACGTGGGCGCGTAACGCCCAGACTAAGGAGGTGAAGCTGACATCACATCCTGAGGCTCGCTATGTCAAGGTGAAGGTGCTTGACGCCGTAGGCGGCTTCGGCTCGGGACGTGAACTCTATGTCTTCAAGGTGCCGGGAACCAAGACGCTAATCCCTGGTGACATCAACAACGATGGCAAGATTGACGACAACGACTTGACTTCGTACATGAACTATACTGGCTTGAAGAAAGGCGACTCCGACTTTGACGGTTATATCTCCGTGGGCGACGTTAACAACAATGGCTTGATAGACGCTTATGACATATCCAACGTGACGACAAAGCTCGACGGAGGCGTCTATGATGATGGCCACAACACGCCTTTGGCTGGCAAGTTCTCTTATGAGTACGATAAAAAGGCATACAAGGCTGGCGATGACGTCACGGTGAAGGTTAAAGGTCATGGCATGCAATCGGTCAACGCGTTCAACTTCGTGCTTCCTTATCGTCCGCAAGACATGAGGTTCGTGAAGGCCGAGGCAGTGGCTGCAAAGGACATGCGCAACATGACTTATGACAGACACCACAGCGATGGCTCACAAGTGCTGTACCCAACATTCGCCAACGTGGACAACCAGGCCACGCTCAATGGCGACGAGACACTCTGCGAATTGCATTTCAAGGCCGTGCGATCGTTCACGGTGAAGCAACAGGCTCCTAAGGGTATGGCCGTGGACAAGAACTTGAATGAGCTCGACTTTTAAGCGACAAGGCTAAAACCACGGAAAAACGGCTGGCGGCTCCATCGTGAGCTACCAGCCGTTTCTTCGTATTAAAAAATGTGTGGAATGTGTTTGTCTAAAGGCATAAGTCTATCCTAAAGGCTTATGCCGCATTTGATGGTCTAGTTAACTCAATAAGCGTTTGCTCAGTGCCCTTACGGGGTAATACACCGCCAACCAACCAGCGGCGATGACGGTGAGGAAGATGATGAACACGTCGGAATAGTGAACGCTGACGGGATAGGCGTTGACCACGAAGTTGTCGCCACTGCCCATGCTGACCAAGCCATACTGTTGCTGGAGCAAGCACAGGAGCAGTCCAACGCCAATGCCGATGAGCGCGCCAATGACAGATATCATTCTGCCCTCGAAGAGGAAGACCCTGGTAATCTGCTTGTCGGTGGCGCCGAGGTTGCGCAAGGTAGCCACATCGTCCTTCTTGTCGATGATGAGCATGGACAGTGAGCCGATGATGTTGAAGCAAGCCACTACGAGGATGAACGTCAGGAAGATATAGGCCATGAGCTTTTCAATCTCCATGATCTTGAACGTGTCGGCTTGTTGCTCATACCTGTCCTCCACCTTGAAACGTTTTCCGGCTATGTCCTGTATGTCGCTCTTCACGGCATCGAAGTTGGAGCCAGGTTTCAGTCGCAGTTCCAAGGCCGTCAGTTCGCCCTGGGCATCGAAAAGCCTTCTCGCGAAGCCGAGAGAAGTGAGTATATAGCCCTTGTCGTATTTGCTGTTGTTCACCGTGAAGACGACTCCACTGGAAAGCAAAGAGTCGAGCACGAATCCACCTTCCATGTTGCTCATGTCGAGCTGTCCCTGACGTTGTGGCGCGTAGATGCGCAGGTAGTTGTCCCATCTGGCGCCAAGGCCCAAGTTGTTGGCAAGCCGAATGCCCGGCGTGCCATATTCGAGGTTGGCCGTGTGGAGCTTGAATTGCCCGTCGCCGTAGAGGATGTCGGTGATATGCGTAAGGTCGGCGAAGTTGTCGTCCACGCCTTTTATCGTAACCATGGCTTGCCTGCCTTTGTAGACGGCAAGGGCCATGTCCTCGAAAGTCTCCGTGGCGACATCAATCTGCGGCAGTTTCTTAATCTTGTATAGCGCAGGATCATCGGCAGCAACCGACTTTCCCGTGACAGGAACCACCTTGAGCTGTGGGTCGAAGTTGGTGAAGAAACTGGCCACGAGGTCGTGGAAGCCGTTGAACACCGACATGACGATGACGAGAGCCATGGTTGCCACAGCCACGCCAATGACAGAGATTATGGAAATGACGTTTATGGCGTGGGTCTTCTTCTTGGAGAAGAGGTAACGCCGAGCTATGAAAAATGGGAAGTTCACCGTTGGTGATAGTTTTTGTCTTAGAGAGTGTTGTTACTTTTTCAGCAGGCTGTCAATATGCTCGATATAGTCGAGGCTGTCGTCCTGGAAGAACCGTAACTCAGGTATGATGCGCAGCTGGTTGTGCACACGCTTTCCAAGGTCGTAGCGTATGGTCTTCTCGTTCTTGCGGATGTTGTCGAGAAGGTCTTTTGCCTTTTCAGGCGGGAAGATGCTGAGGTAAGCGGTGCAGATACTAAGGTCTGGACTTACCCTAACACGCGTCACGCTCACGAGAATGCCGTGGGTTTGGCGAGTTTGGCCTTGGAAAATCTCAGCGAGCTCCTTTTGAAGCAGTCGCGCTATCTTGTTTTGTCTTGTTTCTTGCATGTTTTATTATTTACTGTTTGGTTTTATAAATCTATATGTGTCGCTTTAATCCTCTCGTGGAGGAAGATGGAGGCTGATGCCATGAACTTAGACGCGTTTTCCGTTGAGAAGTATTTCACGTCACCGCCTTTTGTGAGCAGAGTCTCCATCTCAGGATGCCTTCTTAGATAGTCTTTCAATTTGCTTGCCACGTATTCACCTTGTGGCACAATGGTTATGCCCGGTGGAGTGTATTTTAGAATCTTCGGCATGAGCAACGGGAAATGGGTGCAGCCGAGGATTATGGAGTCTATTTCCGGATCTTTTCTAAGGAGTTGGTCTATTCGTTTTTTCACGAAGTAGTCGGCACCAGGCGAGTCGGCCTCGTTATATTCCACCAATGGCACCCAGAATGGGCAAGCCTGTCCCGTGACCTTGATGTCGGGCCACAACTTATGTATCTCCATGTCGTAGCTTTGGCTCTTCACCGTTCCCTCGGTTGCGAGCAGTCCGACATGATTGTTTCTTGTGATGTCTCCTATGATTTCAGCCGTTGGCCTTATGACGCCGAGCACGCGTCTTCTTTGGTCCCAGTTGGGCAGGTCGTTTTGTTGGATAGAGCGTAGCGCCTTTGCCGACGCGGTGTTGCATCCTATGATGACGAGTTGGCAACCCATGGAAAACAATCGTTCCACGGCCTGCCTTGTGAACTCATATACCACGTCGAAAGACCTTGGGCCATAGGGAGCCCTGGCGTTGTCGCCAAGATAAATATAGTCGTATTGAGGCAACGTCTGCCTGATACCGTGAAGGATGGTCAAGCCTCCGTAGCCAGAGTCGAAGACACCAATCGGTCCTGACCCTTGTGGTAAAAGAATAGTATTTTTATCTTGCATACTATCATCTTGAGGCCTTTATGACCTCTTCCGTAATGTCTTCGCCCATTATTGTGCTGAGGTAGGGCATGTTGCCTCCATCGGTGTTCACGACAAAGGCGAGACCTCTTTGCTGGCCAATGCGGGTGATTGTCGCCTGTATGGTCTTTTTCAGTGGTGTGAGGGCTTCAAGCTTGGCTTTTTCAAGAAGGCGGCGCGCCTCTTCCTTGAAAGCCATGTTTTTCTCCATGAGCTCTTGCAGTTCGGCTTGACGCTTTTGCCTTATTGATGGCGCGAAGTCGCTTTGTCCCTCGAGGAATAGCTCGTACTTGTTGTTGAACTCATCTTCCACGCGCTTCATTTCACTGTCATATTTCGCTTTCAGCTCTTTGAGGTTTTTCATTGCCGCGTTGTATTCCGGCATGGAATGTAGCACGCTGTCACAACTGAGATAACCGAAGCGAATGGCAGGTTGCTGGCCATCTTTGTTGACGGTCATGGTTGCTTGATCAGGCATCGTGTTCTCTGATTGGGCGTTGGCTGAAAGCATTGTTGCCGTGGCGATGAAAAAGAGGATGAGTTTCTTCATGGTTGGTTAAAAGTCTGAAATTATGAGGGCGGCATTGCACTGCCGCCCCTTGTTTGTTCCCAAAGGTATTGTTTACTTCATCTTGGAAATCTCGGCCTGCACCTTGGATGTGACATCCTCGACGTTAGTGCCTGTGTAGACAGCCACGCCATCCTCGAAGATGAACGTGTAGCCACCGGCCTTACCCACTGCGTCAATGGCATTGCGCACCTTTGTCACGATAGGCTGCATGAGTTCTTGCTGCTTCTTTTGCAGAGCCTGTGAGTTGTCCTGATAAGTCTGCTGAATCTTTTGGTAAAGAGTCTGAAGCTCCTGCTCCTTTTGCTTCTGTTGAGTTGGGTTCATAGTGCTCTTACCCTTCTCGTAAGCCTCGTTTTGGCGTGTGAGCTCGTCTTGCATGCCCTTAAGGTCGTTCTCGTAAGTCTTCTGCTGTGCCTGAAGCTCGCCGTTAACCTTTGCGATGTCGGGCAACGCTTGCATGATGGTCTGTGTGTTTACCTTGCCAAACTTCTGTGCGAAAGTGGCAAGCGGTGCCATCAGCATGATGAATAATAAAAGTTTTTTCATTGTTGTTTGTGTTATTTGTTTATAGTTTTTATTCTATTCTTGGCATGGCGCCGAGTGTCGCTTTAGCGAGGCGAGTAACCGAGCTTGCGCAACACCTCATCGGAGATGTCTATCTTGGGTGAGCCGAAGATTATGGCAGTGTCCGACGCACGGTCGAGCACGAGGCTATATCCCCTGAGGTCAGCTATTTCCTTCACGGCGTTGTAGATTTCCTCTTGTATGGGCTGCATGAGGCTCTCACGCTTCTTGTACAACTCTCCCTCAGGCGAGAAATACTTCTGCTTGAGCTCTGCCGCGGCCTTTTCCTTGTTCATTATCTCCTCTTGCTTGGCTTTCTTTTGTTCCTTTGATAGGAATACGAGCTCGTTTTGGTAGTTCTTGTACATGGTAGAGGCTTCCGTGTTGAGGGCCTCCACCTCAGCCTGCCATTTCTTTGTGGCTTGGTTCAACTGTTCGTTGGCACGCTCGTAGGCTGGAATGTTCTTCAGGATATATTCCATATCTATGAGAGCGAATTTCTGCGCGTGGCCTATAAGTGGCAACGCAAGCATCATCGCCATAAGCGCAATACACTTGAAAATGTTTTTGTTCTTCATTTTTGTTATGTTTATTCTTTTAGACGAATGATTTGTATTTTTTGTTACGCTCTACATGATGAAACGTTTAGACCGTCGGTCTCAGACGCGTTTAGAACTCCTGTCCCAGCACGAAGTGGAATTGAGAGCCGCCCTTGCGGTTGTTCACGTTGTCCTTGTCGAAGCCGTAGCCCCAGTCGATACCCATGAGTCCCACCATAGGCAGGTAGATGCGCACACCCACGCCTGCAGAGCGTTTCATGTCAAACGGGTTGAACTGTCGTATCTTGCTCCAGGCGTTACCGCCCTCAAGGAACGTGAGGCCATATATGGTGGTGTTGCCGAGAAGGAACGGATAACGAAGCTCTAAGGTAAAGCGGTCGTATGCATAGCCATTGTAAGCTATTGAACCATTCTCGTATCCACGCAGTCCGATGGTCTCCTCGCCAGCGTATGACGAGTAGCCGCTCATGCCGTCGCCACCCATGTAGAACGTTTCGAATGGCGACTCCTTATACTTGTTGTAGCTGCCGAGCAGACCCAAGTCAGCCCTTGTCATGAGCACGAAGCACTTCTGTCCGTTGCTGAGAGCGGTGTAAGTCTTCGACTTGAATGACCACTTGTGATACTCAATCCATGTGTATTTCTTCTTTTGCTCGTTGACGTAAGTTGGCGAGTTGGGATTGGTGGCGAGATGCTTGTAGTCTTTGCCGTCCCACAGCGACCATGGCGGAGTGAGGGTCACGCTCGCGCTGAACTCGGAACCCGTTCTTGGGTAGAGCTGGTTGTCGGTAGAGGCGCGGCTCAGCGAGATGCTGAAGTTGAGGTTGTTGGCATTACCGTTTGTCATGAGGTAGAAGTAACGCCAGTTTTTCAGCATGTAGCGTGTGTATGCGGCTTGCACCGAGAGCGTGAAGTAATCGTCAGGCCAGCGCAGGCGTTTACCCCAACCAAGCGAAGCGCCGAACATCTGGATGTACTTGTTCGGGTCGTAATAGTTCTCGTAGTTGGAATAATTATAACCGTACGAGTTGTAGCCGTACATATTATAATAATAGTTGTTGTACGCCGACTGGTTCCAGTAGTTACTGTTGATGTCCGTCTGCTTTGAATAGTATAAACCAATAGAGAACTGGTTTGGTCGCTTACCGCCGAACCAGTTGGTGGAGTAGGAGGCGTTGTAGCTCTGGTAGTAAGTACCGTTGGTCTGCGCGCTTATCGACAGCTTCTCTCCATCACCGATAGGCAGAATGCCGCGGTGCTCCTTGTTCTTGCGGAACAAGTTTGCCATTGAGAAATTGTTGAGTGTTAATCCGATACGGCCAATGATGCCAGTCTGTCCCCAACCGAGCGAGAATTCTATCTGGTCGTTCGACTTCTGTTCAAGCATCCAGTTCAAGTCCACTGTTCCCGACTCGTAGTCAGGCTTCACGTCCGGGTTGATCTTCTCTGGGTCGAAGTGTCCCATGCTCGCTATCTCACGATACGACCTCATGATGGCGTCCTTTGAGAAGAGGTCGCCAGGTTTTGTGCGCAACTCACGACGCACCACGTTCTCGTAAAGACGGTTGTTACCGTAGATGCGCACGTGTGACAGGTGAGCCTGTGGGCCTTCTTGCACTCGCATCTCGAGGTCGATGGAGTCTCCCTCGATGTTTTGCTCCACAGGGTCTATGTTTGAGAACACGTAGCCGTTGTTGTAATAAAGGTTGCCCACGGCGTCGTCGTCGCTCTTCAATCGCTTGTCGAGGAGCTTCTGGTTGTACACGTCGCCAGGGTTCATGCCCAAAACGCGTTGCAGGTAGTCGGTAGTGTAAACGGTATTACCCACCCAATGGATCTTCCTGATATGATATTTCTGTCCTTCCGATACCTTAATCCACACGTTCACGTGCTTCGGGTCGTTGTTCCAAACGCTGTCGCCAAGGATTGCGGCATCGCGATAACCCAACTCGTTGTATTTCTCGATGAGTTTTTCCTTGTCTTCTTTCCAACGCTCAGGCGTAAACTTCTTCGGCTTGAGGAAAGAAGACAGCTTGCCAGCCTCGTGGGTCTTGGCGAACGCGCCTTTCCTGAACAGTCCGCCCTTGATACGTGAAGACTTGAGCTGCTCGTTGCCTTCAAGGAAGATGTTGCGTACCTTCATCTTCGACTTCTTGTCTATCACGATGTCGAGGATGACTTGGTTTTTCTTTGAGAGGTCGTCTTTTTGGTTTATCTCAATGTCAGCGTTCTTATAGCCCTTGTCATCAAAATATTTCTTTGCGAGGATTTTCGCGCGGTCAATCATGTTAGGCGTTATTTGTCCGCCTTTCAATATGCCGAGTTTCTTTTCCATGTCCTCTCGCTCAGTCTTCTTCAATCCATAATAATTGATTGTAGACACCCTTGGCCTTGGCTTTAAGGCTATATGCAGGAATATCTTGTCGCCAACGATGGAGTCGGCGGAAATTTGCACGTCAGAGAACAGACCGTGTTTCCAATATCGTTTCACGGCATCGGTTATATCGGTGCCAGGTACGGCTATGTGCTGTCCGACCGTGAGTCCTGATATGCCCGTAAGCATATAGTCCTCATAGCCATCCATGCCAGAGACTGAAAAGCCTCCGATGACCAAATTGCGTGGCGTGCCGGCGTAAGTGATGTCGGGGTGTACGATGCGTTCTTGTGCCTCTATGCCAAGGCTGCATGCCATGGCGATGATTGCAGCTGCTACTTTCTTCTTGTTGTAGTGCATTTATTACTTGTTGCGGGTTGAAGACAGGAAAGCTGTGGCTCGTTTATGTCGCGATGTCGTCAGTTTTTCTCCCAAATTCTTCCTTGTTCTTATTTCCTTATTTATTTAATGTGGGGTCAACTTGCGACTCGGTCTTGCCGAACCTTCGTTGCCTCTTTTGGTAACTCTCAATGGCCTTGTGCAGGTCTTCTTCCGAGAAGTCTGGCCAATACACGGGCGTGAAATACAGTTCCGTGTAGGCTATTTGCCATAGCAGGTAGTTGCTTATGCGATATTCTCCTCCGGTGCGTATCAGCAGGTCTGGGTCAGGCATGAAGTTGGTTTGCAGATGCCGTGTCACGGTGTCCTCGTTGATGTCCTCAATTGGCTTGCCCGTGTCTTTCCACTCCTTTGCGATGTCTTTCACGGCTTCTGTTATCTCCCAGCGCGATGAGTAGCTCAATGCCACCACCATTGTCATTGCCGTGTTGTCGCGAGTGTGCTCTTCAGTCTCGCGCAGTTTTTCCTGCACTTCCACCGGAAGGCGCTTCAAGTCTCCGATGACGCGGAAACGCACGTTGTTCTTCATGAAAATCTCGTCCTCCAAACTTGTCAGCACGAGACCCATCAAGGCGTGTATCTCAGGCTGTGGCCTGTTCCAATTCTCCGTGGAGAATGTGTAGAGCGTGAGATGTTTTACTCCCAGCCGCACACATTCAGACGTTATGCGCCTAACGGTTTCTACACCGGCTTGATGGCCAAACGAGCGGTCCTTGCCTTTCTCTGTAGCCCAACGGCCGTTACCGTCCATGATGATGGCGATGCTCTCGGGAACCGGGGCGTTAGCCGTATTGGATTGATGGTTACTGCACGAAGTCATGCTCTTAGTATGTTGTTACTCTTTGTTACAGTTAATGCATTTTGGCGAGAAGCTGTAGGTCAGCGACAGTTGCAACCTGTGGAAGGCGTCCGTGTTCTTGAACATTCCGCTGCTCTCTATGCCGTATGGGTCTTTCACGCCGTCGAGCCAGTCGCTTGTCGTGAAATTGACGGCCCATTCGAGGCCGAGGTTGACCCTCTCGTTTATCTTGTACTTCACTCCTATGCCTATTGGCAGCTCCATTGCCGTCCTTGTCTTTTCCGTGGTCTTGCACATTCCCAGTCCCAATCCGCCGAGGACGAAAGGCGTGAAGCGCTTTGCTCCCCTGTAATCGCGTCCTGTGCCGAACGGCAGGAAGTTGTACTCGTAGACAATGGATATGTCGTAGAGACTGTTGCCGAACGTGTATTCGCCTTGGGCGGTCTCGGGATCCCACGTGTCAACATTTCTCGAAGACCCTTTCATCTTCTCATAACCCATGTTCAGCCTCAAAGCCATCCAAGGGTCTATGTTGTATCGCCACATGAGGCTCGCTACTGGTTGCATGCCGCGCGTCAGGCTTCCGTTGTAGTCGCCGAGATACCCAGCCATGCCCGCTCCCACGCCAACCTCATGACGATATTCAGGATCGTCTTGTGCCGCGCACGTTAGCGACAACATTGCCATTGCCGCTATTGCCATTGTCTTAGCCCAGGTGCTCATTGACGGCTTGTCCATTCATCTATTTGCGCCTTGCCGCGCCCTTCGTGAACGTTTTCTGGTCTTCTTTCCACCCTAACTGTGAGAGGCGGCCCGACCACACCGTTGACGCGCCGTCGCGCGAGATGTAGATGTAGTTGTCCTTGTCCACGGTCATGTCGAACTTAGCCGCGGAGCTTCCGAAATCGGTCGGCAACTTGAAGAGCGTGCTCTTGTTCCAGGTGAGTCCCCAGTCGGGGCTTGTGTAGACTTGCGAGAAGTCTCCGCCTGTGGCTATTATGCTGTCGCCGTACAACACGGCTTTCATGTTTTCAAGGTAAGGCAACCTTTTCTGTTGGTACTCATCCTCATTATAATACATCCACGTTTGCGTTTTGTCGCCATCGTCTTCCACCTTGCTCCAGATCACGGTCTTTCCGTTGCTGTTTCCCATGACGAGAAGGTTGTAGACGGATGGGTCATTGTTCATCGGGGCCGCGATGAAGCTCACGCTCTCGTTCGGGAGCAGCGACGCGTCGTCGTCAAGCGTCTCCTCTGTCCATTCCCCTCCATTGATAGCGGCACGCATTAGTTTGCCGTCGATTATGCCGTAGCGGTACTTCTTCGTTGTGCCAATCACGTTCTCGTCCTTGGCGAGTGCCTTGTCCACCTTCTTCCACGACGTGACGTCTTTCCCGAACACGTCGGTCATGCCATCGTGAAGGCCGGTGAGGAACAGCTGGCCATTCTCGCTTGCGAATCGGCGGCTCTCCAGTCCTGTGTAGTTGTCAATGGATGTCGCCTTCCAGCTAAACTCATTCTCGCTTTCATTGTGCGCGTTCACTTTTATTGTGTACTCGCGGTATGCGGAAGCAATCATGTTGTATACGCGGACTCGCACGGGATTCGTAAAGTCTATGGAGTCTGACGACGAATAGTATACGAGACTGTCCTTGTTGTCTTTCGACTTCAGCACGAGCAGCACCGTGCCGCTATTTGTGGTGTTTATGGTGGCGAGGACGTGCTTCAAGTCCGTGCCTTTGGGCAGTGAGTCGGTATTGTTGATTGTCTTCGCGTATTGGTCTATGTCAAAATTATAGCTGCTTGCCGAGAAAGTCGTGGTGTATGTAGAGTCTGTTACGCCGTCTTTCGCCTTGGTGTGGTTGGTCAAGTTGAGCGTTCCAAGCGAGAACGAAGTGATTGCCGTGTCGGTGTAATATGTCGTGTCGATTTCATTGTTGTCACTCAGGCAGGAGGTTAGCGAAAACACGGCTGCCATGATGATAACGACCTTCGAAAACAGTTTTTTCATTGCGTTAATTTACTTTTTAGCTGCAAATTTACTAAGAATAGGTCAATTATGTGCGGTTTTTCCTTTTTATTATGATTTTTAATATAAATATCATGTTTGTTTTGTGTGGTTTCGCATATTAAGATGAAAAAAAAGGCAATACAATCACTTGCACTGCCTTTTGTTAGATTTATGTCAGAATTTTTGAAGCTGACATAAATCCCGTTTTACCTTAAAAAAATCTATCAAACTACTAACCTAATGAAACTTAAATGGATATCATCTCACGATGATGCTGCAAAATTAAGCAAAAATTTTGAATATCGTAAATAATTCTTGTTTTTTTTGTTGGGAACTGTTACCTTTTAACAGTTTTTCCGTTTTTAATCGAAATTATCCGTTGGTTGCGCGAGCCCCTGAAGGCGAGAGTCACGTCTCTGAGGGCTTTCACGTATTCGCCGTCAACAATCACGTCGACGTATGGCAGTATCTGCTTGAGCTTGTCGTTGGCCTCTATTTGCTCGATGGTGAAGCCCGTGTAGAGCCAAATGTCTTTGCCTGGCAACTTTTCCTTTATCTCCTTTGCCAACGCTGTCACCTCGCCGGCTGAACACAAGGGGTCGCCGCCAGAGAATGTAACCCCTTGAATATATGGCTTTGAGAGTTCGGAGAAGAGGTAATCGTGCGCCTCCTTGCCGAAGGGTTGCCCTCCCTTGAAGTCCCACGTCTCCGGATTCTGGCATCCTTGGCAATGGTGCGTGCATCCTGCCACCCACAGAGTAACGCGGAAGCCCTCGCCATTGTTGACGTCACAAGTTGTTATGTCGTGAAATCGCATGCTTATTCTTCACTCAGTTGGTTCCGTGGCTTACATGTCCTGGAAAGGCGCGGCCACTTTCTTGTTCTTTTCCGAAAGCGAGCTTCCGGTGCTTCCGCCACATTTTTGCGTATCGTTGGCGAATGAGCGCAGGTGCTTCACGCGGTCTTTCACTTCAGCTTGCTTTCCAAGGTTGAAGTTGTGGTAGTCGGTCGTCAAGTATCCCGTTACGCGGCGCAGGCGCCTGATGTTGCTTGAGCCGCAGATGGGGCACGTGTCGTTAATCTCGTCGGTGTAGCCACAGTCCATGCACGTGTCGTTGGGCACGTTGATGGCGAAATAAGGGATGTCCTTGTCCATGGCATAGTCGATGATTTTCTCCAATGCCTCAACGTTGTGCTTCGTGGTTGACGGCAGTTCCACGTATGTGATGCAGCCCGCTGAAGAATATCCGGTAAGCTGGCTCTCTATGTCAATCTTCTCGAACGGGGTCATGTGCTCCCATACGGGCACGTGTATGGAGTTGGTGAAATAGTCGCGGTCCGACACGTTCTTTATCACGCCGTACTTTGCCTTGAACTTCTTCATGGCGGTGTAGCAGAGGTTCTCCGCCGGCGTGTAGTAGACGCCGAAGTTGAGCTTGTATTCTTCCTTGAACTCTGCGCACCTCTTCTTGAACAGCGACTCTATGCGCTTTGCCAATGCCATGCCCTCGGGCTTGGTGTGGTTGCACCCTATGAGCAGCTGCAGTGTCTCGGCCAATCCGAGCTGGCCCATTGCGAGCGTGCCGTGCTTCATGGCCGAGCGTATGCCTTCTTCTGGAATGTATCCGGCCATGGTGTGGTTGTCCCACATGAATGGCGCTGTCTTTGGGTCTTGCGAGCAAATCCAGTTGAATCGCTCTATGAGCGTGTCCTTTGCCTCATGAATCTTCTTGTCGAGCAGCTTCATGAACTTCTCCACGTCTCTTCCCGCCTCCATTGCGAGGGTAGGCATTATGATGGTCGTGGGGCAGATGTTGCCGCGTCCGTCCTTCAGCTGGCCCAGTCCGTTCACGTCCCATCCGTTTGCCGTGCGGCATCCCATTGTCGAGAAGTAGGTGCGCGGGTCGTTGATGTCGAATCCCTCGTTTCCGCTCCAGTTCACGTTGGCGTAGTTGGGGTACAAGCGTTGCGACGTAGAGCGCATCGCGAGCTGCTTGAGGTCGTAGTTGGGTGTTCCGGGCTTGTCGTTCACGCCTTTCATGTATTGGAATATTCCGCATGGGAATATCGGCGTGTTGTGGTGGAAGCCGATGCCCTCGAGCGAGCCGAGCAGCAGGGCGCGCGTCACGAGGCGGCCCTCCTCCAGCGTGCAAGTGCCGTAGTTGATTGATGTGAACGGCAGTTGGTCGCCCGAGCGGCTTTGCAGCGTGTTGAGGTTGTGGTACATGGCCTCCACGGCCTGGTGCAACTCCTGGATGGTGTCGCACAGCGCCGCGTTGTAGTATTTCGGGTCAAACTTGTCCTTGTTGGCGAGCTTGAAGTCTTCCTTAGTCAGTCGTGTGGCCTTTGAGAAGCTTTCCTTCACGGTGTCGGCCCAGTGTTCGAAGGCCGACCTTGTCACGCCCACGCTGTCTTGGTAGGTCTCGTCGTAGAGGGTGAGAAAGTCGGTGTCGGCAAATTCCTTTTGGTCTTTTGCCCAAGCCGTGATGTAATGTTTGAAGAACGACTTGCGGAAATACGGCACCATTGTCCAGTCGAGATGCGTGGCCGACACGCCGCCGAACTGGTCGAGGCTCTGAAGCTGGAAGATGACGGCCACGAGCTGCATTGCCGTGTTGAGCGAGCCAGCCGGGCGCACGTCGCCTTGGCGAGTGTGGAAACCCTTTGACAGCAGGTCGTCGAAAGGAATGGACAGGCAGTTGTGGAAGCCAATGGCATATTTGTTGAGGTCATGTATGTAGACCTCGTTGTTCTCGTGGTTTCTGCAAGCCAAGTCTGACATGCAATGGTCGAGCGCGTATTGCTTCTCATACACGTTGGCGGCCTCTCCCGAGCGTCCACCACCTGAATACTCGTCGATGTTGGCGTTTTGGTTGACCACGTTTTTGGCCATCAGCTTGTCCTCGTAGGCTTTCTTCACGCGTTGTTCGCGCTCCAGCTTGTGCTGGTAGCGATACTCGCAATAAGCTATCACGGCGCGAGTCTCGCCTTCCTTGGCAAGCACCTCCACTACGGTGTCCTGGATGTTTTCTATCTCGAAGATGTCTGTCGTCGGAAGATATTTCTTCTCGCACAGTGCAAACACCTTGTCGGCGTATTCGCGTGATATTTTATCGATGTCGCCCTCGTGACCTATGGCCTTGAGGTCTTTCAAAATGGCGACTTGAATCTTTGTCAAGTCGAACGGAACTACCTTGCCGTCGCGCTTTCTAACTTGGATCATGGCTGTCTTGTAATATTTTTCATGCACAAAAACGGGAAACTTTTTCTTAATTTAAGAAACAAAAGTTTTCCATTTTGGATAACTTTATGCTTTCTTCTCTTTCCCGAAGTTGTCTGTTTTTGTTCGTTTCCGATTGCAAAAGTAGTAAAAAGTTTGATAAGTCGGAGACGTTTTATCTTCTTTTTTTCAACTTTTTTATTCTCTTTTGGCAATCAAGTAGTTAAGTGGTTCCTGTTAAAACATAGCTGCGGCTTTGTGCTGAAACGCATTGTTTTTCCGATAAATGTGCCTTGTCGCCGGCATGTGGCTCGTGGTCGTTAGGCTTCCCGCTGAAAAGCCGTCGCGGCTTCATCGCGCCCTCGTCGCCGTTCCACCGTAGAGGCCCTTTCGCCCTCCGCCATGGGCAATGGCCTTATAATATAAATATGTGGTTTTAATAATAATTAAGCCATATTTGTTCGGCTTGTTTATAAAAACCACTACTTTTGCAATAGTATAATCAAGCGACTTACGCGAAATATGGATATAGTAGAAAGATTCATCAATTACACAAAGTTTGACACGCAGTCGGCAGAAGACTCTTCGACCGTGCCCAGTACCTCCAAGCAGCTCATCTTCGCCAAATACCTGAAGGAAGAGCTGGAGCGCGAGGGGTTGCAAGACGTGGAAATGGACGACATGGGTTACATCTATGCCACCCTGCCCGGCAACACCAAGAAAGACGCGCCCACGATAGGCTTCATCTCCCACTACGACACGGCCCTCGACGCGAGCGGCGCCAATATCAAGGCGCGCGTCGTGAATAACTACGACGGGGGCGACATAGAGCTCTCTCCCGGCATCGTCTCCTCTCCCAAGAAGTTCCCGGAGCTGCTGCAGCACAAGGGCGAGGACCTTATCGTGACCGATGGCACCACGCTCCTTGGCGCCGACGACAAGGCTGGCATCGCAGAGATAGTGCAGGCCATGTGCTACTTGAAGGATCATCCTGAGATTAAGCATGGCGACATCCGCGTGGGTTTCAACCCCGACGAGGAGATTGGCATGGGCGCCCACCACTTCGACGTGGAGAAGTTTGGTTGCCAATGGGCTTACACCATGGACGGTGGCGACATCGGCGACTTGGAATACGAGAACTTCAACGCCGCCGGCGCCAAGGTCACCATCAAGGGCGTGAGCGTGCACACGGGCTACGCCAAGGGCAAGATGATCAACGCCTCGCGCCTGGCCTGCGAATTCAACAGCCACATACCAGACACCGACATACCTGAGACCACCGAGGGCTACGAGGGCTTCTACCACTTGCTCTCCATCAACAGCCATTGCGAGGAGGCCAAGCTCTCCTACATCATACGCGACCACGACCGCAAGAAGTTTGAGCAGCGCAAGGACTTCATGGAGCACATCGCGGAAGAGATGAACGCCAAGTATGGCGAGGGCACCGTGACGATAGACATCAAGGACCAGTACTACAACATGAAGGAGAAAATAGACCCCAACATGTATGTCATCGACATCGTGCTCAAGGCCATGCAAGAGAGCGGCGTCAGGCCGAAGGTGGAGCCTATCCGTGGCGGCACCGACGGCGCGCAGCTGTCGTTCCGTGGCTTGCCCTGCCCGAATATCTTCGCCGGCGGAGTCAACTTCCATGGCCCTTACGAGTTCGTCTCCATCCAGGTCATGCAAAAGGCCGTGGAGGTCATCGTGAGGATTTGCCAGCTCACGGAAGGCTTCAACGAGTAAACGGCAACCAGCCAGCCTCGCCCTTTGAGGTGATCCTGGTTTTCACAGTTCAACCGAAGGGGTTTGTGCCTGCTCGCACGTGCCCCTTCATTTGTTTCCATACATGAGAACATTGGAACTCTTGGCGCCAGCCAAGAACTTGGAGTGCGGCATTGCCGCCATCAGCCACGGCGCCGATGCCGTGTATATCGGCGCCGACCACTTTGGCGCGCGCGCCTCGGCGGGCAACAGCGTCGCCGACATTCACGCCTTGTGCGATTTCGCCCATCTCTTCGGGGCGAAAGTGTATGTCACCGTCAACACCATCATCTACGAAGATGAGCTGTCGGCTACGCAAGAGCTCATCACGCGGCTTGCCGAGGTGGGCGTGGATGCCCTCCTCGTGCAGGACATGTCGACGCTTGCCATGCGTCGCGTGGCCTTGGCCAAGGTGGGGCGCGTGCCGCTCCTTCACGCCTCCACGCAGATGGACAACCGCACGGCGGAAAAGGTGGCGTGG
The DNA here is from genome assembly GCA_022769825.1 of Prevotella sp. Taxonomy (GTDB): domain Bacteria; phylum Bacteroidota; class Bacteroidia; order Bacteroidales; family Bacteroidaceae; genus Prevotella. Next base: position 40,999 of record JALEJI010000011.1, on the reverse strand, counting down.
CTTCGCGACCTCGGTTTCACGCGCGCGGTGCTGGCCAGGGAGTTGTCGGTAGATGAGATAAAGGCCATCCACGAGGCCGTGCCCGAAGTGGAGCTCGAGGTCTTCGTGCATGGCGCGCTCTGCGTGAGCTATTCGGGTCAGTGCTATGTCTCGCAGTGCCTTTTCGGTCGCTCGGCAAACCGTGGCGAGTGTGCCCAGGTGTGCCGGATGAGCTATGACCTCGTGGATGCCGACGGCAGGGTGGTGGTAAAAGACCGCTACCTCCTGTCGATGAAAGACATGTGCCATGTGGACCACCTTGAGCAGCTTGCCGACGCTGGTGCGTCGTCGTTCAAGATAGAAGGCAGGCTGAAAGACGCCGACTACGTGAAGAACGTCGTGGCGGCCTACTCGCAACGTCTCAACGAAATTATCAAGCGTCGTGGCGGCGACTATCGCCGCGCCTCGTGGGGCAGGGTGGACTATGCTTTCCAGCCAGACCTCGCCAAGACGTTCAACCGCGGCTATACCGATTATTTCCTTAGAGGCCGTCAGCATGGCTTGTCCACCATGTTCACGCCCAAGGCCCTCGGCGAGTTCGTGGGCACGGTGAAAGACCTTCGTGGCGATTCTTTCCGCGTGTCGGGCATGGCGGCGTTTGCCAATGGCGACGGCCTATGCTTTGCCAAGGACCAGGCTGACGGCAGTGCCCGGCAGGGCGAGCTGCTCGAGGGCTTCCGCGTGAACAGGGTGGAAGGCAACCGCCTCTTCCCGTTCCATATGCCTCGCGGCTTGCGGAGGGGCATGTCGCTGTACCGCAACAACGACGTGGCCTTTGGCAAGGCCTTGGCGGGCGAGACGGCGCGCAGGGTCGTACCCGTGTCGATGGAGTTTGGTGCCACGCCCGACGGTTTCCGCCTTGCCATGACGGTAGACACCGGTGAGGGGAAGACGTTGGAGTGGGCCGTGGCGACGCCTTTTGAGCACCAGCGGGCCAACCGCCCGCAAGAGGACAACATACGCAAGCAACTCTCCAAGCTCGGAGGCACCATCTTCGAGCAGAAGGGCTTGACCATCGACCAAGACGCCAAGGGCTTGTTCATTCCTTCCAGCGTCTTGGCGCAGCTCCGGCGCGACGCGGTGGAGGCCTACGGCAATGCCCTTGAGAAGGCGACTGCCGACGTGGGCCTGACCCGCGACCAAGAGGGCACTGGCGCGCCGGCGCGTTTCTGGTCGGAGGAGTACAAGAAATACCCCTATCTTTTCAATGTTGCCAACCGTGAGGCCCGCGCCTTCTACGAAGCCCACGGCCTGAGCGGCATGGAGCCAGCCTTGGAGACGGCTGAGCCGAGAGGCGTGGTGGCCATGCAGTGCCGCTATTGCATACGCTACGAGCTCGGCTTCTGCGTGCGACGTGGCGGCAAGAAACCGGAGTGGCGCGAGCCGTTGACATTGAGGCTCGGCGACGGGCGAGGCTTCCGTCTCGATTTCCGTTGCGGCGAGTGCCAGATGAACTTGTTGCCCGCCGAATAGCGGCTACCACGTTTCTTTTATCCGAATTGCTTGTCGCCGTATAGACTTTTTTATTAACTTTGCAGCAGATTTATAAAAGCAATACCAATGACTTATACCATTGAGAAAATCACCACCCTCATCGGTGCGCGTCGCTATGGGACTGCGGATGCCAATATCGCGTTCTTGCTTACTGACAGCCGTTCGCTTTGTTTCCCCGAGGAAACCTTGTTTTTCGCGATCAAGTCGGAGCGCAACGACGGTCATAAGTATATCCAAAACCTTTACCTGCGTGGCGTGCGCAACTTCGTTGTGACATCCGTGCCCGACAATTACCAGGCTCGCTTCCCACAGGGCAACTTCCTTAAAGTCACCGACACCTTGGAGGCCCTGCAGCGTCTTGCTGAGCGCCACCGCGACGAGTTCAACATACCAATAGTGGGCATCACGGGCTCCAATGGCAAGACCGTGGTCAAGGAATGGCTCTATCAGGTGCTCTCGCCCGACTGTTTCGTGACTCGCTCGCCACGTTCCTACAACTCGCAGATTGGCGTGCCATTGTCGGTGTGGCTGATGAACGACGACACGAAGGTTGGCGTCTTCGAGGCTGGCATAAGCAAGCCAGGCGAGATGCTCGCCCTGCGCGACATCATACAGCCAACGATAGCGGTGCTTACCAACCTCGGCGCGGCACACCAAGAGAACTTCACGTCGATGGAGGCCAAGTGCAAGGAGAAGCTCATCCTCTTCCACGACGCGCAGGTCATAGTCTACAATGCCGACGACGACACCGTGGCTCGGCTCGTTGCCGCGTCCGACTACAAGGGCGAGAAGCTCTGCTGGTCGCGCAAGGACGCCGGCGCAAAGATGTTTGTCAAGAATGTGGTGAAGACAGAGGGCGACACCACTGTCGACTTTATATATAATAATGTGGAGGGCAGCTATACCATCCCGTTTATCGACGATGCCAGCATCGAGGATTCTATCGTCACCGCCATCGTGGCCATGCGCCTCGGCGTGGGCGCTGACGCGCTGAAAGAGCGCATGGCCCAGCTTGAGCCGATAGCCATGCGCCTTGAGGTGAAAGAGGGCCGTCATGGCTGCACGCTCATCAACGACTCTTACAACTCCGACATCAATTCGCTCGACATAGCCCTCGACTTCATGAACCGCCGTCCCGACCACAAGGGCCGTCGCCGCACGCTCATCCTCAGCGACATACAGCAGAGCGGCATGAACCCTGCCGACCTCTATCGCGAGGTGAGCCGCTTGGCAAAGGAGCGTGGCGTGGAGAAGTTTATCGGCATAGGCCCGGTGGTGTCTGACAATGCCAACAGGATAGACATCAAGGACTCGTTCTTCTTCAGCAGCGTCAGCTCGTTTCTCGACTCTACGGTGTTTCGCACGCTGCGCGATGAGGTCATCCTCATCAAGGGCGCGCGGCAGTTTGGCTTCGACCAAATCACCGACCTCCTCGTGGAGAAGGTGCACGAGACGGTGCTGGAGGTGAACCTCAACGCCGTGGTGGCCAACCTCAACTATTACCGCTCGTTCATGAAGCCCGAGACCAAGCTCGTGTGCATGATAAAGGCCGACGCTTATGGGGCGGGCAGCGTGGAGATTGCCAAGACGCTGCAAGACCATCGCGTTGACTATCTCGCCGTGGCCGTGGCCGATGAGGGTGCCACGCTGCGCCGCAACGGCATCACGTCGAATATCATGATAATGAACCCGGAGATGTCGGCGTTCAAGACGATGTTCGACTACGACCTTGAGCCGGAGGTCTACTCTTTCCGCCTGCTCGACGCTCTCGTGAAAGCGGCCGAGAAAGAGGGCATAACGGGCTGGCCCGTACACATAAAGCTCGACACGGGCATGCACCGCCTTGGCTTCGACCCGGAGAAGGACATCGACAAGCTCATCGACAGGCTGAAGCATCAAGACGCCATCATACCCCGCTCGGTGTTCTCCCATTTCGTGGGTTCCGACAGCGACGACTTCGACGCCTTCTCCGCCCACCAGTTCGAGCTCTTCGACAAGGGCAGCCGCAAGTTGCAGGCCGCTTTCAGCCATAAGATACTCCGCCACATCGACAACTCGGCGGGCATAGAGCATTTCCCTGAGCGCCAGCTCGACATGTGCCGTCTTGGCCTTGGCCTGTATGGCATCAACAGTCGCAACAACCATGTCATCAACAATGTGTCTACATTGAAGACCACCATATTGCAGTTGCGCAACGTGCCGGCGGGCGACACCGTGGGTTATAGCCGTAAGGGCACGATAGACCACGACAGCGTGATAGCCGCCATACCTATTGGCTACGCCGACGGCCTGAACCGCCATCTTGGCAACCGTCATTGCTATTGCCTGGTCAACGGACATAAGGCCGAATACGTGGGCAACATCTGCATGGACGTGGCCATGATAGATGTCACGGGCATACCGTGCAAGGAAGGCGACAGCGTTGAGATTTTCGGCGACGACCTGCCCGTGACGGTTCTCTCCGACGTGCTCGACACCATACCTTATGAGGTGCTCACGGGCATCAGCAATCGCGTGAAGCGAGTGTATTTCCAAGACTGACGCGATAAATCAAATAATAAAGCCAACAAGGGCGGCCACGAAGACTTGTGGTCGCCCTTGTTGTTTCTCCAATTACGCACACCGTCTTCCAACCGTTTTGCACCGATTTGATGTGATAATAATATTTTACAAATGGTCGTCTGAGAATCGATTTTTTTCAACCGAGCTGTCTCTTGGCTGGAAATGACGCGATTATGGGCGGTTTTGGTAAAGCGTTGACTATTAAGCGATTGTGTTTTTGGTGATTTTCAGGTGATGCCGAAACTGACAATCGGGGTCGCCGTTACAGTGCAATCGCGTCGCCGTTACAGTGCAATCGCGTTGCCGTTACACCGTAATCGCGTCGCCGTTACAGTGCAATCGCGACGCGATTACACCGTAACGGCAAGGAAAAATGGCTGAAAACTGGCTGCTGGGGTTGCCCAGAGGGTAGCCTCGAGCTGTTTCTCCGCTCTAAAATCACTGGCTTCCAAGTGTTAATTTTTGGCAATAATATTTTACAATTTTCCTTTATCCCCATTGGCTGTTAGCCGGCTTGTATTCCGGCACGAGCTGTCTCATGAGGGCCACTACGGCATTTTGGTCGTAGGTGAGCGCGGTTTCGATGATGTTGTCGATTTCTTTCGACACTTGGCCAAACTCGTATTGCCTTACCTTGGCAATCCTTATCTTCTTGTTGAACGTGGGTTCGGTGCTCTCCTCGTTGGCGAGCACCTCCTCGTAGAGCTTCTCGCCAGGGCGTAATCCCGTGTACACTATCTTCACGTCCTTTGCGTTAGACAGTTTTATCATGCGCTTGGCGAGGTCGGAAATGCGCACCGACTTGCCCATGTCGAACACGAATATCTGTCCGCCGTGCCCGTGCGTGCCAGCTTCCAACACGAGCTTGCAGGCTTCCGGTATGAGCATGAAGAAGCGCGTTACGTTGGGGTCGGTCACCGTCACGGGGCCGCCGTTGCGTATCTGCTTCTCAAATATCGGGATGACCGAGCCGTTGCTGCCCAGCACGTTGCCGAAACGCGTGGTTACAAACTCCGTGGTCTCTTGCGCGCCGTTGAGGCTTTGCGTGTAAATCTCGCACAGGCGTTTAGAGCATCCCATGACGTTGGTCGGGTTCACCGCCTTGTCGGTGGAAATCATCACAAACTTCCTCACGCCGTATTTCACGCTGAGGTCTGCCATTATCTTCGTGCCGTAAACATTGTTGTAGATGGCCTCGGATGGAGAGTCCTCCATCATGGGCACGTGCTTATAGGCCGCGGCGTGGAACACGTAGTCGGGACGGTTGGTCTTGAAAATCTTGTCCATCAGCTTCTTCTGCGTGATGCTTGCCACTATGGTCTGGCAGTCGATGCTTGGGAAACGCTTGCGCATCATCAGCCTGATGTCGTGTTGCGGAGTCTCGGCGGAGTCGATGAGCACCATGTGGGCGGGGTTGAACGTCGCCACTTGCCTCACTATCTCAGAGCCGATGCTTCCGGCCGAGCCCGTGATGAGTATGGTGCTGTCTCTCAGCATGGTGCCAATGGCGTCGATGTCAACCTGTATCTCGTCTCTTGGAAGAAGGTCGGAAATCTCAATCTCCTTGAGCTTGCTCGAGTCGATTTCCTTGCCCTCGTGCCATTTCTCCATGTCTTTCATCACGTAGATGCTGACGTCCTGGCCGAGGAGCAGGTCTTGCAACGCGCTGTCCTCGCGGAAATTCCGTATCACCAATGGAGACACCAGCACGGTGTCTATTTCCTTGTCCTTTATCACGTCCACGAGGCTTGCGTCGTTTAGGTAGGTGCGCTGACCCATTATTATCTTGTTCTCCAACTTGTTGTCGGGAGAGATGAAACCCCTTAGGCGGAACCTCTTGCCGTTGCCGGCGTTGCCTTGTATGGATCTCGCCAGGGCCATCGCGCCGTAATGCACACCGTAGATAAGCACGTTGTGGGTAGCGTTTTTGCCAAGCAACTGTTCGTAGAGGGTTCTCATCAGTATGCGCAGGCTCCACATCAGGAACGTGGAGATGACAAACATCAAGAACACCTGCCGCCCCTCAAAGGGCACGAAAGGAAGGTGGAAGTGATACACGGCGTAGTGGAACACCTCGGCAAGGACGCAGCTCAACAGTTGCGCGCAGCAGATGCGCCGAAGGTCGTCGGCTGATGAATAGCGTATGATGCCGCTATACGTGTGGAACGCGCGGAAGCCAATCAGGAAGAAGATAAGGTAGACGCCAATGGTCTTTGTCAGCGGCAGGATGTTGCCTAAGGTCATAGCCCCACGATAGTAGAACCAATACACGAGAATGCCGGAGAGAAAGCCGATTATCAGGTCGGTTACGATAATGCACCAATAAGGCAGGGCACTCCGTGAGAGGTACCATTTAGTTAAGCTGTATTTCATTCGTTTTCTTTGGATATCAAGCGAGACTCGCAATGACGTGTTTATATGCAAAGTTACGTCATTTTTACGATAATAGTCAACTTGGCGGCGAGTTTATGCCGATAAAAGTGCGCAAATACCATTCGAGCCACCGTTTTATCGCCCTTGGTCACAAACATGTTGCCCAATAGGCGATAAGACAGTGGCTCGAACTGTGAATGGCGTTATTTCTTTTTACTTGAAGCTCTCTACCGCGGCTTTCAGTTGCTCGTCGTTGCCCGTCTCATAGTCGGCAGGCGTGTTGTAGACCTCTATGTCGGGCTTTAGTTCCTTGTTCTCGAAGAAGGTGCCGTCCATCGCCTGGTTGCCCACCTGCGGAATGCCGAAGATCATGCCGTTCATCATGCGTTCCCACCAAACGGCCGTCATGGTGCCGGCCACGGGCGCGCCCACGAGCTTGCCGATGCCCAGGGTCTTGTAGACGGCCGGGAAGCCGTGGCCATTGCTGTAGTCGTCCTCGCAAATCATCACGCACGACGGTTTCACCCACTTGTTCCATGGGTCGTAGCCGATATACTTGCCGTGGGCTATGAACTTGGCGTATTGCTTGCCCGAGAGCAAGGTGCAGAGGTCGTCGTGCAGCCATCCGCCACCGTTGTGTCGCTCGTCCACGATGACGGCTTTCTTCTGGCGCATGGAGTCGGAGAGCAGTTGGCTGAACACCGTGCGGAAGCTCTCGCTGTCCATGGCCTTGACGTGTACGTATCCGATGGTGCCGTTGGATAGCGAGTCAACCATCTCGCGGTTGCGGTCCACCCAGCGTCGGTAGAGCAGGTCGGCCTGCGCCGAGCGGCTTATCGCCCTGACGACGACATCGAAGCGCTTCTTCCTTGACGGGTCGAACACGCTGACGCGCGTCATCTTGCCGGCCTTGCCGTCGAGTAGGGAGGTGTAGTCGGAGCCTTTAGCTATCTTCTGTCCGTCGATGGCCTCTATTATGCATCCTTTTTTTACGCCCGTGTTGCGCACGGCGAAAGGCCCGCGGTTGATGACCTCCTCCACCTTCAGTCCGTCGCCTTCATAATCGTTGTCGAAGAAGAGGCCGAGGGCCGCCGTCTTCAGCGTGGCGCCTTCTGGGTAATAGCGCGCGCCGGTGTGAGAGCCGTTGAGCTCGCCGAGCATCTCGGAGAGCATGTCGCGGAAGTCGTAGTTGTTGTTGATGTATGGCAGGAACTTGGCGTAAGTCTTCTTGTAGCCCTCCCAGTCAACGCCGTGGAGCTTGGGGTCGTAGAACTTGTCTTTCACCTGCTGCCACACGTGGTTGAAGATGTAGGCGCGCTCCTCGTAAGGACGATAGTTGAAGTTGGCCTCGAAGTCGATGCCCTTTTGCGAGTTCTTGGCGAGGTCTATTTGCTTTATGCCGTTGTTGTAGACATAGAGGTTCTTGAAGTCCTTGTCGGCCTCGAGCCCATAGCCCACGTTCTTCATCACTATCTCGGTCTTGTTTTCCACCAAGTCGTGTTTCCACAGGTCGTAGCCGCCCTCAAACTTGGCTTGGTAATACAAGGTGTCGCCGCCAGGCGAGAGTATGGCGTCGGCCATGTGCGACGAGTTGACGGTGAGGCGTATCACGCGGTCGCGGCAGTTGGCGAGGTCAAACTTCAGGGTCTTCGCCTTGTCTTTCTTCTTGTCGTCTTTCGCCTTCTTGCCAAGCTTTATGAGCGGTTTTTTCTTCTTCGTGGTGTCTGCTTTCTCCTTCTTGTGAGCCTCGTCGTAGAGCGCGCGCTCCTCCTTGCCCATGCGGAAGCGCTCGTAGGCGTCGAGGTCGAAGAACATGATGTAGGCGTCGTCTTCCGCGCCCCAGCTGCCATGGCTGCGGTAGCCGGCGCGGTCGCTCATGAAGAGCATGGCCTTGCCGCCAAGCACCCATCGCCCGTTGTTGTCGTTGTAGCCGCTGTTGGTGAGGTTGGTGATTTTCTGGCTTCCGTCGGCAGGCACGAGGGCTATGTCGCTGTTGTTCCAGCCGCCGTGGCCGATGTAGTTGGAGAGCAGCCACTTGCTGTCGGGGCTCCACTGGAACCACAGGTCGCCGTCGGAGTAGCTGTATTGGAACTTGCCGTCCATGAGCTGCCTCACGGCCTTCGTCTTCACGTCCACGGCCTTCAGCGCGCCGCGGTCTTCGATGTAGGCCACGCTCTTGCCGTCGGGACTGTACGCCGGCTGCATGTCGACCAACGACGACTTCACCAGCTGCTCCTCCTTGAGCTGCGTGGCGTAGGTGAACTGCTTCTCGTCCTTGTTCACGATGCTCGTCTGGTAGATTTGCCAAAGTCCGCCACGCTCAGAGGCGTAGACAAGGCTGCGGCCGTCGGGCGAGAAGTTGACATTGCGCTCCTGCTCCGGCGTGTCGGTGATACGCTTTGTCGTGGTGTAGTCTGTCGACGTGACGTAGACGTCGCCGTGCACCACGAAGGCTATTTCCTTGCCCGATGGCGACACCGCGAACTCCGTGGCGCCGCTTCTCAGCACCTGTCGCCGCAACTTGTCTGAGCCGTCGTCGGCAACCATCGAGAGGTTGAGCCTCACGGGCTGGCTGCCCTCCTTGAGGGTGTAGATGGCGCCGTCGTAGGCGTAGCACAGCGTGCCGTCGGTGGAGCGCGTGAGGAACCTGACGGGATTGCCCTTGTAGTGGGTGAGTTGCGTCTTGGCCGTCTCGCCTATGCGGCGCTTGTAGACGTTGAAGGTGCCGTCTTCCTCGCTAAGATAATAATACGTGTTGTTGTCGCCCCATACCGGCGTGCGGTCCTCGCCGGCGAAATTGGTCAGCTTGGTGTAGTTGCCACCCTTGTAGAGCCAGATGTCGCGGCAGATGGGCGACTGGTGGTGTTTGCGGAACGGGTCCTCGTAGCCTTTGTTGTCGTGGTAGAGCAGGGCGCCGTCGTTGCCCACGCTGATGTCTTCCATCGGTATGTCGGAGAAGAGGCGCATGCGTCCGCCTTTGTCGCTCACCTCATAGACCTGCGAGAAGTCGGCGAACATGATGCTCGTGGCCTTCGGCATGATAGAGGCTTTCAGCATGATGGTGCTGTCGTTTCGCCAAGCCATGGGGTACTCGTCGCCACTGTCGGTCGTAACCCTTCGCGGCGCGCCACCGTCCCTGCCCACCACGTAGATGTCCATGCTGCCCTCACGGCTTGAGGCGAAGGCTATTTGCCTGGAGTCGGGGCTCCACACGGGGTATGCGTCGTAAGCGGGGTTAGTGGTGATTTGCCGTGCCTGTCCGCCGTTGGCCGGCACGGTCCAGATGTCGCCTTTATAGGAGAACGCCACGGTCTTGCCGTCGGGCGAGATGGCAGGGAAGCGCATCCACAGAGGGTCGCTTTGCGCCATGGCCGATGCCGTTGCCAGTGGGGCGATTAAGGCTAAGAGAATCTTTTTCATTCCGTTATGATATATTATTAAACTAAGTGTCTTTATCTTATGCAAAGATAACGCAATTATTCAAGACAGGTTCGCTTCTTGTTGAGAAATATAAGCAAAGTCTTAATTTTTCGTCGAAATCATCATGATGCCGGTCAGACTTGTGGCAGAACCCCTATGCCGTGGCCCGCTACTACGGCGTGCCGCTCTGGAGCAAGGAACACTTCGACGCCATGCGCCCGATTATTATATTAACATCAAAAAACGGATAAAAAATGATAATTCAACGATATGTTTGATTATCGTTTATAAGAATAGTATTACTTTTGCGCCTGCTAAATGCCATGATTTCTGATGTTCGGAAATCATGCGTATCGAGAAATAAAAACAGTTCAGGATAATGCGTCATCGTGACAATAGAAGAAAGAGGTTCGCATGGCTGCTGATGTTGGTGTACGTGCCAATGTTGCTCGCCATTACCTTCCACCACCACTCAGGGGCGGAGGGCAGTGCCGCTACCACCTATTGTTACGATTGCGCTCATCACATCCACCACGATGGTCACCTCACCGCCGAGCTGAGTTTCATGTACGAATGCGTGCTCTGCCATTTGCATAGTTTGCCATACGTGGTGCCTGTCATTATTCACATAACGGCATTTGTCGCTATGGTTCACGTCGTTCTCGCAGTCTCTTGCCCGTTTGTCAAGACTCGCGAAGGCGACATTCTTTCCACTCGTGCTCCACCCGTACTTCTATCTTTGTAGTTTTTAGCTCTTTATGGAGCTTTTCCCTTTTTTGATTTCTTCAATCGTGTGCTTTTCAGGCGGATGATTAGGGGGGAAGGTGTGCCCTGTTGTATGAAGAAATCGTAAAAACAAATGCACTCAAAATTATAATAATAGAAGAATACAAACGGATTTTATGAATTCCAAGAATTGTCAGTTGATGCTCCTTGCTGGAGCATTGACAGTCTCATTTGTGGCTAAAGCAGCCGAAGACAACAAGCCGGTAGCGGGTGATGTGCTGCCGGTGGCTATCGAAAAGAACACGGATGCCAACGTGTATGGTCACGTAATCAACAAAAGCAGTGGAGAGCACTTGCCTTTCGTGACCATTCAGCTCAAAGGCACCACTATCGTAACCACGACGGACCACACGGGGCACTACTTCCTGAAGAACTTGCCGGAGGGCACATTCACCGTCGTAGTGAAGATGGTTGGATACAAGACACAAGAAAAGAAGGTTGCCATAAAGCATGATGCCACGCAAGAACTGAATTTCGCACTGGCAAGCGATGACGTGGACTTGGACGAGGTAGTGGTTTCCGCCAACCGAAACGAGACGCAACGAAGATTGGCTCCAAACTTGGTGAATGTGATTGGCGGTAAACTATTTGACATCACACAATCTACTTGCTTGGCGCAAGGACTTAACTTCCAGCCTGGTGTGCGTACGGAGGACAACTGCCAGAACTGTGGCTTTACCCAGGTGCGCATCAATGGTCTCGATGGTCACTATTCCCAGATATTGGTGGATTCTCGCCCTGTGTTCTCTTCTCTCAACGGTGTGTATGGCTTGGAGCAGATACCTGCCAACATGATAGACCGTGTGGAGGTGGTTCGTGGTGGAGGTTCTGCCCTCTTCGGTGCATCTGCCATCGGTGGAACCATCAATATCATCACCAAGGAACCTATCCGCAATTCGGCATCCTTCGGTCATACATTCATGTCGCAAGGAGGTTCTAATTCTTTTGATAATGTGACGACGGGCAATGTCTCTTTGGTAACCGACGACAACAAGGCGGGCATTTATGCTTATGGACAGACTCGCACTCGTCAAGGTTATGACTATGATGGCGATGGCTACACCGAGTTGCCAGAGTTGAACAACCAGACGTTCGGCCTCAACTCCTACCTCCGTCTCAGTCCTTACTCCAAGTTGAGCCTCCAGTATCATGGCATCCATGAGTTCCGTCGTGGCGGTAACAAACTCGACCAGGCTCCTCACGAGGCAAATATCGCAGAGCAGGCAGAGCACAACATCCAGGGTGGTGGGCTCACCTATAATTTCTATTCTCCTGACGAGAAGAATCGCCTGTCGGCATATTTCTCATTCCAGACCACGGCTCGCAAGAGTTACTATGGTGGCATCGGCGAGGGAACGGATGAAGATATAGAGACTGCCGAGAATGCATACGGCACCACTCACAACTTTACTTATGTGGCAGGAACACAGTATGTTCACTCCTTCGATAAGTTGCTCTTCATGCCATCCGACCTGATCCTGGGTGCAGAGTATAGCTACGATGGTATCAAGGATGTCATCCTCGGTTACGACCGCAACTTCAAGCAGGATGTCCGTATCGGAAGTTTCTTCTTCCAGAACGAATGGAAGAACAAGCAGTGGAGCTTCCTCTTGGGTGGTCGATTGGACAAGCATAACTTGGTAGATCACGTCATCTTCAGTCCTCGTGCCAACCTTCGCTTTAATCCAACGGAGAATGTGAACCTGCGTATTACCTATGCTGGTGGATTCCGTGCACCACAGGCTTTCGATGAGGATTTGCACGTAGGCGTAGTAGGAGGTGAACGACTGGTTACGGTATTGGCGAAGAACCTGAAAGAGGAGCGTTCCAATAGTTTCAGTGTGTCAGCCGACTTGTATCACAAGTTTGGCAATGTGCAGACCAATCTCTTGATAGAGGGTTTCTATACCGACCTCAACAATGTGTTCGCGCTCCGTCAGCTCGACCAGCCTGATGCACAGGACAATACCGTGCAGGAGCGTTACAACGCCTACGGTGCCAAGGTTCTCGGCTTGAACATCGAGGGTAAGGCGATGTTTACCCGTTGGTTCTCGCTCCAGGCAGGACTTACCTTGCAGCAGAGCCATTATGATGAGGCTATCGCTTGGAACGACGAGGTACCAGAGCAGAAGTACATGAAGATGATGCGCACCCCGAATACTTATGGTTACTTTACCGCATCCTTCACCCCAGTGAAGCGATTCACGGCTTCTGTTACAGGCAATTATACCGGCAGTATGCTCGTTGGTCACAGTGCGGGTTCGGGAGTAGAGGAGCCTGTGGCTGTGAATACGCCTAAGTTCATGGAGGTAAATATGAAGTTGTCGTACGATTTCCCTATCTACAAGTATCTCACCTTGCAGGTGAATGGTGGTATCCAGAACATCACCAATGCTTATCAGAAGGATTTCGACAAGGGATGGAACCGAGATTCCAACTACATCTATGGTCCTTCCCTCCCACGCAGCTATTATGTGGGCGTGAAGATTAGTTACTAATCAGTAAGATACTCTCTTAAATTAAAATATAAAAATCCAATTCTTAGAAAAGAAAGAATGATGGCGAAGTGAGCTGTGATAGCTAACTTCGCCATTATGTGGCTATAGCCATAAAATAGTTTCCATCTTCTCTATGTATGAGTTTGGTATTATGGCTTATGATGTTGCCCTTTCATATTGTCCGCATTGCAAGGTCAGATTCTTCCTTTCTGTTCCAATCCAGCACCGGTACCCTTGTATTTGCTTCGAGACGCGTTGAAAGTATATCGAACGGTGAGTGACAACTTGCTGGTAGATTGTGTGTCATAGATCATGTTTCTCATTTTTCCGAAATAGGCAATAAAATGCTGGTCGTTGGTTCCAAACAGGTCATAGACAAAGAGTTGGAAGGACAGGCGATTCTTCATGCAGGCTTTATATATGGATATATTGGTGCAGAACATTGGTTTGCGGAAATAGATATTTCGTTCATGTCCCTTTGTGTAGTATGACATCATGAGCGTGAACATTGCCAACTTGGTGTCAAATGTATTGTCGAAACGGAAAGATGCCATTGGCTTGTTGAGTGCTTTTCCTTCGTTAGTGTCCATGTTAAACCATTGTTTGACAATTGAAGTCGTAAGGGATGGATGCCAGAAGCCAAATGTCGGCTGCAAGGTGACGGACGATTCGATGTCATCGTACGCCTTCCCGTTTATAGGCTTCATCAGCCCTATGGCTGGATTGTCCTTGTAAGTGTTAACATGCTGCATTATTGGATTTGACGTGTGTGAGTAGGTAACATCAAATGTTAGCCATTTGTAAGACACCTCGTAGTCGAAGCTCCTGCTTATCTCAGATAGCAACGAAGGGTTACCCGTCTCGTAAGTATAGCGGTTGTCATATTGCATCGCGCTTCTCAAACTTTGGTATGAAGGACGATTTATATCAGAGGAATAACTCAGCAGCATTTGTGCGTTCCCTACCGGCAAGGACAGACTAGGAGATGGAAACCAGTTGCCATAAGTCTTGCTTTGGCCGGCGATGCGCTTGCCATACTCATAATAGTAGAAGTCAATATATTCATACCTCAGGCCAGCCTCCAAGCTGAGAGCCCCAAAGTCTCGTGAGTAAGACAGGAAAGAAGAGGCCATGCTTTCGGTTACACGGCTGTTGTCGTCATTTACGAGGTTTGTAGGTACGACTTGCATTTTGGAAGTGCGATGTATATTGGAGAACTCGCCACCAACAGACAGTTCTCCGCCCAGCAGAGGGTAGGTGAGAACTAATTTTGAAGCCAGCAGATGGTTGCGTGTGTTGGTTGTGCTCCTGACGGTTTGGTATTGCCCGTTTTCCCCGATTTCCTGGAAATGCTCATTGGTAACGTTGTTTTGATTTGCCTTGTCCCAAAGCCAATCCGCGTTGAAGTCGACTCCCAATTTCCCTATTTTTCCTAAATAGTAAATGTTGCTGGACATATTGCTTCTCTGCCCAGACAGGTCAACATGGCTCTGATTGCTTTCGGAAAGCGTTTCGTCCTGCAATATTGAAGTATTCATGTCTCCATTCCATGACTTCTCTGGATTCCGAAGATAACTGAAATTAGCTCCGATGGAATTGTCGGTGTCTATTTGATAGCTCGCGTCCATTCGGTAATTCATTGATTCCGTAACCCCGGTTTGTCTCACCTTGCTTTTCTGGTTCCAGGTCTTGTCAAGATAAGTGACTTGTTGCACGTCCTTGTAGTCTGGCTGATATTGCTTAGCGACAGAGGCGTATGCCCCTAATTCAAGCCCGTTCCTGCGGTAATTGACATTTACTCGCCCATTGGCTCCGAGGTTGTCTTTCTCGTCATATTCTCCCATGGCCGTGGCATCGATTCCCAACCCCTCACCTGGAGTTTTCTTTGTTGTGATGCAGATTACGGCCTTCGCACTTGCTGGATAACTGGCACCGGGGTTCGTGATGACTTCTACCGACTTTATAATGTCGGAACGCAAACGGTCAAGCTCACTTTTGTCTCTCATCTGTTTGCCGTTTATGTAAATCATGGGTTCGCCACGACCAAATACCTTAATGCTTCCGTTTTGTGCAGACAAATTTGGGATGCGGTCAAGCAAGTTCTCCATCGTTCCGGCCTTTTCAAGCACAGAACCTGCTACGGTTGTCTTCATTCCGCCATTTGTCAAAATTGTCTTTGGTAAATTTGATTTCACAACCACTTCACCTAACGTCTTTCTGTCTTCCGCCAAGACGACCGTTACATCCTCGCTATTATAATCCTTAAAGGTAGTCTTGTATCCTACGGATGAAACCTTTATGATTCCATTAACACATGATGTCTCTATTAAGAATCCACCATCATTGCCACTTATGGTACCCTTGACAAAAGAAGAGTCTTGGCGATTTAGAAGAACCACATTTGCAAAGGAAAGAGGCTTGCCTGTTCCATCTACGATTTTTCCCTTGACATTTTGAGCCATGACTTGGCAGATGGAAAGAAGCTCAAACGATAAAAATAGTAGTATTGACTTCATTCTTAAATGACCTATTAATGTTTTGTTCTTTATAAAATGTATATCGTTATCCATGTCTTAAAGAATAAAAGCAGATTGTGCCTTCAAAAGAAAGCACAATCTGTTTTATATTTAGATATTTAGCACCAGCAAATAAGACCACCGCAACTTCCTTTTTGCGTATCATGCCCCTTAGTAGGTCTTCCGCCTCCTAAAATCTCATATTACTCATCAAAACTGATTGGTGACAACTGGTTGTTCTTTTCGGATTCTGTTTGCAGAGGTACTATTTCTGTCTTTTTCATGAAAGATAAGATTTAATTGTGCCTACTCACTTACAGCTTTTTGGTATTCGCATTCCTTTTTTCAGTGTGGTCAGAGTTGCAAATTCGAATTCTTAACGACTGCAAAGTTATAAAATTTAAGAATACCGTGATGGTTTATTACAAACTCTATGATAGAGAGCAGTATAAATTTTGTTATAAAGTTAAACGTTAGTTAATGCCGACATGAGAGTCATGATCAAAGCATTATACATAGCTGGTGTGTGATAGGAATGCCGTTAGGTCTTCCTTTATGCGCTTGTAAGGGTCTGATGAGGTAAAGGCCGTGTTCTTCTTCAGCATTGGCATGACAGTCTCCACCGAGCTGTTGTAGCATGACAACTCGTTTCGCCTTTGCGTGCCATGTACGCTTTGCCGCGCTATTTCCTCTTGTCGCTGCCTGATGAGCTTGTCGCACACGCGGTTAAGCATTGGCATCACTACCTTGTCGAAGAGATGATGCCCTTGGATGTAGAGATAAGTGGTTTCGGGCGTCACGCCGAGCCTTCGCAGGTCGTCTTCAAGTCGGTGATAGCTCTCCTTAGCATTAGGATTGGCCTTTTTGAATTGCTGGCACCGCTTTGCCACCTTGCTATGTAGAAGGGATATGACGCGTTGGGCGTCGTTCATGTTGAAACTGGTGGTTTCTATGGTGTGCAGGAAGTCGCTCATGGTGAACTCGCCGTAATGGCTTGTGCGGTAATACCAAATGTTCCAGACAAACAGGGGATATATGGCGCGCGAATAATCCTCGAGATACTGTCGCAAGTCGAAAATGGCGTGGTCATTGAGAGTCACCGCCACGCACACGTCGTGTAGCGAAGGCGCGTAGCATTGCAGGTTCTCTATGGCGTAGGCGTAGGTGTGGAAGATGAAAGGGCTGGAGATGATTTTCCTTGAGATCTCCGTGGCACCTTGTATGAGGTAGTCGTAGTCGGCATCCACGCAAGCTATGAGCCACTGCCCTGTCTTGCCTTTTAGCGCGCTCATGAGAGCCGCTTTCTTGCCGCGCTCAAGGTTGTTGTCGCGCGTGGGCAGCATGATTTCAAAAAATATCCTGTCGGTCTCAAACTGGCTCAGGATGCTTCTCCAGAAAAACACGTCGTCGTAGCTCTCCACATAAGCCACGACCTTTTTTCTCTGCCGGCGTGGGTTAAGGGAGTTGGCCGCCTGCAGATAAGAAGAGGTGAGGTTGTCCTGGAGACGTTTCATGGCGTTCAGATTGTAATGTCTGACACTTCCGTCACCTTGTCCATCCATCCGTTCATGATCACGGCGGGTGAGTGGGTGGTGAGGATAATCTGCACGCAGGGATTCAGCTCCAGTATGAGGTCGATAAGCTTTTTCTGCCATTCTATGTGTAGGCTCACCTCAGGCTCGTCCATGAAGAGCACGTATGGTTTTTGGTCTTCTACGAGCACTGTGAGCAGTATGGCGAGAATCTGCTTCTCGCCACTCGACAACTGGTATGGCACAAGCGTCTCGCCCATTTGCGAGAAGCTTATCTCATTGTCTGTGCGTACTATTTTCTTACCGGTGTCGGCGAAGAGCGCGTCAATGACGTCCTGGAACCTCTTCTTCGGTTCCGACAGCTTTTGCGCCTCTTCGCCCGCCGTGGCCCCGCCTTTCTGCAGCACCTCAATCATGCGGTTACCGATGTTGACCTGGTAGTCGAGATACTTGCGTTGGAGCTTGTAGAGTTGCCAATCAAGTTCTGTGGCAAGCGATATATTCATTTGCGACATCACCTCGGCATTGATAAGCGGGCGGTCAAACGACCTGATGATGTCGTAGCGTATCCAGTTGGCATCCTCTGGACAGACCTTCAGGTGCACGCCTTTAAGCAAGTGGGAATGAAACTCGCCACCGGCAGCAAGTCCTTTCACCACCTTGTTGATTATGGTCGACTTGCCCACGCCGTTGACACCGCTGAGGATGTTAACGCGGCGGTCGAGGTTCCAGAGAATGTGCTTGTGTCCGCTCCAAAGGGAGTCAATCTCTATCTGGGTGATATAATCAGCGTATTTCTGCATGGTGGCAACGTTATGGTTATTCTATGCACAAAAATAGCAAAAAAAACAATTGCTTGGTTCTCTTCAACCCATAATTTGTTGTCTCGACAACGTTTTTTATGAAATGTTGGTCTTATGGGTGCACTACATGCTGGTTCAGAACCGAGTAGCCCTTTTGAGGTTAAAAAAAAAGCTAAATATTTATCTGGCGTGTGCGCGTTTCAAGTATTTTTCATATATTGCAAAATAAATTATTAACCATAAATTTTTATAAAGCTATGAGTCAAACTATTTTTATACGTCCGCAAACACGGAAACGCACAGACGGAATTAAAGAAAAGAACAGTTATTTTTTATGCCCTTCAAATACAGTGCTTACAGGAAGGTGCCATTCTGGTGATGAAAACGGCAAAACATGGTACGAATACAGTACGTTGGCAGCTTTTGATGAGAATAATTCTGTCGTTCAAGGAAATATCATTGTCGATGACATTCAATGGTCACCATGGTTGAAAGAGTCTTCTGGAAATGGGTATGACGCTGTTGAGAATCGTGTATTGGTAGGACGCCAACATAATGGTGACGAGAACGGGCAAACCCGATATGCAACGGCCATTATCAAGTTTAACGGTAAAGAAGTAACGCTTGTCAATCAAATAACATCTGATAGCATAAAAGAATCCCGAAATATATGGATCTCTTCTGATGCAAATCGTTTTATGACCGGCCGTCATCATTCTGGTGATGAGAATGGTCTTACAACCTATTGCCAAGGATATATCATAATCTCATAAATCTCATAAGGACATGGAACTAAAAAAAGCATTCGTTTTGTGTTGTGTTTCTGTTGTCCTGTCGGGATGCATTCCAAGGGACGACAGTCCATATCCCGAGAACTATAGCAAACCTTGTTTCCTAACAAGTAATCCTGCCATAGTTGATCGACATGCGGGAACTTACAATGGGGTGGTTTGCGTACGGACCTCGGATGTCATAATGGACACGCTTTCCGTATGCCATATAACATTTGGTGATCATGATGACATGCACATATGCTCCAATATACCAGTAAGTGCACTTGCAAAGCTTACCACTTCAGACGAGGACAAGGACGCTTTTTATAACTGCAAGGATTCTTTCCTGCTTAAATTGGAATATGGCTTGATAAGATGGCAAGGTAAGGATTCTCTTTACAGCTACAAGATATATGATTGGAAAGGAAGCAAGAATTTTAAAATAGAGAATCATGTTTATCAATTCTTTTTTTTCATAAAAGAAAAGAAAATATATGACCCAAAATTTTATTACGATGAGTTTCCGACTAAAGGATTCTCTTTCAAAAATATTACCATCACAAAAGATGGTGAAGAGATACCGTTGGAAGCCAACAAGGAGCTGACAGTATTAGGCGATTGGCTTTGATGGTATGTGTAAGCTCTAATATTTATGGCTTAGGATACTTCTGAGTCCTTGTCTTGTTTACTCCGTATTTAGATGGTTTGGGGTAGAGTTAAGGCGAATGATAGGAGATGCCGATATCTTTACAAAGCATTAAATAGAAACTCAGCAAAGCATGAATTACAATATCAAAAAAATGGTGGCGGTATCGGCGCGTGCCGTGCTCGCCTTAGTATTTCTCGTTTGCGCATTTCAGACTATTGAGGCGCAAGACCAAACCAAGTCGTTCAGTGTATGTGCCTTGAACGTGGATGGTTTGCCAAACAAGATTCTCGGCACAGACCTCAACCCCTGCCAACGATTGGTTGCTCATTTCGCCAAAACAGAAGCAAACGTATAATACTTATGTAGAGCTCTACAACAAGGCAAAGTCGTATCTTGGGAATGAAAGCCTTACTGAAGACGTGCGAACTCGGCTGCAAAGTACCCTTGAATCAACGTCTCATTCATATTATCTTCGCAGCGAGACGGACATTAAAGCTTTAGAGGACATCATTGCTGAAATTGGCCGTATCACGACAGGAGTGAGCACTGTCATGGGAACATAAAAAAGCCACGCCAGTGTTTTTGGCGTGGCTTTTTTATGCTATTATGCTTTGTGTTACTGTTTACTCGGTCACGAAGTTTTTCAGTTCGTCGGCCTTGAAGTTCATGACGTAAGCGTGAGAACCTACGCACTCTTCCTCTGCCATGCGCACGAAGACGTTGGCGCTCTTCTCGAACTCCTCGGGATCCTTTGTGGCATCCTTGAGCAGGAGCAGAGAGAGGATGATGTCACCAGTCATGTTGTAGAGGCGACGGCCAAGGAAGTCGTGCTCGGCCTGATCGTTGTCTGCCTTTACCTTGTCCACGGCCTCGGCGTAGAGGTCCACGCAATTGGCAATGCGGTCGAGGAGAGGCTTGACGGCTTCGGAAACCTCCTCAGCGAGCATCTCTTTCATGATGTTGAGGTAGGTGCCGTTGGTGATATAGCGGATGGCCGCCACCACCTGAAGCTGAGTGGTGCCCTCGTAGATGGAGAAGATGCGGGCGTCGCGCAACAGGCGTTGAGCCTTATACTCCATGATGAAGCCTGAGCCTCCATGCACGCTCACGCAATCGTAGGCCGACTGGTTGGCAAACTCGGAAGTCATGCCCTTGCCCAGAGGCGTGAAGGCATCTGCCAAGCGGCTGTATTTCTTCATCTCCTTGCGCTCGTCGCCAGTAAGCTTGCGCTCGCGTGAGATGTCCTCAAGGGTCTTGTAGATGTCCACGTAGCGTGAAGTCTGGTAGAGGATGGCACGGCTTGCGTCGAGCTTGGCCTTCATGCGAGACAGCATGTCGTAGACGGCAGGGAAGTTGATGATGGCCTCGCCAAACTGCTTACGGTCACGTGCGTAGCTCACGGCCTGGTCGTAAGCCTCCTGTTCCAGACCGACGCTCTGTGCGGCGATGCCGAGACGCGCGCCGTTCATGAGGCTCATCACGTACTTGATAAGTCCGAGGCGGCGGTCACCGCAGAGCTCAGCCTTGGCGTTCTTGTAAACGAGCTCGCAGGTTGGTGAGCCGTGGATTCCGAGCTTGTTCTCGATGTGACGCACGTCAACACCGCCGTCGCGCTTGTCGTAGATGAACATAGAGAGGCCGCGACCATCGCGTGTGCCTTCCTCTGAACGGGCAAGCACGAGGTGAATGTCGGAGTCGCCGTTGGTGATGAAACGCTTCACGCCATTGAGCCTCCATGTGCCGTCAGCGTCTTGTGTGGCCTTTAGCATGACGTGCTGAAGGTCAGAGCCTGCGTCTGGCTCGGTGAGGTCCATTGACATTGTCTCGCCGGCGCAAATGCGTGGGATGTATTTGGCTTGCTGCTCAGGAGTGCCAAACTCGTAGAGGGTGTCTATGCAGCTTTGGAGCGACCACACGTTCTGGAAGCCGCTGTCGGCAGCTGAAACGAGCTCGGAGAGCATGGAGAACACCGTCATGGGGAGGTTCAGTCCGCCAAAGCGGCGTGGCATGGTGATGCCCCACAGGCCGGCCTTGCGCGTAGCGTCAAGGTTCTCGTATGTCTTTGAGGCATAAATCATGCGGTTGTTCTCAAGGTGGGGGCCTTCGAGGTCAACGCTCTCAGAGTTAGGCTCGATGATGTTCTTTGCCACCTCGTCGGTGATTTCAACGATGCGCTTGTAGTTCTCGATGGCGTCATCGTAAGAGACGGGAGCGTAGTCGAACTTGTCCTTGTCAGCGAAGTCGCGCTCTTTCAGCTCGACAATACGCTTCATCAAGGGTGAGTCAAGATAATATTGTAGTTTTTTTGCGTCTGTCATTGTTGTATATTTTGGAGAATAAAAGAATTACTTATTATTCTGCTTGTAATATTTGATGAGTTTCGGAACGACTTCCTCCACCGTGCCGGTGATGATGTAGTCGGCAATCTGGTTGATAGGAGCGTCCGGGTCGCTATTGACAGATATGATGATGCCTGAGTCCTGCATACCGGCGATATGCTGAATCTGACCGCTGATGCCGCAAGCGATATACACCTTTGGATGCACCGTCACGCCTGTCTGGCCCACCTGCCTGTCGTGGTCTACCCATCCTGCGTCCACGGCTGCGCGGCTTGCGCCGACCTCACCGTGAAGCTCCTTGGCAAGCTGGAACAGCATGTCGAAGCCTTCCTTTGAACCTACGCCATAGCCACCTGCCACGACGATAGGAGCGCTCTTGAGGTTGTTCTTGGCAGCCTCTACATGGCGGTCGATTACCTGCACGGCGTATGACAATGGGTTGACATACTTCTTCGGGTCTGGATAGACGACCTCGCCCTTTGCCTTGCCCTGATAGAGAGCTTTCTGCATGACGCCTGAGCGCACCGTAGCCATCTGTGGGCGATGCTCCGGGTTTACGATGGTAGCCACGATGTTGCCACCGAAGGCGGGACGAATCTGGTAGAGCAGGCTGTCGTAATGCTTGCCCGATTTCTTGTCGTCGTATTCGCCAATCTCCAGCTGTGTGCAGTCGGCGGTAAGACCAGAAGTCAGTGATGACGACACCCTTGGGCCAAGGTCACGGCCAATGACTGTCGCTCCCATGAGGGCGATTTGCGGCTGCTCCTCCTTGAAGAGGTTGACCACGATGTCGGTGTGGGGTGCTGAAGTGTAAGGGAAGAGGCCCTCGCCGTCGAAGACGAAAAGCTTGTCCACGCCATAAGGAAGAATCTGGTCTTCCACCTTACCCTTGATGCCTGTGCCTGCCACAATGGCATTGAGCTCCACGCCGAGAGTGTCGGCGAGCTTGCGGCCCTTGGTGAGCAGTTCTTGTGACACCTCCTGTACGGTAGTGCCTTCTATCTCGCAATATACAAATACGTTATTCATTGTCTTAACTACTTATCCAATTATGCTCTCGTCTAACAGTTCTTTTACGAGTCCCTCCACGTCCTCGTCGGAAGCGGTGAGCCTCTTGCTCTCCTTCGCCTGGAAGACGATGTTCTTCACGGCTTTCACCTTCGTGGGCGAGCCTGCCAAGCCACACTGGTCGTAATCGGCGCCGCAGTCGGCGATGCTCCACTGGCCGAGCGTGAGGTAGGGGCGTGTCTCGTAGAGTGAGGCCCAAGGCTCGTCGCCCTTGCGCTCCATCGGGCAAGAGGCGTATTTGTATTTCATCACGAGCTTGGCGTTGCATGGACGTGCTGGCGCGGCTGTTCCGTTTACGGTTACCATCACTGGCAGCGGAGCCACGACGGTCTCCACGCCGCCATCGATATGGCGCACTATTGTAGCCTTGCCGTCTTTCACCTCTTTTATCTCCTCGGCGTAAGTCACTTGGTTGAGGCCGAGCTTCTGCGCTACCTGCGGGCCCACCTGTGCCGTGTCGCCGTCGATAGCCTGACGGCCACCAATGACAAGGTCAACGTGGAACACGTCCTTGTCTATTTTCTCAATGGCCTTTGAGAGGAAATAGGCAGTGGCGAGAGTATCGGCACCAGCGCTCTTGCGGTCGGTGAGGAGCCAGCCCTCGTCGGCACCACGATAGAGGCTCTCGCGCAGGATCTCTCCGGCGCGGGGAGGGCCCATCGTCACTACACCGACGTGTACGTTCTCTGGATCCAAATCTTTAAGGCGAAGGGCCTGTTCCAACGCGTTGAGGTCTTCGGGGTTAAAGATGGCAGGAAGGGCGGCACGGTTCACTGTGCCTTCCGCTGTCATTGCGTCTTTACCCACATTACGCGTGTCGGGTACTTGCTTGGCAAGCACTACAATGTTTAATTTCATGTATTCTTAAAATATATAATTATGTAATCTTCTTGAAGTTACGTATGAAATATCGGGACAAAATTACAATAATTTTGCCTCCCTGCCAAAGAAATAATACGAAAACAGCCGTTTTTTGCACAATACGTATCATTCTGTGCATCGCGAGAGCGGCAAACGGTCTCTTCAAGAATCTATTTGTGTCTTTGGCCAATTCACGAGAAACAACTTTTCCTTTGCCCGTGTAAAGGCGGTGTAGAGCCAGTGGATATAGTCGGGGGTGAGCATGTCGTCGGTCATGTAGCCTTGGTCGAGATAAACGTGCTGCCATTGTCCGCCTTGCGCCTTGTGGCACGTGACGGCGTAGGCGAATTTCACCTGTATGGCATTGAAATACTTGTCTTTCCTCAATGCCTTCATGCGGTCTGCCTTTATGGGTATGTCGGCGTAATCCTCCATCACGGCGTTGAACAGCGTCTCGCTTTGTTCCCTTGTCAGCGCTGGCGCCTCGCTTGTGAGGGTGTCGAGGATAATCGTGGTGTCAAGCTCTTGGTTGTTGAAATCGGGGAATTGCAGCGTGGCGTCGGCGAAGTGGAAGCCGTAAAGCTCGATGAAGTTGCGCACCCGGCGCACGACGCACCGGTCGCCGTTGGCCACGAATGTCTCTTTCGCCTCTTTGCCGTCTTTCAAGTCCCCGTTGGGGATATACTTGTTTCTTACCACCATCAGCATGTCGCCCGGGCATATGGCCTCCTCCCTGTCGAGTATGCTGTTTCTTATACCATTATTATATATGTTGGCCCTCTTGTTGGATCGTGTTATCACGATGGTCTCGTCGAGGCCCATCTTGCTGTAGCTTGACGCGAGGCTTTCTATCAACTCGTTGCCCGGCATGACCGTGATGTCGCTGAAGCCGTCCACGTGTATTTTCGGCAGCCGTGTCATCTCGCTATGGGTTATCATGCGCCTTATCATTGTGGCGTTGAACAATATGCCAGAGTCGTGCCCTTGCCTGAGCACCTCGTCGAGGTCGCATTGGTATACGGTCAGTCCATAGCTCTCGAGCTCTTGCGGCGACAGCGCGGGAGCCTCTTCCTCGCCCACGGGCGGCAGCTGCGCCTTGTCGCCTATGAGCATGAGCCGGCAATTGTTGCCATTGTAAACAAAGCGCATGAGGTCGTAGAGCACGCTGCCCGAGCCGAATCCGCTTTCCCCGGCACTGCCGTTGCCTATCATGGAAGCCTCGTCGACCACGAACAAGGTGTTTCTGTGCACGTTGAAGTTGAGGTCGAAACTGCCACCAATGCCCGTGAACGTCTTTTCCCTGTAGATGGCGCGGTGGATGGTCGAGGCCTGCATGCCGCTGCTGAGCGAGAACACTTTGGCGGCGCGCCCTGTGGGGGCCATGAGCACGAGGCGCTGGCCGAGTGAGTGGAGGGTGTACACGATGGCGGCCGCGAGCGAGGTCTTGCCCGTGCCGGCAGAGCCTCTCATCACCATGACGGCCTCTTGCCTTCGGTCGGCGAGAAAGCGCGAGAAGACGGTGAGGGCGTCGTATTGGTCTTGAGTGGGAGAAAAGCCGAAGTTGCAGATTATGCGCTCAACGAGCTCGTAGGTCTTCATTTGAACAAGGAGAAGTTTACGCTGCCATAACTTCTGTGCTCCACGAAGTGCGGCTCCTCGGAGAAGTCGTAGTTTTTTCCATGCTCAAGCACGAAGACCCCGTCTGGCTTCAATAGCTCATGTTCGAATATGAGGCTTGGTATGGTGGCGAGGTTGTCGAGGGCGTAAGGTGGGTCGGCGAAGATGAAGTCGAACGTCTCGTGGCATTTCTTCAGGAACCTGAAGACGTTTCCGCGTATCAAGATGTTGTCGGTGGTGCCAATCTTCTTCATGCATTGCGATATGAAGGCGGAATGGTCCCTGTCGCCCTCCACGCTTATCACCGGCGCGCATCCCCTCGACAGCATCTCGAGCGATATGCTTCCCGTGCCGGCGAAGAGGTCCAAGGCCGACGCGCCGTCGAAGTCGACGTAGCCGTTTAGCACGTTGAAGATGTTTTCCTTCGCGAAGTCGGTCGTGGGTCTTGCCTTGAACGTGCGCGGGATGTCGAAGTGGCGCCCTTTATATTTACCAGTTATTATTCTCATGCGAGTAAAGATGTTATCATGTCAAACGTAATGCCCTTTTCCTGCGTCAGCGGCACGTTGCTGAAACTTGCCGCCGAGTTTATTACCGCTACCATCTGCACATATGAGCGCAGCCCCCTGAGCAGTTGCTCCTTGTCGGGAATCTCGCCCCCCAGGAACAGCTCGTCGTGCATCTGGTCCAAGGCGAGTTGTTTCCAGACGAAGAGCGTGAAATACACGGCGTCCTTGGCCGAGCGCGCTTGATAGCGGTTGTAGAAAATGAAATGGTTGCGCTCGAAGCTGAACATCTCCAGTTCGTTGTCGTGGAAATAGACATACAGTTTCCGCCTGTTGCCAAGGAAATGCCTCCTGTGCAGGTAGTCCCACACGGGTTGCATGAGATGTATGTATCTCGTGTCGCTGTAATGGTCTTCCACCACGAGTTTCAGGTCGCGGTTCAGCGCGAACACGGCTACGGCGTTCAAGTCGGGCAGCACGTTGCCGATGATGGCGCAGCCCTCGGTCGACGGGAACGAGTGCTTATAGAGTGTCTCCTTGTCGTTGTCGTTGTATTCGTCGAGAGGTATGAGGAGCACCGGCGAGTCGACCATCACCTTGGCCCTGTCGGTCGTCGCGTTTTTTAGCAAGTCGACGGTCTTGAAGGCGTCCCGGAGCTGTGCGGCTGCAGAGATGCCGTTTTTCGAGGCGTATTTGTAAAAGTCCACTTCGGTGCGATCCGTGTCCTTTGGAAGAGCGAAGGCGAGCGAGCCAGCCGCCACCCTTAATGTCATTCTGTTTTGCATGGTCTTTTCGGTATTCATGTTGTAATCGTGACGGTGGTGGCCCTTACCAGTTGCCCACGTTGTCGTTTGGCGTCTCCGTGTCGCCTATTTTCAGTCCGGGGAATCTTCCGTTGGCGTTGGCTTCCTGCGTCAGCTCGTCCACGCTTGCCTTGTCGAGCCCGTCCAGATACTGCTTGTATGTGGCGCCACACTCCATCACGGGTATGGCATTCCCGCTTTTTCCCGGAAGCGTGGTGGCCGTGAGCGAGAACCGCTGGCCTTCCACGCCAGGCACGTCGGCGAGCGAGTCGGCGAGAAGTCCGCACCGCGCCAGCTCCTTGAAGCTCGCGGCGTAGACGCCATGCCTTGCCCTGTATTTCTCCTCGGCGGCGCGAATGGTCATCAGCCTTTCTTTCACCGCGCTTTCCCGTCTCGCCTTCTGCTTCTCAAAATACATTGGCGAGCCGATGCTTATAAGGCAAAGCAAGACTAAGATGAGGACGCATCCGCCGAGACAATACGTGTTGTTCACTTTCAATCTCATTTCTGTTTTTCTCTATTTGTAGGAAGAAGAGCTTTGGTGCAAAGTTACGAAAAAAATCACAAGAGCGGACTCAAAAGCCTTATTATGCTTGTCCAAAGCCTTTTCCTGAACGAGAAGCGCACATGCGCGGATATCTCGTCGAAGGTAGGGCTGAAGGCTTGGTCGTCGAGAAATATTTTCTTCATGCGCAAGGCCACGCCCTCGTCGAAGAAGAAGACGTTGGCCTCGAAATCGTGCTCAAAGCTACGGAAGTCAACGTTTGTGCTTCCGCACGTGCAGACGCTGTCGTCGCTGACGAGAAACTTTGAGTGGTTGAATCCCGCCTGGTAGAAATAGACCTTCACGCCGGCCTCTGCCACTTCGTGTATATAGCTTGTGCTTGCCCATTCCACGATTCTTGAGTCGCTGTGCATGGGCACGATAAGCCTCACGTCGACGCCCGCGAGGGCCGCGGTGCGCATGGCGAATAGCACGGGCTCCGTGGGCAGGAAGTAAGGGGTCTCCATGTAGACATACCGCTTCGCCTCAAGCAATACGCGCACATAACCTTGCATGATGTCGGGCCAATGGGTTATGGGGCTGCTTGTCACCACCTGGGCGAGGCAGTTGTTGCTGACCGATGGGTCGAGTGGGGGGTAGTAGGCTTTGCTGGTGATGAGCGTGCGGTCCACGAAATACCAGTCCATGAGAAAGGCGCGTTGCAATCCGTAGACCGCTCCGCCGGTCACTCGCATGGCCGTGTCGCGCCAAGGTTGCGTACCCGTGCCTTTGACGTATCGCGTGGCTATGTTCATGCCGCCCACGAAACCCACCCGTCCGTCTATGACGATAATCTTTCGGTGGTTGCGATAGTTGGCCTTCGACGTGAACATGGGGAACTTCACTGGCATGAAAGGGTGGATGTCGATGCCGGCGTTGCGCATGCGCTCGTAGAAGGCGTTTTTCACGTTCAGGCATCCCACGTCGTCGTAGACCACCCGCACCTCCACGCCGTGCTCGGCCCTGTCTATCAAGGCGTCGGCAACGAGGTTGCCCAGTTCGTCGTCCTCGAAGATGTAGATGTCTATGTGTATGTGCTTCTTCGCCTGGCTTATCTCACGCAGCAGGCTGGGGAAGAACTCGTAGCCCGACGTGTATATCGTCACCTCGTTGTCCTTGAAGGGCAACGCCATGCTCTGGTTCTTGAAGAGCATCATCAGCGGTCGGTGGGCTTCCGGCAGGCGGAGGTCTTTCTGCTCGATATACTCAAACATCGACCGCTTGGTGAGCTGGCTGAGCGACCTCTCGGAGATGAGCCTCTCCTTGCGCGTGTTTTGCCCGAAGAAGAAATAGAGCAGTATGCCCACGAAAGGCACCGCCCAAAGCACGAGGAGCCATGCCATGGTCTTTGAAGGTTGCCGGTTGTCCATCACGACCTTCAACATCACCACGATGTCTACCGCTACATAGGCGGCGTAGAAAGCCCAATAGATGTAATCCATTCCTCCCATTGTGCCACGGTCTTTTATTTTATGCCTATCAGCTTGTGGGTCTGAAGGCTGAGCCTCCACTGTGGGTGCTTGGTGATGTATTCCACGCAGTTCTTCATGATATAGGCGTTCTCGGTCTCCTTGCCGCTGTCGAGCGGTTGCAGATACATGAAGCTGGCGCTCACGCCATGATCGCAAGGCTCGTTCTTGCCATCGAACAACACCTTCAGCTCATCGCAATGTCTCACGCTGACACGCTCCTTGGGCGACACGGTCAGCCAGTCGAGGTTGGCCGGGGGCTCGTTGGTGCCGTTGCTCTCCATGGCAACCATGCCGAATCCCGCCTCGTGGATGGCGTCGATAAGGTCGGAGTCAACCTGCAGGGTTGGCTCTCCGCCGGTCAGCACCACCATGGGCTTGACTTCCGATTCGGGGCAGAGGGCTGTCATCCGCCTGGTTATCTCCTTGG
Organism: Prevotella sp.; assembly: GCA_022769825.1. Taxonomy (GTDB): domain Bacteria; phylum Bacteroidota; class Bacteroidia; order Bacteroidales; family Bacteroidaceae; genus Prevotella. The sequence continues at coordinate 11,917 of JALEJI010000011.1, read as the reverse complement.
CGGTCATGCTCTCGAACCTTGAGAAATCGGTGTCGCAAAACGGGCATTTCAGGTTGCAGCCGCTGAACCTCACGAACACGGCGGCGCGTCCGGTGTTGTGGCCCTCGCCCTGCAGCGAATAGAAGATGTCGTTGACGCGATAATTCCTCTCCATCTTCTATTTCTCGTAAATGGCCACGTTGCTTGCCGTCTCTGCCACCTTCGCCTTGTAGCAATGTGGTATCTCGTCGACAATCCACTTGGCTATGTTCTCTGCCGTGGGGTTGAAGCTGAGCACCTTGTTCAGGTCTTGGTGGTCGAGGCGACCGTGTATTTTCTGCTTTATGAGCGTGAAGTCGATCACCATGCCGTTGTTGTCGAGCTCTTCGGCCTTGCAGTAGACGGTGATTTGCCAGTTGTGGCCGTGTATGTTCTCGCATTTGCTGCCGTGGTCGAGAATGAGGTGGTGGCAGGCTGATACCTCAAACGATTTTTCTATGTAGTACATTTCTTTATGTTGTTATGTTGATTTATAATGTCATTTGTTTTTCTGTATATATGCCAGTTCGTTGAGGGCGAAGTCGCTGTTCTCGGGCTCCTTTAGCATCGCCGTGAGTATGGTTTTCGCCTCGTCGTATCTGCCGAGGCTCACGAGCAGGTAAGCCTTGCGCCGCCTTACGAAACTGATGAAGCTGTCGAGTTGCGTGTTGCTTGGTTCGTATTGTTCGTCGTCGTCATCATCATCCCCGATGAAGTCGTTTCCTTGTAGATGGTCCAGCTCGTCGAGCAATATGTTTATGGCGTCGAGGGCCCTGAAGTCCTTGTTGTTGACCAGGCAGTTGACATACACCTTGGTGAACTTGCCTATGTCGAAAGGCGCGGTGGCCTGTATGTAGAAGCATGCCATCTCATATTGTCCGAGGGCCATGTGGCAGCATGCCACGAGATACGCTGTCTCCCATAATGAGTCGTGGCAGCCTCGGTCGCCCTGTGCCCACTTGTCTTCCAGCTCGTGGTAGGCGTCGGTCAGGTGGCCCAATGCCTCGTGGAAACGCCTTTGGGCATACAGGTGCTTGCCCATGTGGAAGTTCTTGGCTATGTGCGCGCTCTGCATGTTGGCGAGCGTCTTCTCCTCCTCGGTCATGTTTGCCTCGTCGCCGTTCTTGGCCTTGCTCATGGCCTCTTTCCATACGTAGTTGAAATGCGCCAGCCGGTCCTCCGAGGGCGTGAGGTCGTAGCCGAGCAGCACGCTCGTCATCTTCTTCTGTCGCTGCCATGAGTTGATGTCGGTATCGCTGTTCCGTGACGTCGGCGACACCGACAGCGTGACGCGATAGTAGAGCGTGTCCTTGGTCTGTCCGTCGGCCTCAAGGTCCATCATCAGGTGCCTTTCCTGTGACAGGTCGCGAGGGTCGTAAAAGTCGAGCTTGGCAAACGCCGACTTGCATTTGAACTTGCCGTCGTCGATGAGCATGGCGTGAACGTTCATGCCCAATATGTCATTGGTGTCGGAGATGGTCTTGGCCGTCTCGTTCTCGGTAATCGTCAGTCCGATGGGCACTATGGCGTTTAGCCCCAAGGTGGTGGCTATCACGTGCTTCAGGCTGAAAGGCTGGCTTGCCGACTCGTGCCATTCCGACCCTTCGGCTTGGTGGGTCATTTCTTGCTCGCGCATCAGCTCAATCTCGCTGTTCATTTCGGCCACCTTTTTCTCTTTGTCGCCTTTCCGGTCCTTGCCTATGTCATCAAGTTTCTTCGAGAAAGTGTTTTGCCAGCGGAAGGCCTCGCCCATGGCAAGTTGCAACGTTTGTCCTATGTCTTCTCGCGTGGCGTGAATGTCGCTTATGTAATGCACGTCCACGCTGCTCTCCTTGCTGTCCACGGTGTAGACTATGCGGCAATTGTCGGCGTTGAGGTTGCACAGGTTGCACACGGCGCGCACGTTCTCTATGCTGTCCATGCCGGCGTTGTAGAAATAGAGATAGCTCAGCGTGGCAAAATCCTGGCCTTTCCTTATGTCTATGCTGAAGTGGCCCCCTTGATATGCGAAGCGTAATGTGTGCACGTCCTTGTCGCTTGTCCATTCCGCGTTGACATTAAGTTGCTTCAAGGCCCGTTTTATCATGGCCTTGATGTCGCCTTGACACGTCGTCCCCATGGCCTTTCTCAAGCCCAGAATCCTTAGCACTGCAAGGACGGTTACGGCTATGGCCATCAAGATGAAAGAAATGCTGGTTATGATGTCGGTTATTTGCATGGACTTCTCATTTGTAATGTGCAAAGGTAGCAAATATAGTTAATAATGCGCATGAATTTATACATTATTATATTGGCGTCGCCAACAAAGGCATTACAAGGGGCCGCCTCTGCAAAGCATACGAAGTATATCAAAATATTCAACAAATGGTCGTCTGGGAATCGATTTTTTTCAACCAAGCTGTCACTTGGCTGGAAATAACGCGATTATGGGCTGTTTTGGTAAATTACTGACTATTAGGCGATTATGTTTTTAGCGGTTTTTCGGAGTTGCAAATTCACTAAAATGGCGTCGCCGTTACACTGTAATCGCGTCGCCGTTACGGTGTAATCGCGTCACCATTACGGTGTAATCGCGTTGCGATTACGGTGTAACGGCGACGCGATTGCACCGTAACGGCAAACAAAAATGGCCGAAAAGCCCCCGACGGTGTTGTAAAAGAGCCGAAGGCTACCCTTTTCCCGCTCTATTTGCCCCTGTTTCCAAGTGTTAAATTTTGGCAATAATATTTTACATTTCAACGTGGGTGGCTATTGCCGGTATTTAACCCAAATCGACATTAAAAAATAAGAAAAGCTTTTTAAATGATCGATTTGGTTTTAGGCCTCTACTTTTAGTAGTTCTATTTACTCAGACATCCCGTTCTCAAAAGATAGAGATTTCTTTGCGAGCAAAGGTCATCAATCAGTTTATTGGTTATATGAAGATGTTGTTGCCGAGCTTCTTGGCGAGCAGGTTGCGTATCTGCTGCATGTCCTTGAACTCTTCCATCAGCTTCTTCAGCTTGTCCATGTCGCCTGCCACTTTCATCATTTGCGCCTGTAGCTCCTTCAGGTGCTTTTCCACGTAGCTCATGCGGAAGTCGAGAAGCAAGTGCTCTGTTTGCCCCCTGAGCGCGTCAGTCTTGTTGGTCTCTTGCTGTTTCCGTGCCTCCTCGTTCATGGCTTCCTCCTCGTCTTTCGGCTGTGTCACGTGGTAGTCGTCGGCCGACAGCTCCGTCGCCACTCGGCAGATGTCGATGTCGTCGTGGTGCAGGAAATAAGGCTCGGCCTTCCATTGAGCGTCGGCGCTTTTCTCCGCCGCCTCGTGCAATATGCGGTTGTACAGCTCGTTGCTGAAGTTGAGGTGGTCTTGCGCCAGACTGTATTCCACCACCTGCGCTATCGTGAGGTTATGGCAAACGCCATTGTCGTCTTCCACATTATTATATATGACGTGTTCGCCATGCTTCACGATGAGCCTGACGATGAGCGACGATGCCTTGCCCTTGTCGTCGACCACGTGCTCCTCCGCGCTCTGCGCGTCGGCCTTGGGCTGCGGCGTGGCGTATGGGCTCTTGCTCCTGATGTAAGTGTTCATCCTGCTGATGAGCGTGGCCTCCGCCATGCCTATGCGTTGTGAGCAGTCATGGATATAAGTGTCGCGCAAGATGGGGTCTTGTATCATGGATATGCTCTCCACGATGGAGTTGATGCCGTCGGCGCGTTTCTTCGGGTCAGTCTCGCCCTTGAGCAGAAGCGAGGTCTTGAACTGTATGAAGTCTTCCTGGTTGTCGTCGATATACTTTCGGAAATCCTCGGCTGTGTGGTTCCTCGCAAACTCGTCGGGGTCTTGCCCTCCAGGCAGCAGCAGCACCCTTAGGCTCATGCCCTCGGAAAGCAGCATATCGGTGCCTCGCAGGGCCGCCTGTATGCCAGCCGCGTCGCCGTCGTAGATAAGCGTGATGTTGGCCGTGAAGCGGTGGAGCATGTGTATCTGGTGCAGGCTCAAGGCTGTGCCGGAGTTGGCCACCACGTTCTCGATGCCACACTGGTGCATGGATATCACGTCGGCCTGACCCTCAACCATGAACACCCTGTCTTCCTTGGCTATGGCTCGCTTGGCCTGCCATATTCCGTACAGCTCATGGTCCTTGTGGAAGACCTCGGAGTCGGGAGAGTTGACATATTTCTGGTTCACGCCCTTCGTGCGCTTGTCGAGCACGCGCGCCGTGAAGCCCACCACCTTGCCGCTCACGCCTGTCCAGGGAAACACCACGCGGCCGGCATAGCGGTCGATGAGCTCGTTACGCTCGGTCTTATAGCACAGGCCGGTTGACACCAAGAACTCCTCCTTGTAGCCTTTCTGCTTGGCAGCCGTGGCAAGCAAAAAGCGGTCGGGCAGGTCGTAGCCGAGGTTGAACTTCTTGATGATGTCGTCGCGGAAGCCGCGCGAGCGGAAGTATTGCAAGCCTATGGCCTTGCCGTCGGGATGGTTGTGGAGAAGATCCTCAAAATAGTGTTCCGCCCATTCGTTGACGATGAACATCGACTCGCGCTTCGACTGCTCTTCCTTTTCCTCGTTGGTCAGCTCGCGCTCCCTTATCTCTATGTGATATTTCTTGGCGAGCCATCTTAGGGCCTCTGGATAGGTGAGCTGCTCGTGCTCCATGATAAACGTCACGGCGTTGCCGCCCTTGCCGCAGCCGAAGCAGTGGCAGGTGCCTCGGGCTGGGGAGACATAGAACGACGGGGTCTTCTCGTTGTGGAAGGGGCACAGGCCCTTGTAGTTGGCACCCGACTTCTTCAGCGTGACAAACTCCGACACGACATCCACGATGTTGGCCGCGTCCTTGATTTTCTCAACAGTCTGCCTGTCTATCATTTCCTGTTCGAGTAGCTTTATTTTATGACCCTTGCGTAGTCGTCCTTGCGAGGCTTGGCCGCGTGAGGCTCGCCGTCGGGATAGCCCAAGGCTAGCGATCCCACGCCCATGAGGCCCTCGGGCAGGTGCCACGACTTCATCAGCTCTTTCACCTCATCGTAGTCGACCATCTTGTCGACGCGGTTTATCCAGCAAGAGCCGAGGCCGATGGAGTGGGCGGCAAGCATCATGGAGCCGAGCACGAGACTGCCGTCTTTCACGTTGTTGGGGTTGCCAGCAGGCGCGAAGACATACACTTGCGTTGGCGCGCCATAGAAAGGGTCAGACTTGGCGCCCATTATCTCCGCGTTGATTCCCGACAGGATGGCCTTCTGCCGCTCGTCTTGCACGGCCACGATAAACGGGTCTTGGGTGCCCATGCCCGTGGGAGCCCACGTGCCGGCCTCGAGCACGGTGTTTAGTTCCGCGTCGCTGACCTGTTCCTTCTTGAAGCGGCGAATGCTTCGGCGCTCCTTGATAGCCTTTAAAACTTCGTTTTCCATTGTCTTATCGCGTTAGTTTATTTAATGTCCTTCACGTAAATGCGATGCCGCCTTATCTCCTCCGATTCCAGGTATTGCCATTGCGAGAGCACGCCCTTGTTGGTCTCCATCTGCGGCCCTGTCACGGCGTACTTGAAACCGTAACGCCGGTACCATGATATGAGGTCGTTGAAGATGATGGCGTTGGCACCTTTCACGCGATACTCTGGCAGCACGCCGATGAGCAGCAGGTCAACCGTAGGCGTCTTGTGCCATTTCATGACCTTCAGCAGATGCCACCAGCCGAAAGGCAGGAGATGGCCGTTGCGGGTGTGGCGCAGGGCCTCAGAGAAAGAAGGGAAGGAGACGCCGAAGCCCACCATCTTGTCGTCCTTCTCGGTGTCGACCACGCAGGTCACGAGGTTGAGGTCGGCGAGTTTTATGTAATTGTTTGTAATCGTGTCAATCTGCTCTGTCGAGAGTTGCGAGTATCCGTACAGATTGCCGTAAGTGATGTTGAGAATGTTGAAAAGCTCGCGCGCCCTGCCGCCCTTGGTCATCTCGCGGTGGCTGAACTTGCGCTCCTCAAGGTGATAGCGCGTCTTGATGAGCTTTGCCGTCCGGGCGAATTTCTCGGGCGTCACCTCCGGCACCTTTATGCGATATTCCACATAGTCGTTGTCCTTCCTGTAGCCGAGGCGGTCCATGTGCTTAGGGTAATAAGGGTAGTTGTAGTTGACATACATGCTTGACAGCTCGTCGAAGCCATCCACCAGCATGCCCTCGCGATCCATGTCCTCGAAGCCGAAAGGTCCGGCAATCTCGGTCATACCCTTGCCTTTTCCCCATTTCTCCACCGCGAGCAAGAGGGCTTCAGAGACCTTGGGGTCATCCACGAAGTCGAACCAGCCGAAGCGCGCCATCTCGCGCTTCCAATAATCGTTGGCGCGATGGTTTATTATGGCTGCCACACGGCCCACGACCTTGCCGTCGTTATAGGCAAGGAAGCATTGAGCCTCGCAAAACTCGAACGCGGGGTTGGAGCCGGGCTTCAGCGTCAGCTTCTCGGCAAGGTAGAGGTATGGCACGGCGTATGGGCTGTCGCGATAAAGGTCGTAAAAGAAATCGACGAAAGCCTTGCGTTGCTTGCTTGTCGTCACTTCGACGACTTGGATGTCGGAACGTGAGCTCATTTCGTGGCCTATTTTATAAAACCTTGGTTTCTAAGGGCCTTCATCAGTCCTTCCGACATGGCCTCGTTGTCCTTGCGGGTATATCTCAGGTCGGTGAAAACCTGCGCCAATGTCTCCTTGTGGTTTATTTCCACGAAATGCTTGTTCTCGGCCAACGACTCTTTATAGGAGTAGAACTTGTCTATCCTCTCCGGAGTGTAGTCGTCGTAGGTCTCCTCATGCATTATCGCCTCCACGGGCAGACGGTCGCTTTGGGCAGGGTCCTCATCGGGCCAGCCGAGCGTGATGGTCGCCACGGGGAAGGTGAGCCTTGGCAATTTAAGCGTGTCGATGATGAGTTGTGGAAGATATACCGTAGTGCCAAGGAAGCATGTGCCCAACCCCTTTTCCTCCGCGATATTGCAGAAGGTCTGGCAGAAGAGCAGCGTGTCGGTGGCGGCGTTGATGAAACTAAGGAAATTGTCGTAGCCTGGGTCGGCCTTGCGGTCTTCCGCCCAAAGGGTGGTGCGGCGGAAGTCGGCGCAGAAAGTGAGCACCACAGGCGCGCCTGTCACCATGGGCTGGTTGAAATGGGCAGGGGCGAGCTTCGCCTTCATCTCCTCGTCGCGCGTCACGACAACGCTATATAGCTGGAGGTTGCCCATGGTTGGCGTGCGCTCAGCGTCTTTAAGCAGGCTTGTCAATAATTGTGAAGACACCTCACGGCTTGAATATTTCCTTATGCTCTTACGATTGTTCAAACTATCCATATTACCTTTTTACTGTTCCCTTTTGAACGTATTTATGCAAAGTTATGGAAAATTATCTGAAAAAAACGGTTCTTTTAGCGAGTTTTATATAGAATGTGGAAAATAAAAGTTATTTTTGCACATTGATAACTCGTGCGGAACGAGAACATTACAAAAACAAGCTTGTATAAGTTTCATGGATTTACAACAATCGGATAAGGAAATCAAGGCCCAGTCGGCGACATCGTCGGATGGTTCCGTTTGGGCCAATGGCGACTACGTGCGTCAGCAGGTGATAGAGGATCGCCCCGACGAGCTCGACTGCGACGTCGTGCGCTTTCAGAACAATAAAGATAAATGGGTGGCCTTCGTGGGACTTCTCGACGGTCGGCCTTACGAGATTTTCACGGGTCTGCAAGACGATGATGAGGGCATTGTGCTGCCCAAGACCGTGGTGAAAGGAAAGATAATCAGACAGACCAACCCTGACGGCACTCATCGCTACGACTTCCAGTTTGAAAACCGGCGTGGCTACAAGACCACGGTGGAGGGGCTGTCGGGCAAGTTCAACCCAGAGTATTGGAACTATGCCAAGCTCATATCCGGGGTGTTGCGTTACGGAATGCCCATCGACCATGTGGTGAAGCTCGTTAGCTCGTTGTCGCTCAACGACGACAACATCAACACGTGGAAGAACGGCGTGGTGAGGGCATTGAAGAAATACGTGACAGAATAGACAAGGAGAATCATGTTCCACAAGTCATTTTTCACGCTTTGTTTGCTGTTCCTTGTCTCGCTGACGCTTAACGCCGCACCGAGACAATTCACGGTCGTGATCGACGCCGGACACGGCGGCAACGACTGTGGCGCGAAGGGATTGATATCTTACGAGAAAAACCTCACGCTGCGCTACGCCCTTGCCTTGGGCAGCGCCATAGAGAAGAACTTTGACAACGTGCGCGTGGTCTATACCCGACGCACCGATGTCTTCATACCGCTGCACGAGCGTGCCGACATAGCCAACCGCAACAAGGCCGACCTCTTCATGTCGGTTCACATCAACGCCCTTGCCGGCGGAAGGATAAGCCACGGGTTCCAGAGCTACACGCTTGGTACGGGAGAGCGCACTGGCACGAAAGGGCTCAAGGAAAACCTTGAGGTGGCAAAACGAGAGAACTCGGTGATTTTCCTGGAGAAAGACTACAAGACCCGGTACAAGGGGTTGCAGAACTCTGCCGAGGGCGACATCATGTTCGAGCTCATAGCCGACAAGAACCGTGAGCGCAGCGTGGAGCTGTCGCGCATGCTGCAGACGGAGGTTTGCCGCGCCACGGGAAGGGAAAATGGCGGCGCTCACCAGAACAACCTCGCGGTGTTGCGCTTGACCTCCATGCCTGCCGTGTTGCTGGAGCTTGGCTTTATCACCACGCCCGATGAGGAAAACTACTTGAATACCGATGCCGCCCTTGACGCTTACACGAGGGGCATTGTCAACGCCTTCCGGATTTACAAGCAGCGTTATGGCTTCACGGGAACGCAAATACCGTTCAACGACAATGGCGACGACGGTTCCTCGGCATACATGTCTGCAAACATTGCCGCGAGCGACGATGGCGACAAGGCAGCGAAAGCCACCACGAGAACGACAAGGCAAACCGTGGAGCGCAAGCGCGAGAACGCGCAAGCGCAGAGGCAGCCGGCTTCGCGAGAGGAAACCAAAAAAACAGCGCGCGCGCGCCAGGCCGACAAGGACGCGCCCGTGTTCAAGATACAGATATTCGCAGGAAAGCAGAAGCTCAGCGATGGCAGCCCGTTCTTCAAGGGACTGAAAGGTTGCGAGAACTTCGCGGATGGCGACAAGCTGAGATACACCTATGGTGCCTCGACCAACTACAATGAGATAAAGAGGCTGCGCGGCACCATTCTCGACAAGTTTCCCGATTGCTTCATTATCGCCATGAAAAACGGCAAGGCGGTAGACGTGAACGGAGCCATAAGGGAGTTTCTTGAAAGCAAGAAAAAGAAATAACAACAACGACATAACACGATAAACATGAAGTTTTTTACTAAAGAAGTCAAGATCGCGACAGTGGCTATCGTGGGTATTGTGGTGCTCTTCTTTGGGCTCCATTTCCTAAAAGGCATGCCAGTGTTCTCCACTGACAACGTGTATTACGCCTCGTTTAAGGATGTGAATGGTCTCTCGGCGTCAACCCCCATCTATGCCGACGGCTATCAGGTGGGCAACGTGAAATCGATAATCTACAACTATCAGAAGAGCGGCAACGTGCTCGTGGAGTTTCAGGTAGACAACGACTTGCGCTTGCCTAAGGGATCCACGGCTGAGATAGAAAGCGACATGATGGGCAATGTCAATATGAACATCCTGCTTGCCAATAACCCTCGTGAAAGGGTGGAGCCGGGCGACACCATACAAGGCAACATGAACGCCGGACTGATGGGCTCGGTGCAACAGCTCGTGCCCACCATCGCCGCCATGCTGCCAAAGATAGACAGCATCTTGGCAAGCGTGAACATGCTGCTTGCCGACCCGGCCATCAAGGCGTCGTTGCACAACATGGAAACGATGTCGGCAAACCTCGCCGTGACTTCAGCGGGCCTCAACACCCTCGTGGCACAGGCAAACAGCAAGGTGCCAGGACTGCTGGCCAAGGCCGACTACGCCATGGGTAAGGCTGGCTCCACACTCAACAATACCGACAAGCTCACGGCAAGTCTCGCGCAGCTCGACATCGCGACGACCATGGCAAAGGTGGATCGCACTCTCGACAACGTGGAGAGCGTGACAAGGCAGCTCAATTCGCCTAACGGGACACTGGGCCTCCTCATGAACGACCAGGAGCTTTACCGCAACCTGAACGGCACGATGCGCTCGGCCGACTCATTGCTTATCGACCTCAAGGCGCACCCGAAACGTTATGTCCACTTCTCCTTGTTCGGAAAGAAAGACAAGTAGAGCCCACACGAGATTTTATATTACGTTAACAAGCACGCTTTGGCAACCCTTAATATCATAATTCATAAGAAGTTATAAATCGGTAACTGGCGAGAATGATGGAATTGGGGGGTTGCAGCGTATTGATTTTTTGTGTAGCTTTGCATTTGCGTTTCGATAATGAGGCGTTTCGATGGCAGACAATCTACATCTCTGAGACAGCAAAATGACAGCAAAAATTGATTCCCGGTGGCAGAAAGCCTTGCAGCTCATTCAGCAGAATGTAACCGGGCAAATATATGACACGTGGTTCAAGCCAATCGTCTTTGAGCACTTCGATGAGGCTCAAAGGATGATTCTTGTTCAGGTGCCAAGCCCCTTTGTCTACGAGTATCTTGAGGAGAACTTCGTGGACCTTCTTACCAAGGTGCTCTATGAGTGCTTCGGTCCCAAGATTCATTTGTCTTATCGTGTCGTCGTGGATCGTGAGCGCAAGGACAAGGGCGGCACGGAGACCGTTTGGTCGGAGCCTGCCAATGGCGTGAAGCCAAAGCCGGTGCAGAGGGCAAACCAAAGCCCGACGCCTCTCGACGCGGCACAACCGCAGGCGCTGGACCCACAGCTGAACCCGCATCTCACATTCTCTAATTATATAGAGGGCGACAGTAACAAGTTGTCGCGCTCGGTGGGATTGTCTATCGCGGAACATCCAGGCACGATGCAGTTTAACCCGATGTTCGTCTATGGCCCGTCGGGTTGCGGAAAGACGCACCTCGTCAACGCCATAGGCATGCGCTCAAAGGAACTCTACCCGCAAAAGCGAGTGCTTTACATCTCGGCGCGATTGTTTCAGGTGCAGTATAGCAATGCCGTGCTTCAAAACTCGGTAAACTCTTTCATTGCATTCTACCAGACCATCGACATGCTTATCGTGGACGACATCCAGGAATGGATGGGAAAGACAGGCACGCTCAACACCTTCTTCCACATATTCAACAACCTCTTCCGCAATGGCAAGCGCATCATACTCGCCTCCGACCGTCCGCCGGTAGACCTCAAGGACATGCCCGACCGATTGCTCACGCGTTTCTCTTGCGGACTTATTGCGGAACTTGAGAAGCCCAATCGCAAGCTCTGCGTGGACATCCTTGAGAACAAGATCAAGCGCGACGGATTGAAGATTCCACGTGATGTCATAGAGCTTATTGCCGAGACAGCGAGTGGCAGCGTGCGCGACTTGCAAGGCGTCATCAACTCATTGATGGCCTATTCCATCGTTTACAATTGCAACATCGACATGCGCTTGGCAGAGCGAGTGGTGAAGCGCGCCGTGAAGATTGACGACCGCCCGCTTACCGTGGACGATATCCTTGAGAAGGTTTGCCAGCATTATAATGTCACCACCACGCAAATCAACTCGAAGAGCCGTAAGCGCGATTATGTGGTGGCGCGCCAAGTGTCGATGTATCTCGCGCAGAAATACACCAAGATGCCCGCGAGCCGCATTGGCAAGCTTGTTGGCAACCGCGACCATTCCACGGTTATCCACTCATGCTCGCAAGTGGAGAAACGCATGCAGGTCGACAAGGCCTTCTCGGCTGAGCTTGTAAGCATTGAGACATCATTCAGATTGAAGAAAT
>JALEJI010000087.1 GCA_022769825.1 Prevotella sp. | reverse complement strand
ATTGATGAATTACCACAACTGATAAATGTGCTGAAAGGAGACATGGCCTTGATTGGGCCAAGACCATTGCTCGTACAGTATCTGCCACTATATAGTAAAGAACAGGCTCGTCGACACGAAGTGAGACCAGGAATAAGTGGTTGGGCGCAATGTCATGGACGCAATGCAATATCTTGGACAGACAAGTTCAAACTTGATGTGTGGTATGTAGACCATTGCTCGTTGATGACAGACTTGAAGGTGATATTTATAACGATAAAGAAGGTGCTTTGTCGTGAAGATATAAATACTACGACTGGTAAGTCGGCAACAATGGAGTACTTCAATGGTCATAATTAAAAACTAAATCATTATGTATTTATTCGGAGCAAGTGGTCACGGCAAAGTGATAAAGGATATAGTGAATGCCAATGGTATCAAGGTAGAGGCTTTTGTGGATGACAACCCTAATGTGAATGAATGTGGAGGTCGTCCAGTTTTGCATGATGCAACGGAGCTTTCGCCTATGATTGTGAGCATTGGGGTGAACAGAATCCGTAAGATGATTGTGGAGAGATTGAAGGCTAACAATTCCGCTATTGAGTTTGCTACGGCAATCCATCCTTCTGCTGTTATCTCGCCTTCTGCTAAAATTGGCGAAGGAACTGTGGTAATGGCAGGAGCTGTAATAAATGCCGATGCTGTAATAGGCAATCATTGTATTGTAAATACAGGAGCAACAGTAGACCATGATTGTGTGATTGAAGACTATTGTCATGTTGCTCCTGGTGTACATATAAGTGGAGGTACACATGTGGGTGAAGGCACTTGGATAGGTGTAGGCTCATCCGTTATACAATGCTTAAATATAGGCAAGAACTGTATGATTGGTGCAGGAAGTGTTGTAGTTAAAGATATACCTGATAATGTGACGGCTTTTGGTTGTCCTGCAAAAGTAATCAAAAATCATGAGTAACTAACAAGGATTGGCTTCATGATTCAATGGAGAGTCTTCCACCTTTGCCATATCAGTGATGACAGTGGCAGTGTCAGTGGCTCTTGATACAGCAACATACTCAAGTTGCCTTACAGTGTCCATAGAGTAGAATCATTAGTGACGTGGGAAGTCGGTAGATGAAAATAGGAGGTAAATGTCCTTATGAATAATATTTACCTCCTATCTAATTATAATTTCACAACGCCGATACCGGGACGGTCTGACAACGTTATCTTGCCCTTCACGACCTCCATGCCCTTGAACCTGTCGTTGGAGATGAGGAGATTTCCATCAAGGTCGGCGAAATCAACGGCAGGCGACAATTGAGCAGCCGCACTTACCGCGCAAGACGTTTCCGTCATGCAGCCCACCATGACCTTCATGCCTATGGCACGAGCGTAGTTGAGCATCTTCCAAGCCTCGTGCATGCCGGTGCACTTCATCAACTTGATGTTGATTCCAGAGTAAGCGCCAGCCACGTTCTTGATATCTTTCAATCGTTGTATTGCCTCATCGGCGAAGATAGGCAGTGGGCTCTTCTCTGTCAGCCATGCTATGTCGTCTCTCAGCTCCTTTGGCATTGGCTGCTCAACCATCACTATGCCATGCTCTTTCAGCCAGAATATCTCGTCGATGGCTTTCTCCTTGTCTTTCCATCCCTGGTTAATGTCGACGGCAATAGGCAAGTCCGTGACGCTTCTTATGGTCTCGATCATCTCTTTGTCGTTTTCGCGGCCAAGCTTCACCTTTAAGATGTTGAACTGGTTTGCGCACTCCCTTGTCTTTTGTTTCACCACGTCAGCCGTGTCAATGCCTATGGTGAATGTTGTGGAAGGAGCCTTATCCTTGTTCAAGCCCCAAATCTTATACCATGGAGCACCAAGAAGCTTGCCCACGAGATCGTGTAGGGCAATGTCGACAGCGGCTTTTGCCGCCGTGTCGCCAGGAGAAAGACTGTCAACATAAGCCAAGATGTCTTCCAACTGGAACGGATCGTTAAACTGGCTCAGGTCCACCTTTTGCAAGAACGCCGTGACACTCTGAACTGTCTGCCCAAGATACTGAGGCATGGATGCCTCGCCATATCCTGTCACGCCGTCGTAGGTGATTTCTACTTGCACGTCAGGGGTCGTAGTGCGCGAATATGTGGCTACGGTGAAGACATGACGCAGTTTCAACTCATAAGGAAAGAATTTCATCTCCAGTTTATGGGATGTGCCTTTCCGGTTGATGTTCACGTTCTTGGTTTTAGAGCCGATGACGTTGAGTGCGTCGATGTTTGACAAAGCCAACGCAGAACCAACTGTTGTCAACGTGGCTTTCTTGATAAAATCTCTTCTTGTTGTCATATCGTAGATGTTTTTTCCGGTTTATGAATGCAACGGTTTATAAGGAAGGAATCTACTTATAAAACTCGTTTTTATCTGTTGTGGTTAAACCCTCTTCCTTGTTTATGTAAGGCAAGACCCTTTGCGCCCACAGCAATCGGTTGTAGTCATACTCATCGTATTCAGGGTCTGACGGGTTAAAGCTGCTCACGTGAACCCACCCAAGAGAATGTATGAATTTCTTGTTACCGATATACATGCCCACATGAGACACGTGGGCAGGCTTGTCTTCCGTGGCCTTCCTGCCAAAGAACACGAGGTCGCCGGGGATGAGATTGCTGAAGTCTGGCTTAATGTCCAGATGCAAGCCTTTCTTGGCTTGCTGGGAGGCATTGCGTGGAATTATAATGTCGTGCTGAAACAAGATGGCGCGAATGAAACCGCTGCAATCCAATCCCTTAGTACTCATTCCGCCCCACATGTATGGCACGCCATTGAGCTTCATGCCTGTCGCTATGATGCTTGCGGCATCCCGCTTTAGGCTTTTTCTCCACTCGGTTACCTTCTTGGCGTCTTTCATGGAAATGTACCCTTGACGGCCATCAGGATATTCCACCTTGTAAAAGGCTTTGGTTTGTCCCAACAGCTTCAAGCGGTTACTTGCCACGACATCGCTGACATGTTGTGAAAGCGTGCTTGGCTTTTCGTAAACGAAGCCATAGATTGAGGTCACTACGACTTGTGGCGCCTGGTTCCATGCTTCCAACTGTTTCTTATTGACCACGACAAGCGACGACTTCAGCACCCAGGCCGGATATTCATCGGGTGTCTCAATCTTCATCCATGTCCCGCCCTTGATTATTTTCGCGGGCATGCCGAGCAACGCTTGCGACTCCATGCCAGCATCATAATCGCCAGTAGCGCGAAGGTTGCAACAAGAAACATTGATAATTGCCCATTTCGTGGTGTCGCTCTCTGTCATCGACTGTGCCGCGACCGAGGTAAAAGCCAAGACGAACGTCAAGATTATAACAATTCCCTTTTTCATATCATTCATATCGTTACTGTTTTCATGCCATTATTTATTGTATATTGAGCCGATAGCTTTCATTGCTTTCTTCTCACTCCCTGTAAAGGTAACCCAACAAGGTGTTTACCCACGGTATGTTGACGCGAAACCATCTGTATTTACCGACAGGCTTGCCTCCAAACGACAGTATGAATTCGCGGAAAGGATTCTTGTGGAAAGGCAGCCCCACGTCAAGGAAATTGATATGGGCGTAGTCGTGTTTCCATGACCAATAGATGGCTTGCCACACCGTCATGAGATTTGGGTGGAGTAGGGCATAGCGCTTACGCTTTGAGGCGAGATACCACAGGTATGAGTTGCCGTTGCTGAACACGCATACACAACCGCCAATGACCTTTCCCTTGAACAATGTTATGAAAATCCTGCCATTGTCGCTATCGTATAGCTGCCGTATGTGGTTCTCATCAGGTATTATCCTTCGCAACTTCAGGCGATAGAAGCCGTGCATGAGCTTGTAGAAGCTGTGAACTTCCTTGTCGGTCTTCGCCTCACGTGTTTCCACGCCAGCACGATAACTCTTTCTTATGCGCTCCTTCATCTTTTCCGAGAGTCGCTCAATGGGAGGCAAGGAGTGGAGCGAATTATGCACCTCTTGCCAATTCACGGGAAAGTAATTCTCCTTGCGGAAATATTTGTAGCCAAACATCTTCATGGAGAGGTCGCTGAACTCTATATACAAGCAAAGCCGCCTGCGAAGCTTGCGAGTAATTTCGTGTAGCATCAAGCTGAACAACAGTTCCTTGTCGGTGTCGTCATCATATTCTCCCTCTCCATAAATTCTGCCTTGCGAGTAGACAAATGGTGGCAACCACGTCTTGCGATAACGGATAAAAGCCAGCATATGGGCCACAACATCACCTCTCTCGGTAAAGGCAACGGCCATGAAAGGTCTCTGCCCTTGAGATTTCTCCACGATATGGAACAGCTCGGTGGAGTGGAAGAAGTTGTCACAATGCAGTTGTGGCAACTCGGTTCCCTTGGTGAATATGCGTATCTTATACTCGCTCATGCTTGCCTTCTTACTCTTTATACAAGAGGTATTTGCGCCGTTGCTTCTTAAACTTCTCAACGTCACCTTGCCACATCCTGCTAATTTCTGCGGCGTTCTTGCCTTGCTCTATCATCTTGCGCACGTAGCCTACGCCAATAAGCTTTTCAAAGAATGAGGAGAAAAAGCTGTCGCCCTTGTTCACGGCCTTGTATGCCTCGATGAGATAGCTGAGGTCTATCTTCCGCGCCCAGATGTCGGAATCTCTCAATTGGCTGAGGTCTTTCCCATAGCATGTCTTGCCCATCTGTGGCGGATTCTTCGCCCCAGGACGGCTCTCCGGCGTGAAATGGAATTCATAGATTTTCATGTCGGGATGCCCGAATACCTGAAAAGGCTTGTCGGTGCCACGCCCTAAGCTCACGGGGGTCGCCTCGAAATAGCACAACGACGGGTAGAGATACACCGATTTCATGTTGGGCAGATTGGGCGACGGGGCTACCGGCAGGTCATATCTTGTTTGGTGAGTGTAGTTCTTGCAGGGTATGATGGTAAGCTTGCAGGTCTTCCCCGACTTGAGCCAGCGTTCTCCGTTTATCATCCTTGCCAACTCTCCGAGAGTCATGCCATGCACGACGGGAATGGGAAGCGCCCCAACGCCTGAGGCATATTTCATGTCAAGCAGTGGGCCATCCACATAGAAGCCGTTAGGGTTGGGCCTATCGAGGATAACCATGCGTTTGCCATATTCCGCGCAGCGATCCATCAGCCGCATCATCGTGATATAATAGGTGTAGAACCTGAGGCCGACGTCTTGGATGTCGGTGACGAGAATGTCGAACTTCGCCATCTCTTCCTTGTCGGGAGCGTCTTTTGGCGCGCCATACAGGGAAAACACGTGAACGCCCGTCTTGCTGTCTACTGATGAACTGACCTTCTCGCCGGCGTCTGCCTTGCCACGATAGCCATGTTCGGGAGAGAATATCTCCACCACGTTGACATGATTTTCCAGCAAGACATCCAATGTCAACTTGTCCCCCACCACTCCCGACTGGTTGGAGAAAAGCGCCACACGCTTGCCTTTCAGCAACTTGAGGTAAGCGTTGGTTTGCTCCGCGCCAGTAACAACGGCTGCCCGTAGGCTTCCAATGAAAAATGGAAATATAAGGGTTAAGATTATCAGGGGCAACGCATATTTCTTGTTTTTCATTTCATACCTTTCTATTATTTATCTTTTAATTTGTTGCAAATATAAACATATTTAACTATAAATCATTAAAAGATAGTTATAAAAAGTATTAAATGGCGAAAATGCGATCTGATTATTTGTTTACAGCCTTTGGCGTCCAATTGTTAAGGAAACGCAGCACCTTATCCTTGTTGTAGCCTTGTCCTTCCTCCAGGAAGCTGGAGTCTTGGACATGGAGCACCTTGCCGTTTTCGTCAAGCACGACAAACACGGGGAAGCCAAACCGCTGCGGGTTGCCAAGACGTTTCATCAAAGCCTCAGCCGTTGCGTCGTTGCCCTTCCGTGGGTTATAGTTGACATGAAGGTACACGAAGTTGTCGTTCACCACTTTCATTATATCTGCGTCTTTGCTGATGAAGTCGGCGAAGCGAAGGCACCAAGGGCACCAGTTGCCACCCACCTGGCAAATAATGTACTTCTTTTCCGTTTGCGCCTTTACCGTTTCGAGAGCCTTGTCTATTTGCTCCATTGGGTTGATGGTCTCGTCGTAAACCTTCTTCAACCGCGTTTGTGCGCTGACCATCATGCTGACGACAGCTAATATCAATGCTAATGTAAGTTTCTTCATATCGCTTTGTGTGTTAAGAATTCCCATTTGTCAAGTTGGCAACGTTGGCTTAGATTGAAGCCAACGTTGCGTATATCCTCTCGAACGTCTGCCTCAACATGGCTTTGTTGGCGATTATCTCACGCACCCGCTTGAGTCTTGCCTCATTTGGCGAACCGTTTATCCAAAGGTGTATGTAGCCATTCGCGCTGTATTTCTCTTCCATGTGCTCGCAGAACCTTCGCCATTGCTGTTCCTTGCTAAGTGCCGACTCGTGCTCCAGTCCAAACTCAATGGCACGCGTGAATATTACCTCCGGCTCAAGGTCGCGGTCAGCCTCAGCCACTATCTTCCCATATATGGAGCGAGGCGCATGCGACGACGACGCACGATGGTCCTCCACGGCCTCCTTCATTATCTTTATTTGCTCTGGCGTGAACCACTTGCGAAGGCGCACGTCGGCGGCGAGGATCTTGCCTCCCGTGATGTGATGTATGGCGCGCGGACCTTCCATGCCGAGGTCATGATAGGCCGCTATGACATAGGCCATGTCAACATCGGCACCAAGCATGTTGGCAAGCTCAAGCGAATTCTTGATCACTCGCTGCGCGTGGGTGATGCCATGAGAACGTCCAAAGGCATTGTAACGAGGCAATATCTGCTGTTCCACAAAACTCATTATGTCAAGACTGACATTCATAGGCGAAATCTTATTTATAAAGTCGTGGCGTCATAAAATAGTGGCGTCATAAAGATGAAAGGTAGGTTGCCACCACGGTCATCAAGCCATAGACAAACATGTCGCGAGCCGTCATGCCAAGCACCTTGTTCAGTTCTCGGCCCTTCCATATCTCACGCAACTTGGCGTTGCTCTGGGAATGTTTGTAGGCATAGACAAGGAACGGGAAGACGCACACTGGCGCCAATTGAGCGTGACGCGCCTGTGTCATTATTACGACCATGGTTATGGCCGCACCTAATGAGCCTACCACATTGTAAAGCGTCGCTCCTCGCTTTTCTCCCAATCTCACTATGAGTGTGCGTTTTCCGTCTTTCATGTCGTTTTCGCGGTCACGGAAGTTGTTGACGCACAACAACGTGTCTATTACCAGGCCGCACCCGATGGAGATGGCTACAACTTGCCAGGTTATGACGCGCGCCACTTCGGGGATTATCACATAATAGGTAAAGCAGACGGGCACGATGCCGAAAAAGACCAACACGAGCACGTCGCCCAGACCTTGATATGAGAAAAACGTGGTATAAAGAAAGGCGAAAAGCACACAGGCCGCGCCAACGATTATCATCTGCCATCCTCCATACCATACGAGCGGCAGCCCTACGGCGCAAGCCAAGACAGAAACTAAGGCAAGGCCCGCCACCATGGCGCGAGGCGTTATCCAACCTTCCGAGCATGCACGCTTGGGCCCAAGACGTGTAGCAGGGTCGTCGTTGCCATGACGGAAGTCGAAATAATCGTTTATGAGGTTGGAGTCAACCTGCATGAGGAAAGCAAACAAGAAGCACAATATCGCGGGCACAAAGCGGAAGTGTTGCCAGCCTGTCGTCCTCAGCGCGAGCGCCACGCCAATCATCACTGGCACCGCTGCCCCGGCAAGGGTCTTGGGGCGTGTGGCAAGCAACCACGCCTTCCATGAATTTGTCTTTATCTTCTTGTTTTCTGTCATTATCTATATTTGGAAAGGTCAGTTGGCGAAATCCCAGCTGATGCCGAACCTGAACACGCGTCCGTTAAGCGGATAGTTTGGCGTGAAGAAATACTCCTTGTTGCCTGACCCACAGTTTACGTGGCTCATCATCACGAAGAAGCGCGCGCGGCTCAGCTTGAAGTTGAAATAAGCGTTTATCACGGGATAGCCGCCGATTTTCTGCTTGTTCTCATTCTCCTGCACCGTGTATTGGCCGAGCGATGGGAAATAGTCGGGCGCGGCGTATTTAGTGAAGAATCTCGCGTCAGCGCCGAAGTCGCAATTTAGCACGCGAGCTATCTTGAAGCGCAGATACAGGTTGGTATAAGCGTTGATGGCTGGCAATGGCAGCACGTCCTGTTTTGTTGACTTCTGCCATGTCAGGGTTGTCTCCCAATGGAGCGGGCCGAAAGCCAAGTCTTGAGCTACCTCGGCCGTAAGCACGGTTATCGGACTGCTTGCCTGACGTGAATACGCCATGTTGTAGAGACGTCCATTGTCGTCGGAGTTGGTGAAAGAACTGGCAAAGTAGGCATAATTCTTTATTTCATCAAAGGCGAACCGGAATCGCGTGCGCGTCTTGGCATAGTTCAACACGCCTTGGGCGCGTAGATGGTCTATCATGGACAGGTCGTCGGAGTCCCACCAGAGATGGCGCGACTGGTAATGGCGGAAATAGAACGAGGGCTTCACATGATGGTAAAATCCCGAGGCGGCAAGCGTCATGGTGTCGCCAAGGAGGGGGAAGTTGAGGTCCACACCTCCGTCAATCTTTATCTCGCCGACATTATATCCCACCACTGCCACGTCGCCTGTGACATTGAAGTGCAGGCTCTTGCCTTGCGTCTTGCTAAGTTGCGCGCCCACGGCAACGCTGTGTTCGTTCCACGACGTGGTGCCAACGGAATCGGGCAGCACATAGTGGCTGAGCGTGTGCGTGGCAAAGACCTTGGCGCCAGTCTTTATCCATTTGTTGAATCCTTCGAGCAAGGCTATGGCGAAGGTGTTGCGAAGGTTCCAGTTGCTTGTCTTGTCGTAGATGGAATCGCCCGTGAGCCGTTCTTTCACCTTGTAGGTGTCGAGATAATAGTTCTCTGGAGTGGCATAAGCCTCGTATATGCGTCGGTATGTGGTAAAGTCGGCAGTGTGGATGAAACTTGTCACCGGCACATACTCGTCTTTAAGCCACGACGTGTCCTCTTTAGCCTTGTTGCTTGCCGCCAAGAGGCTGTCGGCCATGTTCTTGCCGTTAACTTTCACCCTGCCCAACGCGATGGCGGCAGAGTCGGCAGGAGCCGTCTTGGTGGCCACTTTGGCATTGTCGGGACGACCGGAATATGACTTAGGCAACTTTGCGTTCTTCTTGTCAAATTCCACGCCGGCGTCCATAGCCTCTTTCTCGGCCTTTGCCCTTGCCTTTTTCTCGTCTTGCTCTTTTTGCGACTCTATGGCAAACTTCCTGGCCTTTATTTCCTCTGGCGTCATTGGCACCTTACGGTTGAAGCCAACGCTGTAACGCTGGGTGAAGAAGATGTGCTGGTTGTCGTTGCGGTTCCAGTTTTGCTCCAGCATCGTGGGTATCTCCGACGTGGCGAAATTCTCGTTGAACGACTCTGGATGCGTGATATAGAGTTCGCTTGTTATGCCGCCATTCTCCGTAACCTTCTCGTGCAGCGTGTTGAACAGCAAGTGGGCTTGATAGCGTTCGCCCATGTAGCTGCCATAAAGCGCGGCCTTGAAGTGGGAGGTGGACTGGGCGTTGTAGTATCCGCGGCCATAGATATAGTCTATGAGGAAGCCGATGCCCAAGCGCTTGCCGGCATTCACGGCGAATTTCGTCTTGAAGTGATCCTCGCCGTTAGTGCGGTTGCCGCAGTTGTTGTATGAGATGTTCGTGAGTGGCGACAGGGTATTGGTGAACTGGAATTTCTCCACTGGGGTCACCACGTAATCGTATGGATTGACGAAGATGAAGTTGTTGTTCTCCATCCTGTCGATGAAGAGCCTGGCCTGCCGAGGCGCTCCAAGGTTGCCGGTGCTGTTATACTCTGAGCGCATGCCGGTGGTGAAAATGGAGTTCATGAACATGTGGGAAACCGTGTCTGGCTTAGCCTCTACACGGTCGCCGAATCGCGGATCGACAGTCCACACGTGTATGCCTTCAGGTATCTCCTTGTCGGTTCCGAGCGAGTCGCCCCCCTGACGGTTGCGCTGATTGTTGACTACACCGTCAGGACCCATGGAATTGTAATCGCCAGTATCGAATTGCGCCCACAAGGGAGACGCCGACAAGAAAGCGAGGATGATGAAGGAAAGGATTTTCTTCATTTAATAAAGCGTAAAGCGCATTCTATGATTTTGAAGACCATGGAAGCGAGTATTATTATTATTCCCAGGGTCTGCGGAGTGTGAAACAGGTATGTCAGGACACCGACGATGGCGCCCAACATGAATATTATGTTCAGCCATTGTCGCACGTTGCGGAAGTGGTCTTCCTTGGGCAGTTGCGGCTTGTCCCTGTATGATGTGCTTCTTGTTTGCATGATTTTTTTGTTTTTCGCTTTCTAACAGCATTAATATTTCACGTTAAGGGCTTGGCAGACGCGCTGGAAGATATTGTCCTTGCGGTCAATGGTCTTGCGCCTGAACTTCCCGCTTAAAGGCGAGAGCTTGGTTTGTTTCTTGTTGAGCGCGTGCTTGTCGGTAATCCAGTCTTCCGCCTTCTCTTTCATGCCCGCCGCGTCCTTGCGGTTCATTTCGTAAGCATAGCTGATGCGTTCCATCTTCACGCTGACATGCCCGTCTTTGGCCCTTGCTATGAGCGTGTAGTTGAACTCCGTCCTGTCGAGGGAGATGAAGTTGGACGTGAACACAAGCCATTCCTTCACTCGTGCGGCTATGGTGTGCTCAGCCTTGTTGACAGCGGCTATGCGTGCCTGTGGTTGCAAGCCGGAGCCTTTGCCTTCATCCACTATTTCCGAGATGACGGCGTACACCTTGTCGTAGATGCTGTCGGCAGACATGCCCGGCACGTCCTTGTCGAGGGTGAAGACTACCTCGCCATTGACCTCGGGCACGGCACCAGCGAGATATTTCGGGTCAACCTTTGGCGCGGCCTCTTTTTTCTTTACCACTTTGGCTTGTTGCTGTGGCTGGTCGGGTATCTCCCACACGTTGCTTTGCGCCATTCCCAACATTGGAACGAGCGCGAGGGCAAAGGCTATCAGCTTCTTCATATTCATGGTGTTTTCAATTTGTTGCTAAAATGCCGTTTTATAAAAAGCAAAATTACAAATTAACATTGTGAATCCGTAGACATCACCACTATTTAACTTTTTTTGAGTTCAAGCATCTTCTGCAGCCTTAGCATCTCGTCGCGATATTGTGCGGCCTGGATGAAGTCAAGTTTTTTGGCCACCTCTTCCATGAGGCGCTTGGTATTGTCGATGCTTTTCTCCAGTTCGGGGCGTGTCATTTCCTTTATTATCGGGTCGGCAGCGAAGGCGGCCTTGTCGGGCTCCACGTAGCTGTATGCCGTTCCCGTTTTCGCCTTTTGCCTCTGCGAGGCGTCCGACTCCGGCAGCGTGCCCTTGATGGCCTTTACTATTTGCCTTGGCGTGACGTGATGATCCTCGTTGTATTTCATCTGTATCATCCTTCTCCTTGCCGTTTCGTCTATCGTCTTTTGCATGCTCTCCGTTATGGTGTCGGCATACATTATCACCTTGCCATTGACGTTTCTCGCCGCGCGTCCCGCGGTCTGCGTCAGGCTACGGTGACTTCGCAAGAACCCTTCCTTGTCGGCGTCGAGTATTGCGACGAGCGACACCTCCGGCAGGTCGAGACCCTCGCGAAGGAGGTTGACGCCCACCAAGACATCGTACACGCCCGCCCTGAGATCGTTCATTATCTTCACCCTGTCGAGAGTGGCCACGTCGCTGTGTATGTAGTTGGCCTTCACGTTGTGGTTGAGCAGATATTCCGTCAGTTCCTCGGCCATGCGCTTCGTGAGCGTGGTAACCAAGACGCGCTCATGCTTATGGCTGCGCGTGAGTATCTCGTCGAGCAAGTCGTCTATCTGGTTTTCCGAGGGTCTTACCTCTATCTCAGGGTCAAGTAGCCCCGTGGGACGGATAAGCTGCTCCACGACGACGCCTTCCGACTCTTGAAGCTCATAGTTGGCAGGCGTGGCCGAGACGTAAATCACTTGATGGAGCATGTCGTGAAACTCATCAAAACGCAAAGGACGGTTGTCGAAAGCCGCGGGCAAGCGGAAACCGTATTCCACGAGGTTTTGCTTGCGGGCGCGGTCGCCGCCGAACATGGCATTGATTTGCGGCACGGTGACGTGGCTCTCGTCAATGACCATCAAGTAGTCCTTGGGGAAGAAGTCGAGCAGGCAATATGGTTTCTCGCCGGGCTGCCTGCCATCGAAATAGCGCGAGTAGTTCTCTATGCCGGAGCAGTGGCCAAGCTCTTTTATCATTTCCATGTCGTATTCCACGCGTTCCTTTATTCTCTGTGCCTTGATGTCGTCGCCAATCTCGTGGAAGTAGGTTTCTTGCTTCATGAGGTCATCTTGAATCATGCGGATGGCATTGTCTGTCTGCTCCTTTGACGTGACGAACAGGTTGGCAGGGTAGAGGTCGTATTCCGCGAAACTCTGTATGGTGTGCATCGTCACGGCGTCCA
This sequence comes from Prevotella sp., assembly GCA_022769825.1. Classification (GTDB taxonomy): domain Bacteria; phylum Bacteroidota; class Bacteroidia; order Bacteroidales; family Bacteroidaceae; genus Prevotella. The sequence continues at coordinate 3,361 of JALEJI010000087.1, read as the reverse complement.
CTTCGTCGATGCTGTCGATCTCGTCGTCCCACCATGTCACCCTGAGCAAGGAATCGGAATATGCCATGGCTATGGTGACTGTGTCGCCCTTGACCGAGAAGCAGCCTCGTTGCAAGTCGATGTCATTTCTGACGTATAAGGAACTGACGAGTTTACGCAAGAACTCGTTGCGGTCCAGCGTCTGTCCTCGCTTTACCTTTATTATGTTCTCCTGCATCGCCACCGGAGCGCCCATGCCGTAGATGCACGACACCGACGACACTATTACCACGTCGTTCCTGCCTGAGAGCAAGTCGCTGACGGCGGCAAGCCTCAGCTTGTCTATCTCATCGTTTATGGCGAGGTCTTTCTCGATGTAGGTGTCGGTGGACGGCAGGTAAGCCTCGGGCTGGTAATAGTCGTAATAGCTGACGTAGTAGTCGACGGCGTTGTTGGGGAAAAAGCCTTTCATCTCCTCGTACAACTGTGCCGCCAGCGTCTTGTTGTGGCTCAACACGAGCGTGGGCTTGTTGACGTTGGCAATGACGTTGGCCACGGTAAACGTCTTGCCGGACCCGGTCACGCCCAACAACACTTGCGCCGGATCGCCTCTCTTCACGCCCTCAGTGAGCTGCGCGATGGCCTGCGGCTGGTCGCCCGTGGGTTTATACTTGGATGATATTTGAAACTTCATGACTGACAAAGTTAGTTATTTTATGTCAGTCGCATACACTTAATCACGAAATTTTACTAAAAAAATCAATACATGTTTGGTTTACCAGATAAATGTGTGTAAATTTGCAATTCATATTTTAAGGCTCATTAAAAAGAGGACATGATAAAACAAGCTTTAACAGCGTTTATCCCATTGATGCTGCTCAGCGGTTGCGCCAAGGAATTCAACAGCGTGTACAAGTCGGGCGACATCAAATATAGATACGAGTATGCCAAAGAGAGCTTCGCGTTGGGCAAATACCAGCGTGCGGCAACTCTCCTCCAAGACTTGATAGTGCCGGAAAAGGGCACGCAAGACGCGCAGGAGTGTCTATACATGCTTGGCATGGCCGAGTATAAGAACATGGACTACCAGACGGCATCTGAGACCTTCAAGAAATATGTGAAGTCTTATCCACGTGGCGACTATTCCGAGATGGCGAAATATTATGTAGGCCAAAGCCTCTTCATGAGCACTCCTGAGCCACGCCTTGACCAAACGGAGACCGTGGCCGCCATCAACGCCTTTCAGGAATACATGGATCTTTATCCCGACGCCAAGCACAAGGAGGACGCGCAGAACAAGCTCTTTGAGTTGCAAGACAAGCTCGTGCAAAAGGAACTATACTCAGCTGAGCTGTACTACAACCTTGGCACGTATTTCGGCAACAACAGTGGGGGAGACGATGGCGGAAACAACTACCAGGCTTGCATCGTTACATCACAAAACGCGCTAAAGGATTATCCTTACACTAAAAAGCGCGAGGAGTTTGCCACGCTCATCATGAAAAGCAAGTTTCACCTCGCTGAACAGAGCGTCGAAGAGAAGAGGCTCGAGCGCTACCAGGACGCTGAGGATGAATGCTATGGCTTCTTGAACGAATTCCCCGACTCAAAGGAAAAGAAGACGGCGGAGCGCTTCATAGAGAAATGCAAGGAAGTGACCGCTAACGCAAAAGATTAACAATAATATATTATTATAATATACTGTACAAAGATGGATTACAGAAAATCAAAGGCTCCAGTAAACACCGTCACACGCAATATCATGGACTTGTGCACGGAGACAGGCAACATTTATGAAAGCGTGGTGATTATTGGCAAACGCGCTAACCAAATCTCCGTTGAAATCAAGTCTGACTTGAGCAAGAAGCTTCAAGAGTTCGCTTCATACAACGACTCGCTTGATGAAGTGTTCGAGAACCGCGAGCAGATTGAAATCAGCCGTTACTACGAGAAGCTTCCAAAGCCAACTCTTCTCGCGACACAGGAGTTTGTAGAGGGCAACATCTATTGGAGGGACCCTTCAAAGACTACAGACGAGATTGCCGATACCGATTTGTAAACCATGATACAGCGTAAACAAACCATCTATTTGCTCCTCGCTTTGGCCGCGCTTATCGTCTGCCTTTGCCTGCCGATAGGCAAACTGACAAGCAATGCCATGCAAGGGGCCGAGGTGGCAGTATATAATATTGGCCTTTACACAAGCACGGGGCTCGACGCTCATCCTGTATTGTTTACCGACATTGTAGTGGTGGCCACGCTTTCGTTCATCAACATTTTTCTCTACAACAAACGCAAGTTGCAGATGAAAATATGTGTAGTGAATATCGTGCTTTGCCTTGTTTGGTACGCTTATTACGCGTTCATGGCCCTTTCCATGTTTAAGGGCATTGGATCATTCTCCATGAGCTTTGCGGTATGCTTGCCTCTGGTGGCAATGATATTGCTGATTCTCGCACGCGCGGGTATCAAGGCCGACGAGGAGCTAATAAGGTCCATGTCAAGAATCAGGTAATAAGGAAAAGACATCTTTTTATTAATCTATATAAATGGCAACCATTGAGAAAGTCCGATGGTTGCCATTTTTCATTGGAATAAACGCTGAAACATAACTAAGCAGCCGCCTTGCATTTAACCCCTTTGCATGAAAAGACATGTACTTTTTAAGGATTTATCAGGATTTGGAGTGAAGACATACCCTACCTTAGCGCTTTGCAGGATGCGGCCCCTGCAAAGCGCCAAATGCAGACCTGTTAAATTGGGTAATAATAGTTTACAAATGGTCGCCTGAGAATCGTTTTTTATCAACCAAGCGGTCTCATGGCTGTAAATGACGCAATTATGAGTCATTTTGATAAAAGCCTAATTATTAACATGTTATACTTTTTGTAGTTTTCAGACAATACCGATACGCTAATTTCGCGTCGCCGTTACGGTGCAATCGCGTTGCCATTACGGTGTAATCGCGTCGCCATTACAGTGTAACGGCGTTGCGATTACACCGTAACGGCAAATCTTTTTGGCCGAAATGACACTGACAGTGCTGTAAAGGGGCACCTCGAAGCCATTTTTCCGCTCTAAAAGCACCTGTTCCCAAGTGTTAAATTTTGACAATAATATTTTACAATTCAATGTGTGCTACGTCCTCCATGCCCTTTGCTGTCACTTCCACTATTCACTTCCCGACGTGTAGCGCATGAAAGGCTTCACCTTGGCGGTGCATCTGGAGTATGAGCATACATACGGCAAGGAGTCGCTGAAGACGCTGAAGGAGCAGATAAAAGAGGACGGCCTGCCCAAGGATATGTTTGACGACTGGGAGAGTGGCTTCACCAACTACATCCGCTCACGGTTCTACTATAATGGTACTGGCATTGTCTTT
>JALEJI010000081.1 GCA_022769825.1 Prevotella sp. | reverse complement strand
AAAAAGAACGGCTTAATACTTGCGGGAACGCGAAAAAATGTGTAACTTTGCAGCGTTCAGTGGAATGAGGGACTCCCAAGGCGAGTTCCTCATTTTTTTATAACTTCAATACATGATAGACAAGAACGTCGTAAAAGCATTAGTAGAAGAGTGGCTAAAGGACAAGGAGTATTTCCTTGTGGACCTAAACATCAGCCCCGATGACAAGATTACCGTCGAGATAGACCATGCTGATGGTGTCTGGATAGAGGATTGCGCCAAGCTGAGCCAATACATCGAAGACCATCTCAACAGGGACGAGGAAGACTATGAGCTCGAGGTGGGCTCGGCTGGTCTCGGCCAGCCTTTCAAGGTGGCGCGCCAATATGAGATTTTCGTTGGCGAGCCCGTCGAGGTGCTCGATGCCGATGGCAAGAAGACCCGTGGCGTGCTCAAGAGCGTCAGCGGGCGCGACTTCATAGTCACCGTGAGCGAGAAGGTGAAAGTGGAGGGCAAGAAGCGCCCCGTGATGATGGACGTGGACCACGACTTCAACATGGATACGGTGAAATACACCAAATACTTGATAAACTTCAAATAAAAACAAAATAAAAAAGACAATACAGCTATGCCAGCAAAAAAGATTGACGACGAGCAGGTGAACATGATGGGTTCTTTCCGTGAGTTTCAGGATACAAAACACATAGACCGCACTACGCTCGTGAGCGTGCTTGAGGAAAGCTTCCGCAATGTGCTTGCCAAGATCTTTGGTTCGGACGAGAACTTTGACGTTATCGTGAACCCCGACAAGGGCGACTTTGAGATTTACCGCAACCGCATCGTCGTGGCCAACGGCGAGGTGGCCGACGAGAACAAGGAGATTAGCCTTGCCGACGCGCAGAAGATAGACACCGACTATGAGGTCGGCGAGGAAGTGTCCGAGGCCGTCGACTTCGCCAAGTTTGGCCGCCGTGCCATCCTTACCCTTCGCCAGACCCTTGCCAGCAAGATTCTCGAGCTTGAGCACGACGCCCTCTACAATAAATATAAGGACAGGGTGGGCAAGCTCATCTCTGCCGAGGTTTACCAAGTGTGGAAGCGCGAGGTGCTCCTCGTCGACGACGACAACAACGAGCTTCATCTCCCCAAGAGCGAGCAGATACCCGCCGACGTTTACCGCAAGGGCGAGACCGTGAGGTGCGTCATCGAGCGCGTGGACAACGAGAACAACAACCCTCGCATCATACTCTCCCGTACGAGCCCGACGTTCCTCCAGCGCCTGCTCGAGAACGAGGTGCCTGAGATTCAGGATGGCCTTATCTCCATCAAGAAGATAGCCCGCATGCCGGGTGAGCGCGCCAAGATTGCCGTGGAGAGCTACGACGACCGCATCGACCCGGTGGGAGCCTGCGTGGGCGTGCATGGCAGCCGTGTGCATGGCATCGTGAGAGAGCTCGACAACGAGAACATCGACGTGGTCAACTGGTCGGCCAACACCAAGCTCTTCATACAGCGCGCGTTGAGCCCGGCACAGGTGACGGAGATAAAGCTCGACGAGGAGGAGCATAAGGCAAGCGTCTATCTGCAGCCCGACCAGGTGAGCCTCGCCATCGGCCGCAGCGGAATGAACATCAAGCTCGCTTCCATGCTGACGGAATATACCATCGACGTGTTCCGTGTCGTTACCGACGGCGACGAGGAAGGCCAGCTCGACGACGTGTATCTCGACCAGTTCAACGACGAGATTGACCAGTGGATTATCGATGCCATCAAGGCCGTTGGCCCGCAGACGGCGCGCGAGGTTCTCGACGCTCCTCGTGAGATGCTGGTAGAGAAGGCCGACCTTGAGGAAGAGACCGTGGACCATGTGTTGGAAGTGTTGAAAAAGGAATTTGAATAAAGAAGGTAAATATTTTATATGATCATCAGATTAAACAAAGCATTACGTGAACTGAACATAGGGCGCCAAACGGCAGTTGGCTTCCTGCAAAAGAGGGCCGAGGGGCTTGGAGAGGTCAAGGACGACCTTAACTTCAAGCTCAACGACAAGCAATACGCCGCCCTCGTTGAGGCATTCAAGAAGGATGCTGCTGTCAAGGAAAAGGCAGAGCAGCTCTTCAAGAAGCCTGAGAAGAAGAAAGACCGAGACAACTCCAAGCGCCGCGTCGACAGTGGCCTGGAATTGGGTGGACACCAGAAGTACACGCCGCTGGGGAAGATAGACCTCGACAGCGTGGGAAAACGCCCTGTGGAAATCAAGTCTGATGCATCTCCTGAGAAGAAATCAACCAAGCCTGAGACTGCTGCCGTCAGTCAGAAGGTAGAGGCTGCCGCCGTGAAGGAAGAGGCTGCCAACAAGAAACCGGAAGCCAAGGCTGAGGAGCCTAAGGCTGAGGCCGCCAAGGTGGAGCCCAAGAAGGTGGAGGCTGCCAAGCCGGAGCCTGCCGCCCCAAAGCAAGCCGACGCCAAGCCTGCAGAGGCGAAGAAGCCCGTGGCCGCTCCAGAGAAGGCCGCTCCAGAGAAGGCCGCGGCCGAGAAACCTGTCGTGAAGCCTTCCGCGCCACAGCCAGCGCCACTGGCTCCACGCGCGAAAGACGCCAAGCCCGCCGACAAGAAGCCAATGCCGAAGCAGCATCAAGTAATACAGAAGCCCAACGCGGTGAAGGTGGCAGAGGTGACACGGCCTTCCAAGGACGCCAAGAAGGGTACGGAGATATTCCGCACGAAGACGGAGGCGCGCATCGACGACACGCCAAAGGTGACGGTGCTCGGCAAGATAGACCTGAGCACCATCAACTCAAGCACAAGGCCAAAGAAGAAGTCGCGCGCGGAGAGGCAGCGTGAGCGCCAGCGCCAGCAGAACGGTGGCAACAACGCCAACGCCAACAACCGCGGCAAGCGCGAGCGCATAAACAACAACAAGGTGGACATCAACGCCGCCGCCAACCAGCAGACCGGGAACAAGAACGGGAACGGCAAGAAAAAGAAGAACCGCAACCGCGACAACAAGCCCGCTGAGGTCAACGACGAGGACGTGGCACGCCAGGTGAAGGAGACGTTGGCACGCCTGACAAGCAAGAGCCAGAACAAGAAGGGCGCCAAATACCGCAAGGAGAAGCGCGAGGCCGTGCAGGAGAAGCTCAACGCTGAGGCACGCGCCGAGAAGAAGGAGAGCAAGGTGCTGAAGCTCACCGAGTTTGTTACCGTGTCGGAGCTCGCCACGATGATGAACATCTCCGTGACGCAGGTCATCTCCACGCTGATGAGCATCGGCATCATGGCCTCCATCAACCAGCGCCTCGACGCCGAGACCATCAACATGGTGGCAGAGGAGTTTGGCTTCAAGACCGAATATGTGAGCGCTGAGGTGCAAGAGGCCGTCAGCGAGGAGGAAGACGACGAGAGCGAGCTCGTGCAGCGTGCCCCGATTGTCACGGTCATGGGTCACGTCGACCACGGTAAGACATCGCTGCTCGACCATATACGCAACACCAACGTCATCGCCGGCGAGGCGGGCGGCATCACCCAGCACATCGGCGCTTACAGCGTGACGCTGAAGAACGGCCGCAAGGTGACGTTCCTCGACACCCCTGGACACGAGGCTTTCACCGCCATGCGTGCCCGTGGCGCACAGGTCACCGATATCGCCATCATCATCATCGCCGCCGACGACTCCGTGATGCCTACCACCAAGGAGGCCATCGCCCACTGTCAGGCGGCAGGCGTGCCAATGGTGTTCGCCATCAACAAGATAGACAAGCCGGGAGCCAATGCCGACAGGATACGTGAGGACCTTGCCAACATGAACCTCCTCGTGGAGGAGTGGGGCGGTAAGTACCAGTGCCAGGAGATCAGCGCCAAGAAGGGCGTTGGCGTGGACGACCTCATGGAGAAAGTGCTGCTTGAGGCCGACATGCTCGACTTGAAGGCCAACCCCAACCGCAAGGCCACGGGTACCGTCATCGAGTCGTCGCTCGACAAGGGCCGCGGCTACGTGTCGACCGTTCTCGTGAGCAACGGCACGCTCCACGTTGGCGACATCGTGCTCGCGGGTACATCTTGGGGCCGTGTCAAGGCGTTGTTCAACGAGCGTAACCAGCGCATCGACAACGTGAAGCCTGCAGAGCCGACCATCGTGCTCGGTCTCAACGGCGCGCCGACGGCCGGCGACCAGTTCCACGTGATAGACACTGAGCAGGAGGCGCGCGACATCGCCAACAAGCGCGAGCAGCTGCAGCGTGAGCAAGGCTTGCGCACGCAGAAGCGCCTTACCCTCGGCGACATCTCGCACCGCATCGCGCGCGGCGAGTTCCACGAGCTCAACATCATTGTCAAGGGTGATACCGACGGTTCTATCGAGGCCTTGTCCGACTCCTTCCTCAAGCTATCTACAGAGAAGGTTCAGGTAAACGTCATCAGCAAGGCCGTGGGTCAGATTTCAGAGAACGACGTCATGCTCGCCTCGGCTTCCGATGCCGTCATCGTGGGCTTCCAGGTGCGTCCTTCAGCCGACGCGCGCAAGCTCGCCGACCGCGAGGGCGTGGAGATCAACACCTATTCAATCATCTACGATGCCATCGACGACATCAAGGCCGCCATGGTCGGCATGCTCGACAAGGTGACGAAAGAGGTTGTCACCGCCGAGGTGGAGGTCAAGCAGGTGTTCAAGATTTCCAAGGTCGGCACCATCGCCGGAGCACTTGTAACCGAGGGCAAGGTCCACTCAAAGGACAAGGCCCATGTCGTGCGCGACGGGATCGTGGTCCACACCGCAGCTATCGCCGCCTTGAAGCGTTACAAGGACGACGTGAAGGAGGTCGTTACAGGTCTGGAGTGCGGTATCTCGCTCGTCAACTACAACGACATACAGGTGGGCGACATCATCGAGACATTCACCGAGATTGAGGTGGAGCAGAAGCTGTAAGCTCTTATTTATAAATATGTATAATCCGCTATGCTTTGCGACAAACAAGGCATAGCGGATTTTTTTATTCTGTTTTAAGATGGTTTTATTTTGTATATTCAGATATTTTCTTTATATTTGCGCATGAATTAATGGGTTAATGCACCTATTTATTATAAGAATCAAGGACTTTTGCTATCAACATTAATAAACCATTAAACTTTAAGGAGATGAAACAGAGAATTATTACGTTGCTTTTGACCGTCTTTTGTTTCATGACGGTCTCTGCTCAATCAAGGTATAGTGACCCGCACTGTCTTGGTACTATCTATGTAGATGTTGACAAGTCTGAGTTGTTTGGGCCTGGCAGTGAAATGTATCTCCAAGGGCGCATTCCAGAGGGGGCAAACACATCAAATATTAGTAAATGGTCAATTCAGGGGCTTGGCTCTCCTGTATTGTATTCTACGGATGGTATCTATTTTTACTTTTCCATTATAAAGAGTCACTTAAAGTGGGAATATCAATTCAATCCCAATGGAGTGTTCACAGCGGAACTCTATATCGGTGAGAACGTTCCTTATGCAGTTGTTCCTGGAGAAGGGTTCTATTATGTTCAATACCAAATAATCTGATATTAGGTTGAACATTGGTGTGTGTACATTAATTGAGGACGAGAATCATTCTCGTCCTCTGTGAAGCGTTTTACAAGTAAAACTTATAAAACTTAGTTCCATGAAGAAATCGGTAATTCTTTTGTTGATGCTGGTGTTTTCTTTTATTGCTGAAGCCCAGACTTTGCCGACAGAGAAGGTGTTCTTCGCCAGCGACAGGATAAGCTACCAGCTTGGCGACACGATACGGATTGCAGGTTGGCTGACGAGATGCGATGACAAGAAAGGGAAGCCTTACAGCCGATACCTTTACGTGGAACTCACTAACGGCAAGGACAGCATACTTCGGAGGCAAAAACTTGGAGTTGACGAGCAAGGGGCTTTTCATACGGTCATGCCGATAGATATCACGGTTCCATACGGTATCTACTTCCTTCGCGCCTATTCCAAGATGATGTGCAACTTCAGCGACATCACAATCCCCACAAATCCAATAGAGATAAGCAAGGACGGCACCGCTACAATAAGCGGTCATGGAAGTGGCTGCAAGATATTTCCCGAAGGCGGCAAGCTAACGGTGGGAGGCAGTCAGAACGTGTCGGTCTTTCTGGCCGATGACAACGGCCGGCCTCTGCAATCGCCTTTCTCTATTACCGATTCGCATGGAACAGTATTGCTGTCTTCAGCTACGACATTGGCCGGATGGCAGACGTTTGTCATTGCCCCGGTACGAGGGGAACATTATTATGTGAACGTGGGGGATGGCAAAGACGGCAAAATCTACGCCATGCCTGAAATAGACAACGCTTCTCCTGCGTTGCGCATATCGCAAGGCAGGGGCAAGTTCCAATACCGCATAGACGGGCGGATACCGAGTGGGGCTAAGCTCTACACTTATCACCGGGCTTTAGGTCTGATGATGATACCCGTGCGCCGAGAAGGAGTGGTCGACGTGTCGAATGTCGGCAATGGCGTCATATCCGTCATGCTCACGGATCGCGACAACAACGTGCTGACAGAGGCGCATATCTGGCGGTCGACCAAGGCTAAGCCCAACCATGACGACAAGACATACTACATGGCGAGTGAGAAGGTCAACATCGATTCAATAATCGGTGAAAAGACCATCGCGTCAACCGTCCGCTTCATTCCGTATGATGAAAGTGTCAACTCTGTCATTGCCCATTATGCCCCAACTGCTGAGGCCGCTGGTTTTGAGTCGGACGCAGTGTCGGAGTTGCCTTTCCCACGCGAGATGGCAGGTGAGTCGCCCGTAGACCGCGTTGCCGACATCAACGGTTGGTTGCTGTCCGCAAGTTTCCAAAGGCTCGACATTGCCAAGGTGATGTCGGAGGGATGGAAGATGAAATACCAGCCAGAGGTGACCAACGCCATAAAAGGAACGGTTTGGGGAAAAGGAAAGAACTGGAAGCTCAAGGAAGGCAACATCGTGGCTTATCAGCGTAGTAATGCCGAAACGTTCTCGGCAGAGATACGAAAAGACGGCACGTTCTTTTTGCCTATTGGAGACTATCCGCAGGGCGACAGCTTCTTCGTGAGCGCGCACGATAAGAAGAACGGTTCAGGACAATACGAATATGAGTTTTATGGCGACACCATACCGACGGTGATGAATTACCGGAAGGCTCTTCTTGGTGACACCGTTTCCGTAACGGCAACCAATGCTGGCAGGCAGGGGTTCAACTGGCATGGTGTGAACAATTTGTCGGACGTGGTGGTGACGGCGTATGTCAAGAAAGACTATGCCAAAGAGGAAAAGGAGTTTTATGGCGACAAGCTCATCACGGAAGACGTGATGGACAAGCGCAACTATCAGACATTCCAGCAAATGATTTACCATTTCTCTACTTATATGAAGTTGGTGTCCTCAACCAGGGATGATGGTCTGGACGAGACGGAAAAGGGCACGGGCAGTGGCCCCCTGACATGGCATCTTTACCCTACACGCGCGTCCACGCTCAGCGGCAAGTCGGAAGTGAAGATATATGTCGACGGAGTGCTTACGGATGCCACCAATGCCGTGAACCTGAATATGCAGGACATCGCCACGGTGGAATATCTCACGCCGGCGCAATCCATCGCCCGCCATTCCTTATGCATAAACGGTTGCCTTGAGCTTACAACAAAAGGTTTCAAGCCAGAGGCGGAAAAGAGTAAAGGCGTGATGTACACGCCGTCGCTTGGCATTGCCAATTATGCTGACGAGGCGCGGAAAACCTTTGCCGCGCCAGCCAAAAAAGGAGATTATCTCATGGTCGTGGACTGTCTGTCGGCTGATTATGCTCCATGCACCGTGGCGCGCAAGGTAAGCGTGCGCTAATGAAACACCACTGTCTGCCAAGACGTGGCGCAAGGTTGCGGCTATAAAAAAAGCGTTAATTCTTAGGGAAATAACCGCATTATTCGTAATTTTGCATTTTACAACGAGAGGGTGCATTGTGCTCTTTTGGCAGCGTGGCATGCTACGCAAAGCAGAACAGGAAAATGGAAAACAAAGATACAAAAAATGCCTTCGTGCGCCAGGTGGCCGAACAGAAATATGAATACGGCTTCACCACCGACGTGCATACCGACATCATACCCACGGGACTCAACGAGGACGTTGTGCGCCTGATTTCAAAGAAGAAAGGCGAGCCGGAATGGATGCTCGACTTCCGCCTCAAGGCGTTCCGCTATTGGCAGACGCTCAAGCAACCCACATGGGGACACGTGCACGTGCCACCTATCGACTATCAAGCAATCTCATATTATGCCGACCCTTTGGCCAAGAAGCCAAAGAACAAGGAGATAGACCCGGAGCTGGAAAAGACGTTCGACAAGCTCGGCATACCCTTGGAGGAGCGATTGGCGCTGAGCGGCACCGCCGTGGACGCCATCATGGACTCAGTGTCGGTGAAGACCACCTTCAAGGACAAGCTGCGCGAGAAGGGCGTCATCTTCTGCAGCATCGGCGAGGCCATCAAGGAGCATCCCGACTTGGTGCGCGAATACCTTGGCACCGTGGTGCCTTATCGTGACAACTTCTTCGCTGCGCTGAACAGTTGCGTGTTCAGCGACGGCTCGTTCGTCTATATCCCCAAGGGCGTGCGTTGCCCCATGGAGCTGAGCAGCTATTTCCGCATCAACGCTCGCAACACTGGACAGTTTGAGCGCACGCTCATCATTGCCGACGACGACGCTTACGTGTCGTACCTGGAGGGCTGCACCGCGCCAATGCGCGATGAGAACCAGCTCCATGCCGCCATCGTCGAGATTATAGTCAAGGACAACGCCGAGGTGAAATACTCCACCGTGCAAAACTGGTATCCGGGCGACGAGCACGGCAAGGGCGGCGTGCTGAACCTCGTGACCAAGCGAGGCGACTTGCGTGGCGTGAACTCAAAGCTGAGCTGGACGCAGGTGGAGACAGGCTCCGCCATCACGTGGAAATACCCATCCTGCGTGTTGCGTGGCGACAACTCCCAAGCCGAGTTCTACAGCGTGGCTGTTACCAACAACTACCAGGAGGCTGATACCGGTACCAAGATGATACACATGGGCAAGAACACCAAGAGCACCATAATATCAAAGGGCATATCCGCGGGACATTCGCAAAACAGCTATCGCGGATTGGTGCGTGCCACGTCGAATGCCGACAATGCGCGCAACTACAGCTCGTGCGACTCGTTGCTCCTGGGCAGCAACTGCGGCGCCCACACCTTCCCATACATGGACATCCACAACGACACGGCAGTGGTGGAACATGAGGCCACGACCTCGAAGATTTCCGAAGACCAGCTCTTCTATTGCAATCAGCGAGGCATTCCTACCGAGGAGGCTGTCGGCTTGATAGTGAACGGTTATGCCAAGGACGTGCTTAACAAGTTGCCTATGGAGTTCGCTGTTGAGGCTCAAAAGCTCTTGAGCGTGTCGCTTGAGGGTACGGTGGGGTAAAACTGAGATAAGCAGCCATGTATCGCCTTTCAACCATATTGACAACGCTCTTCCTGCTGGTGAGCCTAAGTGCGGTGGCTCAAGACGAAGACAGTTCTCCGCGTTGGGCCATAGACGGTCAGGTGGGCGGCAATATCACAAGCAAGGCATCTTCGCCTGACGGCAGCGTGCCAAGATTGCGTGCGCTTTCCACGTCATGTACGGGGTTATTGACAAAGTTGCATGTGGAATACTACCTGCCCAAGACAAACTTCAGCTTGAAGGCAGGCTATGAGCATGAGGAACTCACTTTCCTGAAAGGTGACGCAAGCGCAGACATCAGTCAGCTCATGCTTGGCGGACGGTGGTATCCCACCCCTGGGGATTGGCCAGTCGTGCCATATCTCGGCATGGATGTCTTGTGGGCGTACAACTGCGACCGAGGCGATTTCAGCATGGATGCCTCAGTGTCGCCAGGTTACAGCAAAGTAGACAAGCAATATTCGTATGAGGCAAAGGGCACGGTGAGAGAACCGCGTTTCAGCGTAGGACCGATGGCGGGAGTTGATGTCAGGCTCTTCTCAAGCATAGTGCTGCAAGTGGAATACGGTTATCGTTTTGGTCTGGCTTCTCCCTATCACGTCAGATACACGGAGGGCGGAACAGGAAAGGAGTCAAGCTATCATGGACAATTGCACCGCCATGTGCTCACCATCGGACTGAAGCTCACTTTCCCATTCAAGTGGACTAAAGGTGACACGCGCGGACTGTTATGGAATTTGTTTTATTAATAAAAATATGTTAGAGGTAAAGAATCTGCATGCTACTATTGCAGGCAAAGAAATATTGAAAGGTATCAACCTGACTATCAACGATGGTGAGATACATGCTATCATGGGACCAAACGGTTCTGGTAAGTCAACCTTGAGCGCTGTGCTTACAGGTAACCCTCTTTATACAGTAACCGAGGGCGAGGCCATCTTCAACGGCCAGAACCTGCTGGATATGAAGCCGGAGGACAGGGCGCGCGCCGGCTTGTTCCTCTCGTTCCAGTATCCCGTGGAGATACCTGGAGTGTCGATGGTCAACTTCATGAAGGCCGCCGTCAACGCCAAGCGTGAGTATGAGGGCAAGGAGCCTTTGAAGGCTGCCGACTTCATGAAACTGATGAAAGAGAAACGTGAGCTCGTAGGCCTCGACCCGAAACTGTCGCGCCGCTCGGTCAACGAGGGCTTCTCCGGTGGCGAGAAAAAGCGCAACGAGATATTCCAGATGGCCATGCTCGACCCCAAGTTCACCATCCTCGACGAGACCGACTCTGGCCTTGACGTGGACGCCATGCGCATCGTGGCCGAGGGCGTGAACAAGCTGTTCACACCAGAAAAGTCGATAATCGTCATCACCCACTACGAGCGCCTGCTCGACATGATAAAGCCACAGGTGGTGCATGTGCTCTACAATGGCCGCATAGTCAAGACCGAAGGCCCGGAGCTGTCGAAGGAGATAGAGAAGCGCGGCTACGACTGGATAAAGGAAGAGGCCGACGAGAAATACGGAAAGTGAGGAGAAGGTCATGAGTAGTGAAAAACAATACATAGAGCTTTACACCCAGGCACGCGACATGCTCAACGCCCACTCCTCGGCTGTGATGAACGCCGTGCGCGACACCGCCTTCGAGGATTTCAAGCGTCAAGGCTTCCCCTCGCGCAAGGTAGAGCGATACAAGTATACCAGCATGGAGAAACTGTTCGCCCCCGACTATGGGGTGAACGTCAACCGCGTGGAGTTCCCAGTGAATCCATATAGCGTCTTCAGTTGCGACGTGCCCAACCTTTCCACGTCGCTCTATTTCGTCGTCAACGACAGCTTCTACAAGAAGGCGTTGCCTAAGGTGGGCTTGCCTGAGGGCGTGGAGGTGATGAGCCTGAAGGACGCCGCCGACGAGCGACCCGAATTGGTAGGGAAATATTACGGCAAGATTGCCAAGACGTCGGAAGACGCCGTGACCGCGCTCAACACCATGCTTGCCGAGGACGGGCTGTTCATACATGTGGGCCGCAACGTAAAGGTCGATCGCGCCATCCAGGTGGTCAACATCCTGCGCTCCGACGTCGACCTCATGGTCAACCGCCGCGTGCTCATCGTCATGGACGAGGGCGCTGAGGCCAAGCTCCTCTTCTGCGACGACTCGGCCGACGACCGTAACTTCCTTGGCACGCAGGTGATAGAGGCATACGTGGGCGAGAACGCAAGCCTCGACCTTTACTGCCTGGAGGAGACCCACGACAAGAACACGCGCGTGAGCAATGTCTATATAGAGCAGCAAGCCAACAGCAGGGTCAACCACAACGTAATAACCTTGCGCAACGGCATCACCCGCAACCGTCTCGACCTCGTGTTCAAGGGCGAGGGGGCCGAGTGCTGGTGCAACGGCTGTGTCATTGCCGACAAGAGCCAGCACGTGGACAACAACACCTTGATAGACCATCAGGTGGGCCATTGCGATTCGCACGAATTGTACAAGTATGTCGTCGATGATGACGCCATCGGCGCGTTCGCCGGTCGCGTGCTCGTGCGCCACGATTCCCAAAAGACGACATCCGAAGAGCGCAACCAGAACCTCGTCATGACAAAGCGGGTGAGGATGTACACCCAGCCCATGCTGGAGATTTACGCCGACGACGTGAAGTGCTCGCACGGCTCAACGGTTGGCCAGCTCAACGATGCCGCCATGTTCTACATGCAGCAGCGTGGCATCGACGAGCATGAGGCTAAGCTCCTGTTGGAATTCGCGTTCATAGGCGAGGTGATAGACCAGATAAAACTTGAGCCGCTGCGCGACCGTCTGCACCAGTTGGTGGAGATGCGTTTCCGTGGCGAGCTTGGCAAATGCTCCAATTGCAAGATTTGCAAGTAATGGTTTAACGCTGTAATAAAGAAAGGCAAAATGATGTACGACATAGAAAAGGTGCGGGAAGACTTCCCGATATTGAGCCGCGAGGTCCACGGCAAGCCGCTTGTCTATCTTGACAACGCCGCCACGACGCAGAAACCCTTGTGCGTGCTCGACGCCATGCGCGACGAGTATCTCAACGAGAACGCCAACGTGCACCGTGGCGTGCATTACCTCAGCGTGCAGGCCACCGACCAGCACGAGCAGGCACGCGAGACGGTGAGGCGCTTCCTCAACGCTGAAAGCGCGTCGGAGATAGTGTTCACCCGTGGCACCACGGAGGGCCTTAACCTCATTGCGGCCACGTTCAGCGAGGCCA
Source organism: Prevotella sp. (assembly GCA_022769825.1). Taxonomy (GTDB): domain Bacteria; phylum Bacteroidota; class Bacteroidia; order Bacteroidales; family Bacteroidaceae; genus Prevotella. The sequence continues at coordinate 3,283 of JALEJI010000081.1, read as the reverse complement.
TGATGGAGCCGGGCGATGAAGTGATAGTCTCCGTCATGGAGCATCACTCCAACATAGTGCCTTGGCAGTTGGCGGCGCGTCGCAAGGGCATAAGGCTGCGCGTGATACCAATGACCGACGACGGCGTGCTCGACATGGAGGCATACGACAATCTCTTCAACGAGAAGACAAGGATAGTGAGCGTGGCCCATGTCAGCAATGTCCTCGGCACGGTCAATCCCGTGGAGGATATTGTAAGGATGGCCCACGACCACGGCGTGCCTTGCGTGGTGGACGGGGCGCAGAGCGCGCCTCACGTGAAAGTAGACGTCCGGAAGCTCGGGTGCGATTTCTATGTCTGCAGCGGCCACAAGATGTACGGTCCCACGGGCATCGGCGTGCTGTATGGCAAGGAAGAGTGGCTCGACCGCCTGCCGCCCTATCAAGGTGGTGGCGAGATGATAGACCACGTGAGCTTCGACAAGACCACGTTTGAGAAGCCGCCATTGAAGTTTGAGGCTGGCACGCCCGACTACATAGCCTCCCACGGCCTTGCCGTAGCCATAGACTATATGGAGCGTCTTGGCATGGACAACATAGAGCGTCACGAGCGCGAGCTCACGGCCTATGCCCTCCAGCGTCTCTCCGCCATTGACGGCATGCATATCTATGGGCCTCACGACAAGACCCACGCCCACGACGCCGTGGTGAGCTTCAACGTGGGCAACATCCACCACATGGACATGGGTACGCTTCTCGACCAGCTCGGCATTGCCGTGCGCACGGGTCACCATTGCGCCCAGCCACTCATGGACAGGCTCGGCGTGCTTGGCACCGTTCGCGCCTCCTTCGCCCTTTACAACACGAAGCATGAGATCGACGTGCTTGCCGAGGGCATAGAGCGCGTCAGCAAGATGTTCTGAATATGAGTCCTGTCTTTCAAAATGCTTCCATTCGCAATGTACTTAATGTCCGTTTAGAAGGTCGGGATGCTATTTGCTGGTCAGATTTCGACGTTGATTTGGAAATAGACAGTTTAAGGCATCCTGAACGTTATCCTGTGATAATGAAGCGGAATGATTTTGATAATTTTTAGTTCGCCACTCAATTCATGGGAAAACTATCGCCACATTATTATAAAGACCTTATAGAGGCAGGTTGCGACGAGGCCGGGCGTGGTTGCCTGGCCGGCAGCGTGTATGCCGCCGCCGTCATCTTGCCGCCCGACTATGACAACCCCGACCTTGACGACTCGAAGAAGTTGACAGAGAGGCGCCGCTATGCCCTTCGCGAGCAGATACAGCGCGATGCCGTGGCGTGGGCGGTAGGCATAGTGACACCCGAGGAAATCGATGAGATTAACATCCTTCATGCCTCTTTCCTCGCCATGCACCGTGCCATTGCCGCTTTGAGCGTAAGGCCACAGGCTCTCATCATAGACGGCAACAGGTTCGATCCCACGCCAAGGATTCCACATACGTGTCAAGCGGATTCTTCACTCCTCACTCCTCACTCTTCACTCCCCTACGCTTGCATCGTGCATGGCGATGCCAAATACCAGGCCATAGCCGCCGCGTCGATATTGGCAAAGACTTATCGAGACGACTACATGGGCCGGCTTGACGAGGAGTTCCCTGCTTACAAATGGAAGAAAAACAAGGGTTATCCCACGAAAGACCATCGGGCGGCGATAGCCGAGCATGGCATAACGAAGTATCACCGCAAGAGCTATAACCTCTATGGTGACCGTCAGCTTGAACTGAAATTCGAATGAGCGATGGCAAAGGAGAACAATGACAACGTCAAGTCGTTTTTCCGTTGGCTTGACGTCATACGCGCGATTTCCGGTGACAAGATTCTTTCCGCGCCCGACATTGCCAAGATTCTTGGCACGAGCCTTCGCAACGCTTATTACGTAGTGAAGGCGTTGTCGGCTTACGGTTTTTTCGTTAACCACAACAGGTTGGGCTACAACCTTGACGCCACTTCACCGTTTTTCAAGGACATCAACGATTCGGTAGGTCTCAATGTGGATCAGGCCTTTTACTTGTACAGGATGCTTATCGGCAAGGACGTGGACAATCCCATGGCAGCCGGCATAAGGTTGAAGCTGAAGCGTTTCTACCATTTCGACGTGCTTGGTGGCAACAAGAAGAACTATGGCCCTTATACCAACTACATGCTTCTTCAGAGTGCCATGAAAGACCACAAATGCGTGGTGTTGCACAATTACGCCTCGTCAAACAGTCTTACGGTGAGAGACAGGCTGGTGGAGCCGTTCATGTTTCTTGGCGAGGACACGGATGTCAGGGCTTACGAGGTCGAGTCGGGCAGGAACAAGACGTTTAAGATTTCGAGGATAAGCATCGTGGAGATTCTCGATAAGGAATGGGAGAACACCAATAAGCACCGCAATGCCTTTACCGACATGTTCATGTACAGCGGCGAGGTGCGCCATCATGTGGTGTTGCGCCTCGACGTGTCTTCTTGCAACTTCATGCAAGAAGAGTATCCCCATTCCTTGCGCATGATTCGTCCCGACGACGACACCCATTGGCTCTTCGAGACCGACGTGGCCACTTACGATGCCATAGCCCGGTTCATACTTGGCCTTTACGACCACATCGACGTGCTTGAAGACAAAGGCCTAAAGAAATTCCTAAGGGATAAAATCAAGAGGTATGGCTCTGGCAGCATATAACTCGCGCTGCTTCTTATACATATCCATGCTCCCAAGAGGAAAAATGAATTGTACCCGGATCCAGCAAAGCAAATTATCTGCCTCCGTGTAGCCGCTTGCGTCTATTCTTTTGTATGCCATAGCTCCAATCCTCGAAGCCCTTTAACCCAAATCGGTCATTAGAAAAAGCTTCTTGTCATTTTCTAATGACCGATTTGGGTTAAATGCCTTATATGAAGTTCCTGTTCGTTAGGTCAGATGTTTGCCGCCAGCTTCCTTCAGATTTCACCTTGCGATGAACACCCTTGCCCTTGGCTATGTAATTCCCGCTATTAGGGCTTACTCGGGACTTGCACCCGTTAGACAATGCTCATGCCGAGCATACTACAAAAAGAGGATGCATCGTTTCGACACACCCTCTAGGAATGCGACACATGAACAGGGAAAAAATGCACCTTCTTTCGTAGAAAAACTCTATATTTACAACATGAAAGAAGTAATAGAAACAATGCCAAGGATTGAATTAGCCCTGATCATCATCGGGGTGTTTGTACTCATATCATGTATTATCTTCGGATATGCCATGATACATGAGTACAGAATGTATCTTGAGAATCATTGGAA
>JALEJI010000086.1 GCA_022769825.1 Prevotella sp. | reverse complement strand
CTGCAAAGAACTCCTGAGGACGGCGTATGTTGGCTTCTGCAAGCGTGCTGCGACGAACCAGATAGTTCATTCCGAGGTGTCCGAGCTTGTGAGCCTCCGCCTTCATGCCTATCTCGAGCTCGCGCAGGGAATCAAAGTGTTATCTTGTCTTGCCAAGCTCACGTTTCTTGTCGGCAGTGAATGAACTTGCTCACTGCTTCCTTAGTGTCTCGTGTGCCATCCACACCTCGCTGTTCACGGTCGTGGCGTCTTCAACGTCGTGCTGGCCAATACGCAGGCGATATTCCAGCGTGCCGCCGTCGTGATGGAAAGGCTTTGATACGAGGTAGTGCCACTTGTCGTTGCCCTGTCTCACGTTGTCTACCCACATCGTGCTGTCGTTTTGCTCGCTGAAGAGCGGGATGTCACGGCTGGCAGTCCAGTCAAAGTCTTTCAGTATGCGGTCTTCTGCTGCCCCATAACCGTCGAGGCGCAGCACGGCATGACACTTGGAGCCACTCCACACGCTGAGCGTGGCATCCATGGCCGTGCATATCGCCATGCATTCGAGCGCGTAGTCGCCTTTTGCCACGCTTTGCTTGCGGCTCAGCGACAGCGTCATGGGCTTGCCGTCCTTGTCGGGACTGACGCTGAACGGTTCGACGTAAAGGCACAGCGGGTCTTCGTCGCTGCTTCCGAACAAAGAGGCGAATCTTATGTTGTCAGCCTCTTTCACGCTCCATCCCGTGGCGTACAGGTGCTCCCACGTCCAGCGGTTAAGGTAGATGCCGTTGCGCGTGTTGTGCTGGCGGTCTATTATCTTGCTTTCGTTGTCAGCGTGTATGGCGAACAGCACAAACAGCAATATGCCCATGGTGATGGCTACTGTCCACACGCTCGCGAGCGAGGCTATGGCCGCGAAGCCAAGCCGTTTGCGGTTCGGTTTGAACGAGCGCGCTATGCCCAGCAGCGGAAGCAGTGCCACAATGAGCCAGCACACCGCCGATGTCACCCAATACATGCCAAGCAGCGGTATGGACGAAAGTACACGCGTGTTCTCAGGTTCGTCGAAGAACAACAGGAGGAACGGCTCGCCCACGATGGAGTAGACTACTCCACACACGAGATAAGCCAACGCGACAGCCGACATTATGGCAAACGCCACAATAGCGGTTGCCTTTACGCCGAACTTAGCAATCTCAAACAGCCTACTCATTATCATACCGTCGCCATGCCGCCGTGTCGTGGGCTTCTTTTCTTTGTCGGCTTCGGCTATCAAGGTGCGGCTTATCGACTCGGGCGTCACTTCCACGCCCGTCATGCAGAGGCGTTCCTCTGCCGTGCGTGCCACGGGAGCGAGCAGCCAAAGGGCCACGTAGATAATCAAAGGCACGGTGAAGAACAAGACGAGAAACCTTTGCAGGCCACCGGAGAAATTCATTTGGCAGAGCGTGAACGTGGCAAGGGCCAGCAGCACGGCGCACACTCGCCACACCACTATGTCGCCACCGCCGCAATAGTGGCGCAGTCCGGAAATCACGCCTCCCGCGATCTTGTCCTTGCCGTCGCGGTAGAAGCGATGCGTCTTGACGTGGTGAAGCATGCGGTCAATCCATTTTGCGTCGCCGAGATTAATGTCCACACGTATTTCATGTTTACCATTTCGATGCTTGTCATCCGTTTCCGCGTCTCGCTCTTTCGCCGTCTTCTCCGTGGCTGAATCGTCAGTCTTCGTGGCTGAATCGTCAGCCGACGTGGTTGAATCTCCAGCCGACTCTGCAGAATCGTCGTTCGTTGAACCGTCAACCTCGTCGGGGTTGCCAATGCTGCCGATTATGCGCTTCACGGTTTCCAGGTCGATGGCATTCATGCCTTGCTCTTTCAGTGCCCACAGGTGTTCCGCCACGCGGTGCTCTATGTCGTCGGCAATCTCGTCGCCACCTTCGCGTTTGGCGAAGTAGCTCTTCATGTTGTTGAGATAATCCTCAAGCAGTTCGCAGGCGTCCTCGTCGATGGCATAGAGCGTGCCAAAGAGGTTTATGTTGATGTTCTTTTTCATAGACGTTTTCGATTTTTAAGAGTTATTGGTTTGGTTGCGAGTTAGCGTCTTGTCGCGCGTCTTTCAATACCCCCACGGTGTGGGCTATCTCTTGCCACGCCTTGTCGAGCTCACTGAGTGTAGCCTCGCCGTCGGCCGTCAGCGCGTAATACTTGCGTGGCGGTCCCTGTTTTGACTCCTGCCATTCGTAGCAGAGCAGGCCATCCTTCTTCAGGCGCGTCAGCAGTGGGTAGAGCGTGCCCTCCACCACTATCAGCTCGGCCTCCTTCAGCTGCGCTATGATGTCGCTGGCATAGGCCGCGCGGTGGCGGAGCAGAAGCATGATGCAGTATTCGAGCATGCCCTTGCGCATCTGTGACTTGGCATTGTCGATGTTCATTGCATTTATGTTTTTGGGTTGTTACGCCTGCAAAGATAGTCAACGATTAGGTACTATGCAATACATAGTACTATAAAAATGATAGGGTTTTGCTTTCTTTAACATCTTGGAGGCCAACGATGGTGACGACGATGTTTGCGGCTGTGAAGTCGCTGAGGGCAAGGCGAGCAATAAGGCAGTGGCGACAAGCCAGACGTCATTTTCTTACTTCTCCGCGTGTTCGCCGGCCGATGTCGGTCAGTTGATGTTCTGGTAGAGGTTGGTGTTCTCCAGCGAGCGGTCGGGTGTGGCCGTGCGCATGTTGGTCACGCCGATGGGGTAGAGGCAGTAAGCCTCGTGCCAGTTGTAGCCATCCTTCAGCTCGTTGGTAGACTGCATCGACTTGCTGTATGGGCGCAAGTACTTGCCCAGGCTCTTCGCCGACACCACGGCATTGCTCTCGCCGTTGCACCTGATATTAATCCGTTTAATCCATGTTCGAAAGAAAAACGGCAAAGCATGGTAAATTGTAAAATATTATTGCCGAAATTTAACACTTGGAAACCAGTGCATTTAGAGCGGGAAAAGGGTAGCCTTCTGCCTCTTGACCACGCCGTTGGCGGCTTTTCCGCCAGTTTTTTTTGCGATAGTAGCCAAATGGAGGGCGTGTCAAAACACCCAATATAAAAATATTAAACTCGTTGTGTGTCCATTTATGGATGCGCAACGAGTTTTTCATTTTTCTGTAAACTTAACTTTCAAGAGCCTTGTAGGCAACAAATATTGCGTATATAGGCACAA
>JALEJI010000032.1 GCA_022769825.1 Prevotella sp. | reverse complement strand
ATGAGTTATTCGATGCACCATGACGGAGTAAAGCTTGCCGTGAGAAGTCAGCAGAGGTCATAGTACCCAAGACACGGGCTGTCTATAGGGAAGGACTGAATCGTGCAGTGCAACAGTAAATGACTGCTACCTTGAGAGTCTTTTGTAGTCAGATGTCCGAAAAGGAACTCTCTATTCACAAGATAGGACGGAATCCGACAATAGAATAGAAGTGACGTATCTCGAAGGGATGGCTGAAAACAACTTGCCACACACCGTAAGGTGTAAAAGCGCGAAACCGCCGTATGCGGAACCGCACGTACGGTGGTGTGGGAGGTCGGTAGATGTGAAAGTAGAAGGTAAATGCCTTTTATGAATAACATTTACCTCCTACCCGATTTTAAGAATCAGGGAGTTTTGACACACCCTCAAGCATAATTACTTCTTGTGTCGGTTCGCACGTTGCGTTTAGTTCGCAAGATACAAGTAAGCCAGCATCAAGGCATCGGGCGACAACGACTTTCGCAAGAGGTTGAGCAGTCGCCGCTTCTTTTTCTTCACGCCGCTCTCCGTCATGTTGAGCCGTGCGGCTATGTCGGCCGTCTTCAGACCCTCGCGGAAAATCATGGCGCACAGCTGCCGCATGTCCTCGGGCAGGTGGTCCACGGCTGCCATGAGGTTGTCGATGGTCTCCTTGCGTATCAGTTCGGTGGAGAAGTCGTCCTCGAAGTCGTCGTCCTGGCTGGCGTAGTGCATCTGGCTGTTGTGCTTGCGTATATACGACACCACGGCGTTGTGTATGCAGACGAAGAGAAACGCCTTGGCGCGTTCTGCCGACGCCATCTCCTCGCGCCTCTGGTAAAGCTGGAAGATGGAGTCTTGCACGCAGTCTTCGGCGAGGAAGGCGAGCTCGTCTGTCAGCAAGCGGCGCGTGAACACAATGAGCGATGGATAGACATTTTTATATAAAGAGCCTATGTCGCCTTGCAGAAACAGGGCGTACGCTTCCCGGTGTTTATTTGTCGTGCTCATGCTCCAGGCCATTGTCTGTGTGGTGTGCCTTGTCGATGGTTTGTCATTGCAAAAATACGAATTAAATCTGAGAAACTCACTCCTTTTTGGGGAATATTTTCGGGTCATGGAGCAATTAGGCTCCACATTGTCATCTGTAATCGACTCGACCCTCGGTCTAAGATGTAGATTGTTCGGTTATCAGATAACGTCTACAACTTATGGGTATGATACTGCGTATTGAGAGCACATCTACACGCAAGAAGGACGTTGAAGGGCTTAGCTGCGGATTTGGAAAATTAACGTTTCTTTCCCAAAATGACTATTTTTTCGAACAAAATAGCTTTCTTCAGTCCACTTTTTCACGCCTATTGCGTTAAAGAGCATATAAAACGAATTTATGGACAAGGAAACAAGAATATCCAAGCTTATATTGCTCCACATGTGCGGCGAGCTCGACGCTGCCGGTCGCGCGGAGCTGCGCTCATGGGTTGAGGCCAGCGACAGCCACCGTCGCCTGTTCCGCGACCTCTGCTCGCTCCAGGCCGTGGCAGAAGACGTGTCGGCGCGCGAGGCCGTCGATTCTGATAGCGCCCTCCAAGCCATGCGCCGTCGGCTGGCAACCTGTGAGGCCAAGGCCGCGGCCACGCCTCAGGCACGCGGCGCGAGACTGGTGCGGCTGCGCGGGCTCGTGGCGGCCGCGGCCATCGTCTTCGCCGTGGTTCTCGTGGGACTTGGCGGCTGGGAATACCACGAGCGCGTGTCGCGGTGGAAGAGCCAGGCCGTGGCCAACGCCGAGCGGTCGCGCCAGATACGCATCAAGGCCGGCACCACCCAGGCCGTGCTGAGGCTGGGCGACGGCAGCATGATACGCCTTGGCGGCGACGCGGGCAAAAACAAGTTGGCCATGAGCCACGCCTTGGGCCACGGCTACAAGGGCACCGTGGTGCTGGAGACGCCGCGCGGAGGCGAATACACGCTCACCATGACCGACGGCACCGAGGTGAGGCTCAACGCCGGGTCGAGGATAGAATATCCAGCCGTGTTCGACGGCAAGGAGCGCAGGGTGAAGACCGCGGGCGAGGTCTACTTCAAGGTGGCTCACGACGCGGCACATCCCTTCACGGTGGAGACCGCGGGGCAAGAGGTCAGGGTGCTTGGCACGGAGTTTAACGTCAACGCCTATCCCGCCGGCAAGGTGGTGACCACGCTCATACGCGGCAGCATAGCCCTGCGCCCGATAGGCGGCAAGGGCGGAGAGCTGACTCTGAGGCCCGGCGAGCAGGCCGAGTATGACAAGCGCATGGGCACGGCCACGATACGCGCGGTTAACACCGACGTGGTGGCCAGCTGGACCCACGGCAAGTTCGTGTTCGAGAACCAGACCCTCGAGCAGATAATGGAGCAGCTCAGCCGGTGGTACGATTTCAGCTACGCGTTCAGCAGCCAGCAGGTGGCCGGCACGGTGTTCATGGGCAGCGTGCCACGCTACGGCAACTTCCAGGACGTGCTGCGCATACTCGAGATGAGCGGCGGCATAAAGTTCAGGGTGAAGGGCAAGAACGTGGAAATCATGGCAGAGTAGGATTATATGATAATGGGAAATATATTGTAAAGTGTTTATATTCATGAGAGAAAAACATCGACTGAGAGATTATCTTTTGCTTGTCTTCGCGCTCGTGGCCATGCCATTGTCGGCAGTGGCCAGCGTTACAGCGCAAGCTACCATGCCGAGCCCGTGGAGCAGGTGGTGCAAGACCTGCAGCAGCGCACGGGCTACGACTTCGTTTACCAGAAGCAGGTGCTCAGCGGCTTGCCCGACGTGACGTGCCAGTGCACCGACCTCTCGCTCGGCGCGCTGCTCCATTGCGTGCTGCTCGACCACTGCGGCCTGGCCTATGAGATAAGCGGCAAGACCATCGTGCTGAAGCGGGCCGCCGGCCACCACGCCACGCAGCAGCGCAAGGCGACGGTCAGCGGAACGGTGGTCGACGCCAACGGCGAGCCGCTGCAGTGGGCCACGGTGAAGATAAAGGGCACCGGCGCCGGCGCCACCACCGACACCAACGGCCACTTCCAGATATTCACCGAGAGACAGCGGCTGACGGTGGAGGTGAGCTACCTGGGCTTCAACAGCGCCACGCGCACCATCCTTGCCGGCCATCCGGCGAAAATCATACTCCACGCCGACGACAAGTCGCTCGACGAGGTGGTGGTGACCGGCTACCAGGTGCTTAACAAGCGGTCGCTGACGTCGGCCGTCTCCACGGCCAAGATGAAAGACCTGGAGCGCACCGACATGAGCTCGCTCGACCAGATGCTCGAGGGCAAGATACCCGACCTGCTGGTCAACAACAACTCGTTTGAGGTGGGCGTGGCGCCTAAGATACGCATCCGCGGCACATCGACGCTCATCGGCAACCGTGAGCCCCTGTGGGTGGTAGACGGCATAGTGGTGCAAGACCCCGTGGAGATATCGCCCGAGGAGCTCAACGACCCCGACTACGTGAACCGCATAGGCAACGCCATCGCCGGCATCAACCCCCAGGACATCGAGCGCATCGACGTGCTGAAAGACGCTGCGGCCACGGCCATCTACGGCACCAAGGCCGCCAACGGCGTGATAGTGGTGACCACGAAGCGAGGCTACGAGGGCAAGCCCGTGGTGAGCTACAACTTCTCGATGAACTACAAGGTGCGCCCGCGCTATACCGACCATTCCGTGGACGTGATGAACTCGAAGGAGAGGGTGCAGTTCTCGCGCGAGCTGTTGCAAGACCACTACCAGTTCCCATACCTCATGACAACGGTGGGTTACGAGAAAAACGTGCAGGACCTCTACAACGGGGCGATAACCTACGACGAGTTCCAGAAGCGGGTGTCGGCCGACGAGACGCGCAACACCGACTGGTTCAAGCTGCTCTGCCACGACGCCCTCAGCACCCAGCACACGGCGAGCGTGAGCGGCGGCTCAAGCAAGTCGCGCTACTACGCCTCAATGGGCTACGACAACGAGGAGGACGTGATAAAGGCCAACGCCAACGAGCGTTACACATGGTCGCTCAACCTCGACAACACGTTCTCGAAACTGCTCACGGCATCGTTCACCTTCAACGGCTACCACCAGCGCCGAAGCTACTATCAAGACCAGATAGCGCCGCTCAACTACGCCTACACCACCACGCGCACGTTGCCCGTCTACCAAGACAACGGCGAGTATTACTATTACCAGCGCAAGCAGAGCGACGGCAGCCTGTACAACTACAACATCCTCAACGAGCTGGCCAACAGCTACAACCACCAGAAGGTGAACTCCATGACGTTCACCACCAACCTGCGCTTCACCTTCACCGACTGGCTGACGGCCAATGCCATACTGTCGGTGACCAACTCCAACACCGACCTTGAGAACTGGTGGGGCGAGCGCACGTGGCACATAGCCATGCTGCGCGGAGCCGAATACGGAGCCACCATCGACTCTCCGTCGTTGTCGACCTGCCCCGTGGGCGGAGAGCTGAACCGCACCTCCGTGACCAACCGCAGCTACACGGCGCGCTTCCAGGTAGACGCCAACAAGTTTTTCGGCGGCGACGACCAGCACAACATCTACGCCACCTTCGGCGTGGAGGCCAACAGCGCCAAGTATCGCAGCTACGCCAGCACCCAGCGCGGCTATTTCCGCGACCGTGGCGAGACCTTCGTGAGCGACATAGACCCAACCATCTACACCTCATACGCGTCGTGGGCCATGGGCAACGTGCCTGCGATTGTCGACGACCTGACCAACACGCTCTCAACCTACCTCTCCGTGACCTACGCCTACAAGCAGCTCTGGCGAGTGAACCTCAACGGACGCGTGGACGGCAGCAACAAGTTTGGCGACCGCTCCAACGACCGCTTCCTGCCCATCTGGTCGGTGTCGGGCAGCTACGACGTGGGCCATTGGATCAACGCCAAGTGGATAGACTACATGACGGCCAAGGCCAGCTACGGCTTCCAGGGCAACATGCTCGACACCGAGAGCCCGGTGATGACCATACACAAGGGCACGCTCAACTCATATTACAACGAGAACCTGTCGACCATCAACTCGCACCCCAACCCCGACCTGAAATGGGAGAAGACCAACTCCATAAACCTCGGCCTCGACATGAGCTTCTTCGACCACAGGCTGGAGATGGAGCTTAGCGTGTTCTACAAGAAGACCTCCGACGCCTTCATGAACAAGCGCGTGAGCAGCGTCAACGGCGTGAGCAGCTATGTCATCAACGGCGGCGACGTGACCAACAAGGGCTACAGCTTCGACATCACCGCCACGCCACTGCGCACACGCGACTTCCGCTGGAGCGTCAGCACGTCGCTCTCGAAGATTGTCAACTCGCTCGACTCACGACCCGCGTCGCAGACCTACGAGCTCTCCGACTTCCTCAACGGCACGGCGCTCGTCAAGGGACAGGCCGTCAACACGTTCTACAGCTACCGCTTCCTCGGACTTAGCCCGGTGGACGGCGGACCGCTCATCGACGACTATTACAACAACCAGGAGGCCCTGCGCGGACTGACCAAGTATGACACCTACACCACGGTGCTCTCGGCGTCGGGCAAGCGCGAGGCCGACATACAGGGAAGTCTCACCAACACGTTACGCTATCGCCAGTGGCACGCCTCGGTGGTGCTGGGCTATAGCCTCGGCGCCAAGACCAGGCTCTTCGCCATGTATGGCTCAAAGGCCACGGGCGGTTATGGATCGGATATCTACTCGGAGAAGAACTACAGCCGCGACTACCTGAACCGCTGGCGCAAGCCGGGCGACGAGAAGACGACAAACCTGCCGTCGATAATCAGCCAAAGCTCGTTGGCCTACTACAAATACAGCAGGGTGTGGACCGACATGAGCGGCGCGGCGGAAGTGAACCCGATTGGCGACAACTATTGGGAGATGTACGACTATTCCGACATTCGCGTGGTGAGCGCCGACTACCTGAAGCTGCAGAGCCTGTCGCTCACCTATGAGCTGCCCGGCAACATCCTCGACCGCATGGGGTTGCAGCGCCTGGCACTCACGCTGTCGGCCTATAACCTGTTCACCATCTGCGACCCGGCACTGAAGGGCCAGACTCCGACGCAGGGCGGATTCTCAACCATCCAGCTGTCAGACAGGCCGAGCTTCTCTTTCGGGCTGAACGTCCAGTTCTGAACATAAGTGAGTGTTCAAACAAAAAACGGATTAGTTACTTATCACATCAAAGTCATGCATATAACAAAACACATAAATACTTTTTTTGTCGCCGCGCTCTTGCTCATGGCAAGCTCCTGCTCTTCCGATTTCCTGAAGGAATACTCGCAAGACCTGAGCCGCGTGAAGACAGTCACCGACCTCAACGAGCTGCTCATGGGCGACTGCACCTTGCCGCTGGGCGAGGCGAAGATACAATACAGCATGTATTATCTCAACAACCCAAACTATGCCGTGCTCCACTTCATGGGCGACGAGCTGCAGGAGAACATATCCACAAGCGGCAAGCCCGACATGATGAGCCAGGCCAGCACTTATTTCCCCTTCTTCTGTTGGCAACGCGACGCTTGGGTCAATTTCGAGGGCAAGGGCACGCTTGTATCCAGCGAGGCCAAGTATTGGGATTTGGCCTATAAGAAGATAGGCAATTGCAACATGGTGATCGACGCGGAGAAGAACGTGACGTGCGACAACGACGGCGACCGCGCGCTGTTGCGCCACGTCATGGGCGAGACCCACTACCTGCGCGCCACATATTATTTCACCCTCGTCAACCTCTACGGCAAGCCGTACGCCCCGGCCACGGCAAGCGCCACGCCGGGCGTGCCTATCAAGACTTCGGCCAACGTGGAAGACAAGGATTACGTCAGGGCAAGCGTGGCTGAGGTCTACGACCAGATAACCGCCGACCTCGACGAGGCGGAGAATGACCTGAAAGACGTGACCGCGCCGCAGACGGTCTACCATGTGGGCATAGAGGCCGTCTACGTGTTTCGAAGCCGCGTGGAGCTGTTCATGCAAAACTGGCAGAAGGCGGCCGACTACGCCAAGCTGGCACTGGAGCAAGACAGCTACCTGCAAAACCTCGTGGGATGGAAGACCGGTTACCCCATCAGCTCCGACAACAAGGAGGTGGTCTATTCCAATGGCGCGTCGTGCTTCGGCAACATAGTGTTCCCTTATCCGGGAAGGAAAAACAGTTACGGCAGCGTGTACAGTCCCGCCTTCGAGGTAAGCGACCACCTCGTGTCGCTCTTCGCAGCCGACGATGGCCGCCGCTCGGCCTATATCACCAACCAAGACGACGTGAACAGCCATCTCTGGTCGTATCACAAGATAAACAACAGCACCGCCCATTTCAACGTCTACAACACCGCGAGCGACGTGTTCTGCATACGCACGGCCGAGGCTTACCTCAATCTCGCCGAGGCTTACGCACAGTTGGGACAGGATGGCGAGGCGTGCCAGTGGCTCTCAAGGTTGCGCGCGGCGCGTGTGGCCTCCAATGCCACGGTGAGCCTGCAAGGCGAAGCCCTGGTGAGGTTCATACGCGAGGAGCGTGAGCGCGAGCTGTGCTTCGAGGGCCACAGGTGGTTCGACCTGCGACGCTACATGGTGGACGAGAAGTATCCGCAGACCACCACGATAGTGCATACCATGAGCGCGTACCACATCGTGGACTATGTCGACGTGAGGCAATACACCAACTACTACCGCCTCGAGCCAAACGACAACGCCTACACGCTCAATATACCTAAAGACGTGCGCGACTTCCAGCCGTCTATCGGCAGCAACCCAAGGCCCGACCGCAAGTATTTCAAGCAGGAGCTGGCCTCGGAGGAAGGCGGCGACGATGATATGTGATGACAGGCAATGACCGACAATAACCAAGAAAATATTAGAAAGATGTCAAAAGGAATATATAAATATGTGTTCATGGCGGTCGTGGGCGTGCTGGCGCTCACGGCTTGCGGCGGGGAAGACGACCTCACGCCGAGCAACGCCGAAGTAAACGGCTTCGCGCCGGCAGCGGGCGACAACAGCGCCACGGCGCGGCTCCGCAACGAGTTTTATAAGGAGACGGGTGCCTTCCTGCTCTTCAACGACACGCTCTGCTCTACCGACACCAAGGGCAACCCCGAGCTTTTCGACGCGCCTTATGCCATGATAGGCTCCGGCAACGACTCTTACGACTATAAGTACGGCTACATAACCGACGTGGCGGAGCAGCAGAAGTTTGCAGATGCCATGCGTAAATACCTCTTGAACAGGCTGGGCAAGGCCAAGCCGTTCTCCTTCCTGCTCGTCAACGACATCAGCTATACCAACAATTATGGCGGCACCAGTCACATGGACTACCGTCTCGCCATGCGAGGCTTCGTCATCAGTTGCAACAACGGGGCCATGTATGATGACCCGGAGGGGTTCTTCTCAGGCATGATGGCCAACATCGTGATAGACAAGTTTGGAAGACAGGCAAGCTCCGTCACCGACAAGTTTTATGAATACAGCAATGGGTTCTATGGCGACTATCTCTCCAAGCACGACATCGACGCCACGATAGACAACGTGGAGTGGCAGTATGGATTCATGGAGAAGTTTGACGACATCTGGGGAGGCAGCGACTGCTATTTCCCCTACAAGGAGCGCGACCTGAAAGACTGGGTCAACGCCGTGCTCGCCATGTCGCGCGACGAGTTCGTGGCGAAATACGGCAGCTCGCAAGTCATGGTCAACAAGTACGACACCATGAAGGGCATAATAGAGCAGATGGGCTTCAACATATAAACGACAGAACACAATCAACATGGATAAGATAAAGACAATATTGCTTACGGCTTTCGCCCTCGTGGTTGCCATGTCGGTGGCTTCTTGCGGCGACGACGACAACCCCACTGTGGCACCGTCTGCCACGGGCACCTTTGAAGACACCGACGGCACCCTCTACCACTGGGTGCGCGTGGGCTCGCTCGACTGGATGGTGGAAAACTACCGCGGCGGCGAGGCTTGGTACAACCAGAGCTATGTGGCCAACGGCTTTGAAAGCCATTTCGACGTGGACGACGAGGATGCCGAAAACGCCCTTATAGCCCAGCAGGGCAACTATCTCACCTGGCAGCAGGCCAAGGACTGCGCGCCCGAAGGCTGGCGACTGCCCACCGACGACGACTTCAAGAACCTGGAGGCGGCGTTGGGCATGAAGGCCGGCGACATAGACAAGGAAGGCTGGCGAAGCGGTGCCGGCACGCTGATGATGCAGCAGGGCGAGGGCACGCAGCTCGCCTTCGTGCTGGCCGGAGAGCTTGGCAGCTTCTCAACGGCATTTCCCGACAAGTATCACGTGGGCGACTATGGCTGCTATTGGACGGCCACGCAAGACACCACCAAGAGCAACGAGTGCGCCATCATACGCGCGGTGGTGGCTGGCGGCAACATGGTGCAGCGTGTGGCATGCGCCACCGACCTCAGGTGGATGAGCGTGAAATATGTGCGTGACGACAAGTGAGGGCTTTGGGAATAACGAACAGAAAACAATGATATTATGATGATGAAATCACTAAGATGGACCGTGACGCCATTGCTGTTGGCCGCGTCGCTTTCCATGACGGCGCAACGGCACACGCTTTCGGCTAAAATCAGCGGGCTGGGCAAAAACGTGACGGCATATCTCATTGACGTTGACAATCCGCGCCAGACGGAGCGGCTGGACAGCGCGAAGGTGGGCTCCGACGGCTCGTTCTCGCTTGCGCTCGATTTGCGCAAGCCACGAATGTGCAAACTGTCGTTCTGGCTCAGCGACAAGGCAAGTGGCAAGAGGTGCAACCTGACCACGATGATGTTGCTGCTCGATGGCTGCGCGGACGTGTCGCTCAGTGGCGACACGGTACGGCTCTTCGGCAGAGACCCTCTCGTGGCGATGCGCATCGACGGGGGCGGCGAGACCCTCAAGGGATGGCTCGACTACAATCGCTATATCAACAAACAGCAAACCATCTCGGACAGTGTCTCTTATGCCGAGGCCTATGCTTATATCGTCAACAATGGCGACGAGAGCAAATACGCAGACCTGGCGGTGGCCAAGGAGCGTGAGGCCGCGCGCCTCGACTCCATGGTAACGGCGTGGATTGAGGGCCATCCGTCAACGGCCGCGGCCGCTTACCTGCTGGCCGGGCGTTACTACAAGTCGTTCGCCTATTCAGAGGGCGACATGGCGAAATGGATTGCCGAGGTGACTAAAGCCAACGCCGACACGGCGCGCGTGGGCTTCCTCAACCGCAACCGCGACCTTGTGCTGAGCCGCTCGCTCGGCATCGGCTTCCCCGATTTCGAGGCGACGACAAAAGAAGGGAAAGCCGTGAGTTTCTCGTCGATGGTCGGCAAGGGCAAGTACACGCTCATTGACTTTTGGGCTTCGTGGTGCGGCCCGTGCCGCGCGGCGATACCAAAGGTGAAGAAGATTTTTGAGGCGAACAAGGGCGAGCTCGACGTGGTAAGCGTGTCCGTGGACCAGCGCGAGGCCGACTGGCGCAAGGCTGAGGCCCAGGAGGCGATGCCATGGCCACAGCTTTGGCTCAACAAGGCACAGCTGGCGAAGGCGGTCACGGCCTACGACATTTCTTCCATCCCGCGCCTCGTGCTCATCGGTCCCGACGGCAAGGTGCTGGCCGTGACGTTTGCCCCGGGCAAGATAGAAAAGGCGCTGGCCGGCTCTTCGTTCACGGTGCGCTCAGCCATACATGGCCTGACAGAGGGCGCGGAAGTGAGGCTGATAAGTGTTGACGGCCACAACACCCTGGCTACGGCCAAGGTGCGCGACGGCCAGTTCACGCTCACTGGCAAGGTGACCGCCCCGACGCTGTGCGCCTTGGAGATAGACAACCGGCCGAAGCCGCTGCCGCAAGACGAGTTCATGCAGGATAGGGTGGTGAAGCTCTACCTCGACAATGCCTACTACACCGTCTCCTCGGCGGCTTTCGACAGCATACCGCGGAGCTATGAGCTTGGTGGGTCTGCCGTGTTGGGCGAGTGCGCCTACACCGTCAAGGGAGGCAAGGTCCAGGGCCAATACCAGGCGTGGCACGACCGCGTGTGGCCAGCGTTGAAGGCCAGGGAGGAGGCTCGCCTCAAGGCGTGGCGTTACTGGTACGGCGGCAAGAAGCATGGCGGACCGGAGCATGCCGACAAGGCCACGGCGGAGAGGCTCGGTCAGGTGGCCGACTCGCTGAACACCGTCTACAAGCGGCTGAGCGACGACTACGCCTGGGCGCATCCCGACGAGTCTTACAGCCTTTACCTGCAGGGCAAGAACCTTGAGGCCCATTTCAGATACACAAGCGAGCAGCTTGGCGACATGGCCGAGCATTTCAAGGGCAACGGCGACGCGGAAGGTTACAGGGAGTTCGCGAAAAAAATAGAAGAGGCCAAGAAGACGGCCAAGGGCATGGCTTACACCGACATCACGCTGCGATCAGTGGACGGCAAGGCCGTGAAACTGTCGTCGCTGGTGAAGCGCGGCCAATACACGCTGCTCGACTTCTGGGCATCGTGGTGCGGTCCTTGCCGCGCGTCGATACCAAAAATAAAGAGCCTGCACGCCGCCAACCCGAAGATAAACATCGTGAGCATATCTTGCGACAGGAACCTTGCCGACTGGGCTAAGGCCTTGAAAGAGGAGAACATGCCTTGGAAACAAGTGGCCTTGCCACAAGACAAGGCCCTGAACCGCGCGGCAATCGAGGCCTACAAGGTGCAGTTCATTCCTTATCTTGTAGTCATAGACCCTCAAGGCGCGGTCATCATGGCAACCAGCGACGCCATGGAGATAATGAGGATGTTGTGACGCCGTCGTGACAACGGCAGCGTTGCCCTATATCCAATTAAAAGGAGTGGTCAACCCAGGGCAAGGCGAAGGCAAGACTGAAGATGGTGACGAATACATAGTGCTCAGCAAGCAGCATAACGCCTGGAGTACTTGGGATGAAGAATAAAATTCTTTCATAAATCATACATTTTTCTTGAAATCAGCATCCGAATGCAAAGTATTATTTGTACTTTTACATTCGGATGCTTTTTTTATGTAGTAATTTAACATTATAGTAAATATGATAGAAAGACTTTTATCCTTTCTTGACGCCTCGCCAGTAAGCTTCTTGGCCGTCAGGAATATCGCTAACGAACTGGAGAAGAACGGCTTCCGCCGCGTCAATGCACAGGAGCCTTTGGGCAAGGTGGAGGCCGGCGACAGGTTCTTCGTCACCAAGAACGACTCCAGCGTCTATGCCTTCCATATAGGCAAGAAGCCATTGGCCGACGCGGGCTTCCACATGATTTGCGCCCACTGCGACTCGCCGACCTTCCGCGTCAAGCCCAATGCCGAGATGGACTGCGAGGGCGGCATCGTAAAGCTCAACACCGAGGTCTATGGCGGTCCCATCATGTCCACGTGGTTCGACCGTCCGCTGACACTTGCCGGCAGGGTCATCGTGAAGGGCGACGACGTGATGCGCCCGAAGACCTTGCTGCTGCACGTCAAGCGGCCCCTGCTACAGATAAGCAACCTCGCCATCCACTTCAACCGCCAGGTGAACGATGGAGTGAAGTTGAGCCGGCAGAAGGACGTGTTGCCAATCCTCGGCATCATCAACGATGAAATGGAAAAGGGCAACCTCTTGATGAACGTGATTACTGATGAGCTGAATGTCAAGAGGGAAGACATACTCGACTTCGACCTCTACCTTGCCGATGCCACGCCAGCTTGCACCTTCGGCGCGCACGGTGAGTTTATCTCCTCTGGCCGTCTCGACGACTTGTCGATGTGCTGGGCGGGAGTGGAGGCCATGCTCGCGGCTTCGTCGGAGGTTCCCGACACCACACGGGTGCTCGCCCTCTTCGACAACGAGGAGACAGGCTCGCAGACCAAGCAGGGAGCCGGCAGCCCGTTCCTCTCCTACATGCTGAAGCGCGTTGCCCTCGCCCAAGGCGGCACCGAGGAAGCATATTACCAGGCAGTGGAGAGGGCCTTCATGATCTCCGCCGACAACGCCCACGCTTGGCATCCCAACTATGGCGAGAAATACGACCCGACCAACCATCCCATGCTGGGTGGCGGACCGGTCATCAAGTTCAACGCGGCCCAGAAATACGCGAGCGACGCGGCCTCGGCAGCCATCTTCGCCGGCATCTGCGAGAAGGCAGGCGTGCCTTGCCAGCGATTCGTCAATCATAGCGACGTGGCAGGAGGCAGCACCCTTGGCAACATCCTCGCCTCTTCAGTGCCGTTGCAGGGAGTGGACATGGGCAATGCCATCCTCGCCATGCACAGTTGCCGTGAGACGGGCAGTGTCATAGACCACGAATATGCTGTCAAGGCATTCACCCAGTTCTATCGTTTATCCTGAAAAGTAACCGTATTGCAGGGCGCGGCCACCATGGGCCGCGCCCTGCAATCTGTGTTTTTTGAAAACAAGAGCACGTTTTTCCCAATGTAGCATAACTATTCTAAAAAACACGTAAAACGTTTGGCGGCAGTGGGGTGGAGGCATTACCTTTGCTAAATGACATTAGTAATCATTATTCTTCTATCCACGATAGTCTTGTTTGTTGTCGGCAAGCCCCGTGCCGACATCGTTGCCCTCTGTGCTCTCACTGGTTTGCTGCTTACCGGCGTGCTCACCCCCACGGAGGCGTTGTCTGGCTTTTCCAACCCCGTGCTTGTCATGATGGTTGGCCTCTTTGTGGTTGGCGGCGCCATCGTGCAGACAGGTCTTGCCAAGGCCGTTGGCGGTCGCATCCTCACGTTGGCCAAAGGCAACGACCGCTTGCTATTCCTCCTGATAATGGTCGTCACCGCCGTCATAGGCGCCTTTGTCAGCAACACGGGCACCGTGGCGCTCATGATGCCCATCGTGGTCTCCATGGCCTCGTCGAGCGGCAAGAACGCCTCGCGGCTGCTCATGCCCCTGGCTTTCGCCAGCAGTTTGGGCGGCATGCTCACGCTCATCGGCACTCCTCCCAACCTCGTCATCGACGAGACCCTTCGCGCCCACGGCCATGAGGGCCTCTCGTTCTTCTCCTTCCTTCCGGTCGGCATCATCTGCCTCTTGGTTGGCATTGCCGTCATGATGCCCCTCAGCGACCGCTTCCTCAAT
>JALEJI010000030.1 GCA_022769825.1 Prevotella sp. | reverse complement strand
TTCTTGCCTAAATGCCGAATGGTGCTCGACTTGCCTACCTGTCGGGCGCCCCTCACCAAAAGCGGTTTTCTTCGAGGATTATCCTTCCATTCCAGTAAAGCCTGGTCGATGCTTCTTGACAAGTATTTATCCATATCTTTGCGTCTTAATGATTATATGGCTGCAAAAATACTGATTATTAACGAGATATGCAATTACTTCATGTTAACTTTGCTAAAAGATAGAGTTATAAATGGATGTTTCGTGACAAAAGATAGAGCTATAAAGAGGCGTTTTATGACAAAAGATAGAGTTATAATGGGGTATTTGTAACTCCTAGTGCGCATTTTTTGCGCGCATGTCTGCTATGTCAGCCTCCCGCTGGGCCTGTTGCTTTTGGTCGGTAGCCTGTCCGATGGCAGCGCCGGCCACGGCACCGCCGATCATGCCGACCACGGTGCCCACGTCACTTCCGTGAGGTCCTCCGGCGATACCGCCGATGGCTGAGCCGAAAATACTGCCTAATGTCGTGCCCATGTAGGCGCCCGCTCCGGTGTACGTGTCGCAGCTGCCAAGGAGCAGCAAGGCTGACATTCCAATGACAAATGACTTTTTCATAGCTATATCTTTTCTATTATTCTGCTTGCAAAAATAGTGCAAAAAGATTATATGTCATAGCCTTTTCTCCTATTTTAACGTAGGGATTCCCCTTTCTTGTCCATTTCTCAACGCAAGCATGTCGTCGTGCCTCAGTTGTGTCACGATCCTGCCTCGAATGTGACGCGATCGTGAATGGTTTGAGTTCGGAAGTCAGAGACATTTAGGCATGTTACGTTGGATTTTTAGGCATAGTTGGCAGTAAGAGCGTGGAATTATAAAAATATCGCATTATTTAGTGATAATTTTTGCATAAGCTAAAACATTTAGTTAACTTTGCAAAATCTATATTTTAATTAATCTTTTATCTAACATGCATAAAGGCATCTCGTACTATCTAAAGGCTTCGATCAGCCTGAAGACCTGCTTTCTCTTGTTGTTCTTTGCGATAGGTGCTGGTCATGTAACAGCACAGGAGGTGGCGAACAGAAAAACGTTCTCTATCTCTTTCCGGGGCAAGACACTGGCATATATCTTGAATTACATTAATCGTGCCGGTGATTACCCTATTGTCTATGGGAACGACTTGAAGAATCTCAATGACACCCTGACTGTTTCCTTTGACGGTTCCGATGGATTGACAGCCGTCAAGAGCGTGATCCGGTATCTCCCGCTTACCTATCAGCTCAGCAACGATACGATACGTATCACTGCCCTGAATCAGGAAACAGGGCAGGGCCGCAGACTGTCGGGTATGATCACGGACGACAAGGGGCACCCGGTGAGCTATGCCACCATTAAGGAGAACGGCACGTCCAATGGTACGACCTCGGCAGACGACGGCCGCTTCAGTTTCGCCGTAAGCCGCTTTCCCGCAGATGTCACGGTGACTTGTATCGGTTATGAATCGCAAAACATACGTGTCAACACAGAGGCCGACATAAGGAAGATACGGCTCAAAGCGTCCAATTACAATCTTGACCAGGTGACAGTCATTGCCTACGGCAAGCGCAGCACGCACGACCTTGTGGGCTCAATCTCGACCGTGAAGTCGAAAGATCTGCAGAATGTACCCAATGCGACGTTAGAGACGCTGCTCCAGGGGCGCATGGCCGGTGTAGAGGTCAATAACCTGTCGGGAACGCCGGGTGGTGGTGGCTCTCAGGTTCTTATTCGCGGTTACAGCTCGCTTAACCTGCAAGGCGTGAACGACGGCTCGCCACTCTACGTCATCGATGGCGTGCCTGTCGTCTCTACCACCGGGACGCAGACCGGCGGCATCAACACGCTCGCCTCTCTTGATCCCTCGAGCATCGAGTCGGTAGAGGTTTTGAAGGATGCGGCTTCGGCCTCCCTCTACGGCTCCCGTGCATCCAACGGAGTAATACTCATCACGACCAAGAAGGGAAAGAGCGGCAAGACAACGGTCGGGGTGAACGTCTCGCAGTCGCTTTCCTGGCTGCCTGTCACGCCCACCCAGATCCAAGGCAAGGGAGAGCGCGACTTCGCCTTGCTGTTGAGCAGAAACCAACGCATCGGTCACTACGACTACATGAACAACACGACGGTCCTGCCACAAGGATATAACGACACGTGGGGATGGGATGCCGATGGTGACGGTGCTTACGATTATCTTTGGAGAAATGGTAAGCTGTCGGACAAGTGGTCTGCGCTGCCGGCAATGGCGCAAGACTCGCTCAATCCTTTCTATAACAACAGAACCAATTGGTGGAAATATGCGTTTAGGGTGGGGCGTGTGACGAAGACCAACGTTATCATCAATGGGGGAACGGACAATGTCCGCTACATGCTCAATGCCGGTTTCTACGATGAGAAGGGTATTATGATTAGTTCCAGCTTTCAGCGTGTGAGCCTGCTTTCCAATCTCGATTTCAAGCTCTCCACGAAGCTGAACATGTTCAGCCGTATCAACCTCTCCTACGCCAGCAAGAACGCAGGAAGCGACATGGGAAAGATACAGGGACTAACCTTTGACCCGAAGGCAACCTCAACACTCCTGCCAGGAAAGGGGAGCGTGGCTGAGGAGGAAGCTGTGAAGAACCTGAGAGACATCAAACGGGAGAACAGCAACTACAATATCCGCGTGAACCTCGGTCTGAACTATGAGTTACTGAAAGGCCTGCGCTTTAGCTCCACCTTTGCTCTCGATCATTATATGACGCGTTCCTACTCCTTCCTTCCAACCTATCTCACGCAGAACAAACTCTCGGAAGCAGGGGGAAGCAATGTCATGATGACCAATCTTCAGACAGAAAACACACTGACTTATAACTTCACGCTGAAGAAGAATCATAACTTCGAGCTGCTTGCCGGTACGACGTGGAACCACGATCTGCTGCAGTTGATCTCCGGCACGGCGCAGGGCGGTCCGACGAACAACGTCATCTATGTGGGAGACGGCTGGCCGACCATACGTCAGAACGAATACGGAACCTATGAGGCTCTCCAGACTTTCGGCTCCAACAAGGAAGTACAGTCGATGCTGAGTTTCCTCGGACGTTTTGCCTACAACTACAAGCGCCGTTACCTCGTCGAGTTCTCGCTTCGCAGCGACGGTTCGTCGGTCTTCGGTCGTAACACCCGGTGGGGTACCTTTCCGGCCGTGGGCACTGGCTGGGTCTTCAGCGAGGAAGCGTTTATGAAGCCTCTGTGGTGGTTGAGCTTTGGTAAGCTCAGGGCATCGTGGGGACGGTCCGGACAGAAATTCCAGGAAGCATACCTGGCTCAAGGCATCATGCAGGAGTCGAACACCTACCTGGGTACGCTGGGACTCATTCCCCAGACTTTTGCCAACAACGACCTTACCTGGGAGAAGACAGACCAGACCGATATAGGCCTGGACCTGCAGTTCCTCGACTACAGGCTGCGCTTTAAGTTCGACTATTACAGCAAATACTCGCATGCCCTGCTCATGCAGATCCCTATGCCGGGCAACGTCTACCTTGCCGACAAGATGTGGAGCAACGCTTCGGCCATCCTCAACGAAGGTCTTGAGATAGAGGGAGAAGCAGATGTCATCAGCAACGACAAGTTCAAGTGGACCTTGGGCTTCACCTTGTCGCATGACCGTAACAGGCTCAAGAAGACACCCGGCAATATCGATCTGGAAGACAAGGTCATAGGGCGGCCCATCTATGGTATCTATACCTACAAGGACGAGGGCATCGTGCAGGACGAGTCGCAGATCCCCTATTATTACAAGGAGACCGGCGAGAAGCAGCCTCTGGTTTTCGGCAATTCCCTCTATCCCCTTCGTGTAGGCGGAAGGAAGATCAAGGACCAGAACTCCGACGGTGTCATCGACATGCAGGACATGTACTATGCCGGCAGTACCATCCCCGCGGCCTATGGCGGCATCAGCAGCCATGTGGAATGGAAGGGTCTCTCGCTCGATATCCTTTTCAATTATACCTTCAGGCGCAAGGTCATGAACATGGTCAAGAACTCGGCCTTCCTTTTCAACAAGAATTTTGGCGTCATCATGAACGACTATCGCAAGGTGTCATTCTGGCAGGCTCCCGGCGACGAGACCGACTATCCCTCCCTGGAGTTTGCCGACGATGGCTATGTGGGGCAGTTTGACGGCAACATCGATTCCAATATCGAGACGGTGTCCTTCCTTCGACTCAAACAAATGGTGCTGGGCTATAAGCTGCCGAAGGGTCTGCTTGCCAAGACCTTTCTTAAAGAAGCCTTTGTATATATGTCGGCTGAGAACCTCTTCCTCTTGTCCAACTATTCGGGTACGGACCCGGAGACCATAGACCCTTATACCGGAAAGGATGATGGTAATACCTATCCGTTGAACAGAAAGATAACCTTTGGAGTGAACCTCAAGTTTTAATCCGATGATGGAGGCCCTCCTTTATTAAATGTCTTAATCATGAAGAAGAAATATCTATATACAGTACTGGCGTTAAGCGGTCTTCTGCTTAACACGGCATGCAGTCTCGATGAGACCCCAGAGAATGCGCTGACATACGCCAACTCATTCAATACAGAAACAGAGCTTAATGCCACTGCTACTTCCATTAACTATTACATCAATACGGCCATCAAGGATGATCCAGTCTTTGATACTGCCGGCTCGCTCGCTGATGAGCTGAGTGACAACGAATCGGTGCGGGAATGGAATCCTGTGAGTGTTGTCAATGCCCAGCAGGATTGGAATGACATCTACAATATCATCTATGAGAGCAACTTGCTGCTCGACAATATCCACCGTACCAGGGATCTGAGCCGTGACCGCTACAATTATTACTCCGGGCAGGCACATTTTGCTTTAGGCCTGGCTTATTTGGTTCTGACACAGCGATATGGAGATGTCATTATTACGAAAGACTCGAAGACCTTCACCGCCTATGGTCTCTCCCCTCAGGCTGAGGTCATTGATACTGCTATCGCCCATGCTCGCAGAGCTTACGATCTCCTGCCACTTAGCAAGGACTTGAGAGATCTTAACGGCAATGCCATCACCGACAAGCAGATAGCTTCCCGGGGCACTTGCGCGGCGCTTTTGGCTCAGCTCTATGCCTGGAAAGGAAGCATGATAGACCTCTACGGTATCAAAGGCGACGCGCGGGAAGCTTATAGCCAGGCTATCAACTACTGTGGAGAACTGATTGACGGCAAGGTTGGTGACTATAGTCTCTTCTCTTCACCCGAAGAGTTGTGTGAGGCCTTCTCCAACAGAGAGGGCGGCAACGAGGAGGCTATTTTCACCATCACCTTTGACAAAAACCGTACGGCCTATACCGTCAGTCCCAACACACCGGCCCTGGAGTATACCGGGTGGCCGGTCAATTACACCACGACGCTCGGTGACCTGGCGTTCAGCACCTCTGCGCGTCTCTATGCCTCGCACGTCAATGATATGTACGAGGAGGGCGACGGGCGACGCACCGCCTTCTTCTACGAGGCCGACACGCCGCATGAGGTAGACGGCATCGACTACGCCATCCCCTATAAGTTCAGGGCAGGTGTCTTTGACCCCGACCAGTCAGCGCCGGCAGGCGTGACCTTCCGCACAATAGACGCTGATTACGTCTACTGGCGGCTGGCCGATTTTTATCTGCTGCGCGCTGAGTGTCTGGCAAAAACAGGGGCTGAGGATGCTGCCATCAGCGACTTGAACGTTATCAGAAGCAGGGCCGGAGCATCCGCCTATCCCGCGGAGAAAGACAATGAGGGGCTGAAGATGGCTATCTTCCGGGAAAGGGAGAAAGAGTTTATCTGCGAGAATGATGCCCGCTATTTCGACATCATAAGAAACGGTCTTTACCGAACAGAGCTCAGAGGAAAGTTTACGTCGCTCTCCCGGCAGGACGTGCTCAACGGCGCGCTTGTCCTGCCCGTACCCGAGGGAGCTTTCAAGGACAAGAACCTGCATGTGGTCAATACGCTCATCAGGCAGAAGACTTATTGGATACCGTATATGTAACGCGACTGTACCATCAATGACAATATCAATATTATGAATGTAAAACAAAGAACAGTGTTCGTCGTAGCAGCCCTGCTGATGCTGCTCTCTGCCGGATGTACCGACTATAATCTTGAAGACACCGGCCTTGCCGACGGCAACCACAATACGACGATGCTCGAATATTTCAAGGGCGACCCCTACAACTTCGATTCGCTGCAGGTCATGATCCGGCATGCCGGGCTGGAGGACATCTTCGAAGGCAAAAGCCAGTATGGCAACAACATTACCTGCTTTGGCATCACCAATCACAGCATCCGACGCTATATGCTCGAGAACGAGATAACCAGCATTCAGGACATGCCCGTGGATGAGTGCCGCAGAATGGTGCTCGACTGTGTGACAGCCCAAAGAATCATGCTTGACGACGTGCCTGAGGGCGCACCGTCCACAGATTTGGAAACGCCTATTGGTACGGGGGGAGAGACTATCACCATGCTCTCGGGCAAGCGGCTGTGGATATATACTTACAGGGATACGTACAACGATGTGCCTAAGGCCGGACCAAAACGCATCTACATTGTTTCAGAGGAAACGACAAAAAGCAGTAAGGTGGCATCGCACAATATCACGACAAACACAGGGGTAGTACATTCCCTGGTCTATGACTTTACACTCGGTGATTTCTAACACGTCGGTCCTGCCCCTGCGTCTCTTCTCAAAAGACGTTTGGGAAAGGGCTATTCTAATTGACTTTAACGCATGAAAAATTTCATCCATCATAACCTTTTCCTGCCGGCCGTGCTTTTCCTTGCCGCACTCTTCGGCTCGTGCGCGGATATAAAGGTTGGATATCTTGATACTCAGAACGCGGTATTCGCGCCGGACTCGGTAGTTGTGTACCATCATCCCGACACAACGTCCTTGCGCTATCGCAATCAGGCACCCTACGTGTCGACCCTGATGCAGGGAGTGAGCGGTACGGCACCGATCAATTATGAGTTGGCCGGTGTCACGGCTTCAGAAGGAGGAGACGCTGACACCTTCGTCCGCCTTGCCTCCGAAAAACGCGTCAGCATGCAGGGAGGAACCCTGTGGGTATGGCAGGATGCCGCCAATCGGTTGCCTCTTGGAAAATATGTCATATCGGTCAAAGTGACCAATGAGGACCATGAACAAATCATTCCGCATTGCCTGACTGTCATTGTTAAAAATGAGGAACCTGTCTCTTCCGACGGCCTGGACGATGACGGAGGCTACGACGATGGCAGCTACGACGATGGCAGCGGTAATTACGGAGATAATGCTGACAATTCTGACGTCACTGCCTCCTCAGAGGATCAGACAAACAACGCGGAAGAAGGAAATATTTATGAATAAATCAGTAGTAAAACCATGAGAAAGATATTGATACTCATGATGCTCCTTACAGCCGTTCCGGCAAGCTGGGCTCAGACCACCGGGGGCATCAAGTTCTTCCAGGGTACTTTTGAACAGGCTCTGGCAGAAGCAAAGAAGACAAACAAGGTGCTTTTCGTTGATTTCTATGCCACCTGGTGCGTCCCGTGCAAGCACATGGCCAAGGAGGTGTTCACCGTTGATTCCGTCGGCGACTATTTTAACAAGCATTTTGTCAGCATCCAGGTGGACGCGGAGAAGCCGGCCAACAAGCCGTGGGCGGAAAAATACAAGGTAGAGGCTTATCCCACGACAGCCTTCATTGACGCTTCGGGTAAAACGCTGTTGCAGAACATGGGGATGCTTCGGGCACCGGAGCTGATGGAGGCCGCACGGACGGCGATGGGCGAAATGGTCAATTTCGAACAGCTTTATGATAACTATAAGAAGGATCCGAAAAATTTGGCCACAGCCCAGCAACTGCTCCTCAAGGCACCAAGTTTCCTCGCGGCCCAGGATGGCATAGAGGCCGAGAAGTGGGTAACGAGAATAGGAAAAATCTATAAAGACTATCTGAAAGAGAAATGGGGAGACGCCCTCATCAACAAGAAGGATTATGTCATCATCAACGCCCTCGGCGGTGATAACGCTGAGGATACGCAGGTGATGATGGATTTCATCAATGATAACCTCGACAAGTGGATAGCAGCCGTGGGTAAGGCTCCTGTGTATTATATCATTGAGAACAATGATGCCATGACAGAGAAACTGGTGAAGGATGGCAATCCTAAATATAAGGATTATGTGGAAAAGGTAAAAGGGGTTTATGCAAAAGCCTATGCACACGCTGATTTTAATGGCATGACGGCCTATCAATGGTCGAAGACCTATTATGACGCTCTTTTCAATCTGCACAAGAACAAGGATACCGGCAACTTCACGGCGCGGATGAACAGCCTCTTCAAGGCTCTTGGCGACAAGACCCAATCGTCCGATTATGGAAAGGCAGCCCAGGACTTGTATAACGCCGCAGGCAAGAAGCTCACCGCTGACGACCATCATCAGGCCATAAGCTGGCTGGAACAAGCGCTCAAGGGCGAGAACGACGTGACGAGTAAAATAAACTATCTGGTTATGTTGGGCGACTCCTATAAGTTTCTTAAAGACTATAATAAGGCCAGAAGCTACTACAATCAAGGCTACGCCCTGACCTTGCAGATGGGACAAATGGAAATGACGCAGCAGATGATGCAGTTCTCCATCAAGCGGAAACTCTCGGAATTGGAACTTCTCGAAAAATAGCCTGACCATGAGATTATCTTTTAGCATAAACCAGGGACGGGCACTTTTAGCGCTGCTTTTAGCCGTCTGTGTTCTTTCGGCGAAAGCCCAGCATTACCGGACCGGCAAGCTTGGCAACGGTCTGACCTATTATCTTTGCCATACCGACGGCACGCCGGGACAGGCAAGCTATTATGTCTTTCAGAATGTGGGCGCCGTTCTCGAAGCGGATGACCAACAAGGCATGGCACATCTTATAGAGCACCAGTCGTTCAATGTCACCACGCATTTCCCCCAGGGAGTGATGACGTTTCTCAGAGCTAACGGCCTGCTGCTCTTCGATGCGCATACGGGCATGCAGGAGACCGTGTTCTCCGTGAAGAATGTTCCTCTTGACAATGCCACGCTCACCGGACAGTTGTATGACCTGATGGCCGACTGGTGTCATGGCATACAGTTCAGCAAAAGCTCGCTCGACAAAGACCGGCAGATCGTCCTGCAGGAGCTGGCACAGCGCGGTGGCGTGGAGCGCCGGCTGACCGACAGCATCGCCAAGGTGATCTTCGGCGGCTCATTGTTCTCCAGACGGAACATCATAGGGACGCCGCGAAGCCTTCGGGCTGTCAGTCTGCATGGGCTGCGCCGATTCTACGACGCCTGGTACCGGCCGGACCTGCAGTTCGTAGCCGTCATTGGAGACATTGACCTCGATAAGGCAGAAAAAGAAATTGCGGAGCGGTTAGGATCTGTTCCTGCCGTGAAGGCTTGTCCGCTGCCCGATATTAAGATAAAACCCAATGTCGTTCCGCTCTGCATGCGTTTTGTTGACCGGGAGAACAAAGTGCCGTCGTTCGGATTGTATCAGCGCATTGCTGATAATGGCACGGAAAAGACATATCTTTATGCCAAACTGTTCAACACCCTCGCGCCGAGACGCTTCGCCCGTCTTCGTAATGAGGGAGCAGACAACTTCATCTCCGCCAGCGTCAGCCTTGCTCCGCTGATCCGCGGCGATATGCAGAATGCGTGGGACATGATACCCTATGGGGGAAAGGAACGGGAAGCGCTCCGACAGATGGTGGACGTAAGAGAAGACATCAAGGAAAATGGGTTTGGGCAGAAAGAGTTTGAGAAAGCCAAATGGGATCTCTATGAAAACATGAAAAACGTGCTCGACGGTGGAAATCTCGGGACTCCGGACAACCTCTTTGACCTCTTCAGGCGCAACTTCCTGGAAGGGACGACACTGAACACCGTCAGGGACGAGTTCTCACACAGTATGCAGACGCTCGTGGAGCTCGAGCGCGACAGCATGAACGCATGGATCAGACAGTGGATGAATGCTGATAACCTCTCCTTTGTCACTTATTCACAAACACCCGAAGAGATGCATCTCACCAAGGCTGACCTCGAAGAGGCTTTAGGCAAGGCACAGGCTATCAGCGGGTCAGCCGATGCGACGACGGAGAAGCACCCGGTGATCATACCCGCTCCTGCCCGTAAGGGGAAGATAACAAAGGAGGAGCACATAGAGGCTTACAATGCCTATAAATGGGTGATGGACAATGGAGCAACGGTCTATTACAAGCAGGTGCCCTCTGAGCAGACAATTTATTTTGCAGGCTCGGCAAAGGGGGGAAGAGCCGCGGTTGAGGCGAAATGTCTGCCTGACTATCTGGCCATGCGCAACCTCATCATGCAGAGTGGCATTGCTGATTTTGACAGGAACGCCTTACAACAATGGCTTGCGGACAAGGACTTTGATCTGAATATTGATGTGGCTGACTATTCGGACGGCATCGGAGGCCATACACCGGCAGCTCAGGCAGAGGACTTTTTCAAGTATGTACACAATGTGCTGGCGCGGCAGAATTTCTCGCAGACCGTGTTTGAAAAATACATTCAGCGCAAGAAATACCTTTACATGACGCGCTCGCGTACAGGCATGGATGCTGTTCAGGACAGCATCAATGAACTCGTTAACCCTTGGTCGGCAATGAATCCGAAGGAAGATACCGCCTTCTTCAATAAGGTGAGCCTCCGGGGGGTCGAAGAACAGTTCAGAGAGCATTTCTGCAATGTCTCAGCATTCAACTTCTGCCTTGTCGGTGACCTGTCTCTTGAACGTGCGCGTGAGCTGGCAACCACCTATATAGGCAGTCTGCCTTCAGTCAAGCCGTCCGGGCTCGCGGTGATTCACCCTCTCGACTTCTCAGCTAAGGCGCCGGATATCCGCAGGAGCTTCACGGCCAATATCGAAGGCGAGGTAGGCGAGGTAGAGATGACCTGGATCAGTGACAGCAAGCTCACGAACCGTGAGAAAGCGGCCCTGCAGATATGGCGGGGAATACTGGAAAACAGGTTCTTCGATGTGCTCAGAGAGAAAGAGCAGGCTACTTATACTGTGGGTGTCAAGGCAGAGGAAAGAGCCTATCCCCTGGAGGGGGAAGTGGTGAGCGTTCATTTCTCCACTTCAAGAAACAGGGCTGAAGCAGTGATGCAGAAGGCCAAGAATCTGATGGAAGACGTGAGCCAAGGTAAATTCTCCAACGATGAGTTCAAGCAGGTGCAAGTGAACCTTGCGGTGAATGATCCTGATCTTGACAGTGGAGATGACGAGTCACTGGAGAACCATCCGCTGATGTGGATGGCACGTCTTAACTACTTGGCTGAAGAAGGGAAAATAGAAGACAACTCAAAGGTTGCGGCGCATGGACCCATACAGAGTGTCTTTGAGACGATAAAGCCAGAAGACGTAAAGGCTGTTGTTAACAAAGTCATGCGGAATGCAAGATACAGAGAATTTATCGTGAAATCGCTTCCGCATGAAAACCGTCAGTGGGAGAGGGTAGAATGAAACGGCTATCTTGCCGGCTCTTTGCATGAATCTTCCGGTGAGGATGAAGTAGGCTCAGAGCTGTCAGTATAAATTTTGATCAAGGGTGAGGGCTTCTGGCTCCCACCCTTGCTCTTTCTGCAGTGTTAGAGTGGACCGACCGCAATGATGTGGTACTGCGAAATCTTATATAGGCATTGCTGATGATGAGGGACTGCTGTTAGAAGACAAGCAGCGAAGATGAGAATACAGTCGCTCGAACTGATTGGTTTGGTTAAACTATATTAAAACTCTGTAAGTGATAAAAATACCTATTACATCTTTATTGCCATTCGGCAAAAAGTTAGTAACTTTGCAACCCGAAAATGGTTTATTATACCTTGTTGAAAGACAGACGAGGCGATATGAAGCCATAACTCGTTGATTATAAACAAAATAATATATAATAAAAAATTACAATTATGCCTACTATTTCACAATTAGTACGTAAAGGCAGGGGCGTTCTCGCAGACAAGAGCAAGTCTCCGGCATTGGACGGCTGCCCACAGCGCCGTGGCGTGTGTGTCCGTGTGTACACCACAACCCCTAAAAAGCCTAACTCAGCAATGCGTAAGGTGGCTCGTGTCCGCCTGACAAACCAGAAGGAAGTCAACTCCTACATCCCAGGAGAGGGCCACAACCTCCAGGAGCACTCAATCGTGCTCGTGCGTGGCGGTCGTGTCAAGGACCTCCCAGGTGTGCGTTACCACATCGTTCGCGGTACACTCGATACCGCCGGTGTCGCCAACCGCAACCAGCGCCGTTCAAAGTACGGTGCAAAGAAGCCAAAGGCAAAGAAATAAACCTTCTACGCTCTGAGCCGGGGGCCAGGGGTCGTTACCCCTCAAGCCAAGGGCTCAAAGCCTGTAGCTGAAGAAGCGCAGAAAAAGACAATTCACACGATTACTCTGACAAGTAATTAATTTTTTGTTTTGCTGGAGAAGTTGAGACAGGTTGAGTAAATGTCCGGGCGAGGACGTTGAAGCTACTTTATTGACAGCCCCCATGCAGACTACACATTATTATATAAAATGAGAAAAGCAAAACCAAGAAAGCACGTGATCCTTCCCGATCCAGTGTTCAACGACCAAATGGTCTCAAAGTTCGTCAACCACTTGATGTACGACGGTAAGAAGAACGCTTCTTACACCATCTTCTACAACGCCCTCGACATCGTGAAGGCCAAGGCAGCCAACGAGGAGAAGTCTCCCCTCGAGATTTGGAAGCAGGCCCTCGCCAACATCACTCCGCAGGTGGAGGTGAAGAGCCGCCGTATCGGTGGCGCCACATTCCAGGTGCCTACAGAGATTCGCCCAGAGCGTAAGATGAGCGTGGCTATGAAGAACCTCATCGCTTTCGCACGCAAGCGCGGCGGTCACACCATGGCCGACAAGCTCGCTGCCGAGATCATGGACGCTTTCAACAACCAGGGTGGTGCCTTCAAGCGTAAGGAGGACATGCACCGTATGGCCGAGGCTAACCGTGCTTTCGCACACTTCCGTTTCTAATCGTTAAAGGATAATAATCAAAAATGGCTAAACGCGATTTACATTTGACCCGTAACATCGGTATCATGGCCCACATCGATGCCGGTAAGACAACTACATCTGAGCGTATCCTGTTCTACACAGGTAAGACCCACAAGATTGGTGAGGTGCACGATGGAGCTGCAACGATGGACTGGATGGTACAGGAGCAGGAGCGTGGTATCACCATCACTTCCGCTGCCACTACCTGTAACTGGAACTGGAACGGTAAGTCTTACAAGATTAACTTGATTGATACTCCGGGTCACGTCGACTTCACCGCCGAGGTGGAGCGTTCGCTCCGTGTGCTCGATGGCGCTATCGCCACTTACTCTGCTGCCGACGGCGTACAGCCACAGTCGGAGACAGTGTGGCGTCAGGCCGACAAATATAACGTGCCTCGTATCGGCTACGTGAACAAGATGGACCGCTCTGGCGCTGACTTCTTCGAGACAGTGCAGCAGATGAAGGACATCCTGGGCGCTAACCCTGTGGTTATCCAGATACCTATCGGTGCCGAGGAGAACTTCAAGGGCGTGGTTGACCTCATCAAGATGAAGGCCATTCTGTGGCACGATGAGACCATGGGCGCTGAGTATGAGGTGGACGACATCCCCGCTGACCTCGCCGACGAGGCTGAGGAGTGGCGCGACAAGTTGCTCGAGGCTGCCGCCGAGTACGACGACGATGTGATGGAGAAATACATGGACGATCCTTCTACCATCACCGAGGAAGAGATTCTCGCCGCCATCCGCAAGGGTTGCGTAAGCATGGAGTGCTGCCCAATGCTCCTTGGTTCTTCATACAAGAACAAGGGTGTGCAGCCTCTGCTCGACTACACCTGCGCCTTCCTGCCCTCACCTGAGGACACTGTCGCCATCAAGGGCACGAACCCTGAGACTGGCGAGGAGGAAGACCGCAAGCCTCTTGAGGAGGAGTCAACAGCCGCTCTCGCCTTCAAGATCGCTACCGATCCGTTCATGGGCCGTCTGGTGTACTTCCGCGTTTACTCCGGTTCTGTCAAGGCCGGCTCTTATGTCTACAACCCACGCACTGGCAAGAAGGAGCGTATCAGCCGCCTGTTCCAGATGAACTCTCACCAGGAGATTCCTATGGAGAGCATCGACGCAGGTGACATCGGCGCAGGCGTAGGCTTCAAGGACATCCGCACTGGTGATACCCTCTGCGACGACGAGAAGCCAATCACGCTCGAGTCTATGACCATCCCTGACACCGTTATCTCGGTGGCCGTGGAGCCAAAGAGCCAGGCCGACGTTGCCAAGCTCGACAACGGTCTCGCCAAGCTCGCCGAGGAGGACCCGACATTCACAGTGCATACCGACGAGCAGAGTGGCCAGACCATCATCTCTGGTATGGGTGAGCTTCACCTCGACATCATCGTCGACCGTCTGCGTCGTGAGTTCAAGGTAGAGTGTAA
Source organism: Prevotella sp. (assembly GCA_022769825.1). Classification (GTDB taxonomy): domain Bacteria; phylum Bacteroidota; class Bacteroidia; order Bacteroidales; family Bacteroidaceae; genus Prevotella. Next base: position 34,829 of record JALEJI010000030.1, on the reverse strand, counting down.
CCAGGGTAAGCCTCAGGTTAACTATAAGGAGGCCATCACGAAGACAGTGGAGAACCATCGTGAGGTCTACAAGAAGCAGAGCGGTGGTCGCGGTAAGTTCGGTGACATCATCGTGACTGTCGGACCTAAGGATCCTGACTACAAGGACGGCGACCTGCAGTTCGTGAACGAGGTGACTGGCGGACATATTCCAAAGGAGTTCATTCCTTCAGTGCAGAAGGGCTTCCAGGACAGCATGAAGAATGGTGTGCTCGGTGGCTTCCCAATGACAGACCTCAAGGTCGTGCTTACCGACGGTAGCTTCCACCCTGTGGACTCTGACCAGATTTCCTTCGAGCTTGCCGCTCACGCAGCGTTCAAGAACTGCTGCCAGAAGGCAGGTCCCGTGCTCATGGAGCCTATCATGAAGGTGGAGGTCGTTACTCCTGAGGAGAACATGGGTGACGTCATCGGTGACCTCAACAAGCGTCGTGGTCTCGTGCAGGGCATGGACGAGGCTCGCTCAGGCGCACGCATCGTGAAGGCCATGGTGCCTCTGGCTGAGATGTTCGGTTACGTGACAGCGCTCCGTACCATCACTTCAGGCCGTGCCACAAGCTCTATGGAGTATGATCACCACGCACCTCTGTCTGCTTCTTTGCAGGCTCAGGTTCTCGAGGATCTGAAGAAGTAAATATAAGGAAGGGTGCTCGCTGAGCGAATGACTCTTTGGCGACACCCGCCTTACACATTATATTAATAACACAACACAATTATCACAATGAGTCAGAAGATTCGTATCAAGCTGAAGAGCTACGACCACCAGCTGGTCGACAAATCAGCAGAGCAGATTGTAAAGGCAGTGCAGGCTACAGACGCTATCGTGAGCGGTCCAATTCCATTGCCAACTCACAAGCGCATCTTTACCGTCAACCGTTCAACATTCGTCAACAAGAAGAGCCGCGAGCAGTTCCAACTCTGCACCTACAAGCGTCTTATCGACATCTACAGCGCGACAAGCAAGACTGTGGACGCTTTGATGAAACTTGAGCTTCCCTCAGGCGTAGAGGTTGAGATCAAGGTCTAATTAGCTTTCAGCTATCAACCATAAACGGCGGGTTACCCTTTCGGGTTTCCCGCCGTTTTTCTTGCGCCGTACAGGGGGCGGTTTTATGGCAAATGTAATTGCTGTTTCTGGGTCGGCACCAAATTGACATGGGTCAATAAAACTGTGAAATAATGTGGCGGAAGTAATAAGGCGTGGGAAATATGGAACAATATCCGTAATTTTGCAACCAATATAATTAAGCAAGATTTAGAAATGACAAAACAAAGATGGGCCGTGTGTGCCTTTGCCGCACTTACGGCACATGCCGCCATGGCAGGTGGTCTGCTGACCAACACCAACCAACACGTCGCTTTCAACCGCATGATGAGCCGTGAGGCTTCTATCGGCATCGACGGCGTTTATTACAACCCTGCCGGCGTGGCTTTCATGAGCAAGGGACATCACCTGGCCATCAACTGGCAGTTGGCTTACCAAGACCGCACTATCAAGAACGATTACGCGCTGTTCACCAACAACACCCAGAACCCCACCACACCACGCGAGTTCAAGGGCAAGGCCTTCGCGCCCGTCATCCCTTCTTTCCAATATGCCTACAACACCGGCAAGTGGTCGTTGCAATCCGGTTTCGCCCTTGTTGGCGGAGGCGGCAAGTGTACCTTCGACAACGGCCTCGGCTCGTTTGAGAAGATCGTGGCAGAGACAGCCATGGGAGCTTGCCAGCTCGCCGGAGCTGTTGACCAGGTGGGCTACGGCGTGGGCCAGAAGATGGGATTGCGCATACCGCTGCAGCTCTTCACTTCCGACAACAGGTTCGGCGCCAAGGGCAGCTACAGCTACAACAGCTACATGCACGGTCGCCAATACTACTTCGGCCTCTCGCTCGGCGCCGCCTATAAGGTGAGCGACAACTTCAGTGTCTTTGCCGGCGTGCGTGGCGTCTACGCCTCGTGCAACTACTATGGCTACGTGCGCGACATCAAGGTGGGCAACATGCCCCTTTATCGAGTGCTCGACCCCACGAAGACCGACGCCGCCAACATAGAGTTGAGCTGCGACCAGAGCGGCATAGGCTTCACGCCAATCATCGGAGTCGACTTCAAGACGGGCCGCTGGAACTTCTCGGCCAAGTATGAGTTCAAGACCCGCATGCGCCTGAAAAACAAGTCGGTGAACCAGGCTCCGTCTATCGGCAACCTCGCCGACAACCTGCACGACGTCTACACCGAGCAGTTGCACCTGCCAGCCCAGGCCGCCGACGCCATCCTCGGCCATAAGCTTATCCAGGGCGCCATGGGCCAGCTGAAGCAGCAGTTCGACACCAAGCTCACCGGTGCCATCGGCGAGTATGCCGACGGCCAGAAGATAGCCGGCGACATACCGGCCTACCTCGCCGTGGGCGTGGGCTACAAGCCCGTTGACGCCCTGCGCGTGAACGTCGGCTTCCACTGGTTCGACGACAAAAACGCGACATCTTACGACAACCGCAACAAGAAGCTGAAGCGCGGCACGCTGGAGTATAACGTCGGAGTGGAGTATGACGTATGCAAGAAGGTAACCCTCAGCACCGGTTGGCAGAACACCAGCTACGGCCTTAGCGACGAATACATGGACGACAAGTCGTTCGTTGTGAGCAGCAACTCAGTGGCCTTTGGCGGTGTCTACCACATCAGCAAGAAGACACATCTCAACGTGGCTTATTTCCACACCTTCTACGAGCACAACAAGACGAGCGAGGCCGTGGCCTTGAGCGCCGACAAGAGCATCAACTACAGCTCCGACTACACCCGCAACAACAACGTGTTTGCAGTGGGCATAGACTTCGACATCTAAAGAAACGGAAAAGGCTTTGGGCCGTCCTCGTGGGTTCACGCGGAAAGAGTAATATAAGAGGTGAAAAAAAAGATTACTCTAAAGCCCAAAGCCAATGGCAAATTTACGAAATAGATCCGTTACCGTGAAACGATTCGCTGAGAAAATCGTCGCGGTAACGGATTTTTAATACACGTTCACACATTAACCCTTGTTCTTCATGTCGCGGTATGCATGACGCCCTGCGTGTAGCCATCTTTCAAATCCGTGCGCAAAAAATGTCCAAACATCCACCAATATCATGCAAGAACAGCGATTTTTTGAAAAAAACAGGAGAAACGTTTGGTGGGACTGATTTTTTTCCTTACCTTTGCATCCGCATTCCGAAAACGAGTGCTGTGAGGTCAGAGAACCAAAGGATTGGAAGTTTGGGTGAGTGGCTGAAGCCAGCAGTTTGCTAAACTGCCGTGCGCAATTACGCGTACCGGGGGTTCGAATCCCCCAGCTTCCGCAACGGTTGATAACCAAAGATGGTCGGTTCATCTAACGGTTAGGATACAAGATTCTCAATCTTGGCATAAGGGTTCGATTCCCTTACCGACTACTTCTTACATACTGATAGACCTTGTTCTACATCAGACGTGCGGACAAGGTTTTTTAGTCTCGAGAAACCTGATGGTGGATTCATCTAATGGTTAGGATACAAGATTCTCAATCTTGGCATAGGGGTTCGATTCCCCTATCCACTACTTAAAAAGCACGGTAGCCATTCACGCTGAGTGAACGCTGCCGTGCTTTTTCCGTTTATGTCGCGGCTTCCCCACACAAGCCCTTTGCCCGCGAGGGAAAGCCCCGGCAGTCTACAACAGCTTTATCAATACCCTGATGAGAGGAATGGTGAGGACCGAGAACACGGTCGACATGAACGTCATCTCCGTCATCAGGCGCGAGTCGCGCTCATACTTCATGCAGAACATGGTGCCGAAGGCGGCCACGGGCATCGCCACGACGGTGGTGTTGATGTCGTTGACCAGCTCGTCGACACCACAAGCCTTGAAGAAGACGTAGAGCCCCACAGGCACCGCCACGAGGCGCAGCGCCGTGGCAATGTAGACCTTGCCGTGGGCAAGCATCTTGCGCATGCTTATCCTGGCGAGCGACGAGCCTATGACAAGCAGCGAGCCGGGCACCGTGATGTTGCCGACCATCGACACCGGCTGGCCAATGACGTGAGGCACGTGGATGCCCAAGGCCACGATGACGGCGGCGACATAGGCGGCCACCATCATGGGGCTTGCCAGCATCTTCAGCTTGAAGTCGCGGATGGAGCGCTCGCCCTTGACGAGCATCACGCCAACGGTGAAGATGAAAAACGTGTTGGGCATGTTGAGCAAGGCGGCGTAGAATATGGCTTGCGGGCCGAAGATGCTCGCCACGATGGGGTAGCCGATGAACCCCACGTTGCCAAACATGACGCAGAAGCCTATCATGCCCTGCTCAAGGCTGTCGTTGCTGATGAGCTTGGGCAACGTGAAAGCCGCGATGGTGAGAAGCGAGTAGGTGACGAAGCCCACGCACAACAAGGGGAGGATGAAACGCGAGTCGGGCAACTTGTCGCCCATGACGGACGAGAGGATGAGCAACGGGCAACTAACGTCGATAATCAAAGTGGACAAACGCTTGTCGAAGTCGCCGCCCATGAGCCCGAAGCGGCGGAGCGCATAACCTAAAACCACGATGGCGAACAGCGTCACCATCACTTGAACGTCTTGCATGTTTTTTTTCCTGTTATCCTTAGATAGAACCTTTTTTAGAAAACCAGTACAAAGTTAATGATTTTTTGGATATGGTGATATTTTTTATGCCCATTATAAACAATACGTGAAAGCCCGCGCCACGTCCCCCGCCACATCCCCCGCCACATATGCTTATTAAGCCGAAGAAAATTTGAGAGTTTGAAATATTCTCAGTATCTTTGCAGAAGATAAGCCATGGCCCGGCATGACATTCAAGCAAGCTTGACGTCCTGGTCTCGCCTCGTGTTGTCTTTTCACATATATTATGAATCTTCGGATAAAGAAACTCGATAAATTCATCGCCAAGCAGTTTTTGCTGCTTTTCGCCGGAACGTTCTTCATTTGCCTCTTCGTGCTAATGATGCAGTTTCTGTGGCGCTTTATCGACGAGCTCATAGGCAAGGGCCTGTCCATGGAAGTGCTCGCCCAGTTTTTCGAGTACATGGCGCTGATGATGGTGCCTCAAGCCTTGCCCTTGGCAATATTGCTCAGTTCGCTCATCACCTTCGGAAACCTCGGCGAGAGCTCCGAGCTCACCGCCATCAAGGCCGCCGGCATATCGCTGATGCAGAGCTTCCGCTCCTTGATAGTGATCACCGTGGCAATAATGGCCGTGTCGTTTTATTTCCAGAACAATATCGGGCCAAACGCCAACATGAAGCTCATGCAGCTACTTGTGTCGATGAAGCAGAAAAGCCCGGAGCTGGAGATACCCGAGGGAATATTCTACGACGGACTGCCCAACTGCAACATCTACGTGCAGAAGAAGAACATCAAGACCGGAAAGCTCTATGGCATCATGATTTACCGCATGACCGACAGTTATGAGGACGCCGCCATAATACTTGCCGATTCGGGCATGATACAGTCGACGGCGGAGAAGAAGCACCTGCTGCTCTCGCTGTGGAGCGGCGAGTGGTTTGAGAATATGCGCGAGTCGGACCTTGGCGGCAGCGCGGCCGTGCCATACCGCAGGGAGACCTTCACCGACAAGAAGGTGCTGCTTGACTTCGACAACAACTTCTCGTTGATGGACGCGGCGGCCCTGTCAAACAACGCAGCCGGAAAGAGCCTCTCACAGATAAGGTTCGCCATCGACTCGCTCAACGCCACCTACGACAGCATAGGCCGAGCCTTCTGGAACGACACGAAGCAGATGTGCTTCCCCTCTCCGAGAATATCGAAGAAAGACTCGCTCGGACAGGTCAGGGCGGCACAGACAGGAAAGATTGATATCGACAAGCGTCTGCGGAAGATGAAGATAGACCGGCAGCAGATGGTCTACTCAGCCGCGTTGAGCAGCGTGCAGAGGGAGACGTCGGACCTCGACTTCAAGTCCATGATGACACAGAACAACGAGCGCGTGATACGCAACCACGAGCTGGAGGCGCAAAACAAGTATGCCCTCGCCTTGCAGTGCATCATCTTCTTCTTCATTGGCGCGCCGCTTGGAGCCATCATACGAAAGGGCGGATTGGGAATGCCTATCATCATATCGGTGCTGGTGTTCATAGTGTATTACATTCTCGACAACTCCGCCTTCCGCATGTCAAGGCAAGGGTCGTGGCCGATATGGATAGGCCACTGGCTGGCCATAGCCATCATGTCGCCGCTGGCGGTCTTCGTGACATATAAGGCGATGAACGACTCCATGGTGTTCAACGCCGACGGATGGAAACGATTCTTCACAAGGCTACTGGGCCTGAGGGCGAAGAGAAGCATACAGGGCAAGGAAGTGGTGATAGAGCCGCCGCACTATAAGCAAGACAACGAGACGCTGCTCCAGATAAACGGCGAGGTGATGGAATACTCGCGGAGGCATAACCTGAAGTCGTTGCCAAACTTCATCAAGGTGTTCTTCAAGTATGAGGAAGACCACGACATCGAGGCCATCAGCGACAAGCTGGAGAAGGTGATCCGCGACCTGTCGAACACGCGCGACAAGCAAGTGATGCACCTCATCAACCGGTATCCCGTGCTTGCCGTCAAGGCGCACACGCGACCTTTCGACCGCAGGTGGATGAACATCGTGGCAGCGATAATAGTGCCTGTGGGAATATTCACATATCTCCGCATGTGGAGGTTCCGCCTGCGACTGCTTCGCGACCTGAAGGTGATAAGATACACCAACACCAACATCGTGAACTATACCGAGAAGAGGATGGGACATCTCGACGGTGAGGAGAAATGATTAAGTAAAGCCGCACATTATTTATAAGTAAAGCCACACATTATTTATATATATAGAAACATTAAAATAAAACAGAATATGCAAGAATATAAATTGAGCCGTATAGAAGACGCCTTGGAAGACTTTAAGCAAGGCAAGTTCGTGGTTGTCGTCGATGACGAGGACCGTGAGAACGAGGGCGACCTCATCACGGCGGCTGAGACCATCACGGCGGAGAAGGTGAACTTCATGCTGAAGAACGCGCGTGGCGTGCTCTGCGCGCCCATCACCATACAGCGCGCCGAGGAGCTGGACCTGCCTCACCAGGTGAGCGACAACACCTCCATGCTTGGCACGCCGTTTACCATCACGGTCGACAAACTCGAAGGCTGCACCACGGGCGTGTCGGCACACGACCGCGCCGAGACGATACGCGCCCTCGCCGACCCAGCATCGACACCGCAGACCTTTGGCCGCCCGGGACACATCAATCCACTATATGCCCAGGACAACGGCGTGCTGCGACGCTCGGGACACACCGAGGCTGCGATAGACCTTTGCAAGCTCAGCGGAATGCGCCCGGCTGGCGTGCTGATGGAGATAATGAACGACGACGGCACCATGGCCCGCATGCCACAACTGCAAGAGAGGGCGAAAGAGTGGGACATGAAGATAATAAGCATCAAGGACCTCATCGCCTATCGCCTGAAACACGAGACGAGCATCGAGGTGGGCGAGGAGGTTGACCTGCCGACAGTATATGGCCATTTCCATCTCATACCGTTCCGCCAGACGAGCAACGGACTGGAGCACATGGCGCTGGTGAAAGGCGAATGGAAAGAAGACGAGCCTATCCTCGTCAGAGTACACTCGTCGTGCGCCACGGGCGACATACTCGGAAGCATGAGGTGCGATTGCGGTGAGCAGCTCCACAAGTCGATGGAGATGATAGAGAAAGAGGGCAAGGGCGTTGTGATATACATGCAGCAGGAGGGTCGCGGCATAGGCCTGATGAACAAGATTGCCGCCTACAAGTTGCAGCAAGAAGACGGCCTCGACACCGTGGACGCTAACATCCACCTCGGATTCAAGCCCGACGAGCGCGACTATGGCTGTGGCGCGCAGATGTTGCGTCACCTCGGCGTGCACAAGATGAGACTGATGACCAACAACCCGACCAAGCGTGTGGGCCTCGAAGCCTATGGACTTGAGATAGTGGAGAACGTGCCAATAGAGATCGAGCCTAACAGGTATGACATAAAATACCTGCGCACCAAGCGAGACAGGATGGGCCACGACCTTCACCTGTGATATATAGCAAGAGAAACCTCTCACCCCTTAAAACATTGATGTCGATTTGAAGTTCGTATATGCGTTTATATTTCTGCTTTGCAGTTTAGCGACAAGGGCAGCGGCTGGTTCGGCAGACTCAGTGGCTTGCGCGCAAGCGTCAGTCATGTTGCATAATGACAACATTGGCGAGCTGACGGCGCAGACGAAGGACTACAAGAAAACCACTTATTGGAAAAAGCACAAGCGCTATAAGATAGGAGGTTGTTGCGTATTGGGAGTGGGGTCTCTCGCCGCGTTGTTAGGTACCGGGTTACTCTGTTCTGAGACGACCCCCGACTATGAGTCAATAAAAGTATTGTTCGGCGTAACATTCACCGTGGGAGGCGCGCTGATAGCAGCTGCCAGCATACCGCTGTTTGTCGCGGCACATAAAAATAAGAAGAAAGCCAAGGAAGCAGTCTCGCTATCCTTGAAATGCTCAACGGCGAGCGCGCCTTCGCGTTATGGCTCTAAGCGTTCCGACCTCTTGTTGGGGGCTTGCTTGAATTTCTGAGTTCAAGCAACCTCCAATCTTGCCATGCTGTTAACAATAAAAGACATTTTTGTTTCACACAAGTAAAATTTCAAGGCTTTTCTTCGTTTTAATAAATAAAATACTTACTTTTGCAAACAGTATGGCAGGTTAACTGCCGTTTTAATTCATATATAGTATGCCACAATTGTCAGACCGCCTAAACAGGCTCGCTCCCTCGGCGACGCTCGCTATGTCGCAGAAGAGCAGTGAAATGAAAGCACAGGGTATCGATGTCATCAACATGAGCGTCGGTGAACCCGACTTTATGACTCCCGACCACATCAAGGAGGCAGGAAAGAAAGCCATTGACGACAACTATTCAAAGTATTCTCCCGTACCAGGTTACATGGACCTGAGGGAGGCTATCTCTGAGAAGCTCGCCAAGGAAAACAACCTTTCTTATTCCGCCAAGGAAATAATTGTCGGCACAGGCGGTAAGCAAGGTGTGTGCAACGCCATCCTCGCGCTTGTCAACCCTGGCGACGAGGTGATAATACCGGCACCTTATTGGGTGAGCTATCCACAGATGGTGAAGTTGGCTGGCGGCACGCCCGTCACGCTGCGCACTCCGCTCGAGAGCGACTTTAAGCTCACGCCCGAACAGCTGGAGGCAGCCATCACGCCAAAGACCAAGATGCTCATCATCTGCTCGCCAAGCAACCCTACGGGAAGTGTATACACGCAAGACGAGCTAAACGCCCTGGCTGAAGTGGTGAAGAAGCACGACGGTATGTACGTGCTGTCCGACGAGATTTACGAACATATTAATTATGTGGGCTTCAAGGCAAGCATCGCCGCCGCACCCGACATGAAAGACCGCACGATAATCTGCAACGGCGTCAGCAAGGCTTATGCCATGACAGGATGGCGCCTCGGATGGGTCGCGGCTCCTGAATGGATCATCAAGGGCATGAACAAGTTGCAGGGCCAGTACACCAGCGGCACCAACGACGTGGCACAACGCGCAGCCTTCGCCGCTTATAAGGGCGACCAGCAATGCGTCGAGGACATGAGGGTGGCATTCCAGCGCAGGCGTGACCTCATCGTGAAGCTCGCCAAGGAAATACCCGGACTTGAGGTCAACGTGCCGCAAGGGGCGTTCTACCTTTTCCCGCACTGCAAGAAGCTTTTCGGAAAGAGCTACGGCGATTACACGATAAACACTTCTACCGACTTCGCCATGTATCTCCTGCAAGAAGCCCACGTGGCTACCGTGGCAGGTGACGCCTTTGGAGAGCCCGATGGTTTCCGCATGAGCTACGCCACGAGCGACGACAACATTCGCGAGGCTCTAAGGCGCATCAAGGAGGCTTGTGAGAAGCTGAAATAGCCCCTGTGCAAAGATAATTAAAAAAAAGTGTGTTAAAATAAAAGAAACACGTGTCACTAATATAGAAAATTATTATCTTTGCGAGAAATTAAAGAAACAATATACACAATCAAATAAATTTATAACCAAAAATTAATCAAGTACTATGGCAACTACACAAAAAGCTGCAGCCCCCAAGGCTGCAAAGAAGTCAAAAGGCTTCACAGGTATTAGAGGAGCATTCTGGATTATCGTCCTCTGCTTCATCGCTGCAATCTGCATCTTCAACCTCTGGTTGGGCAATGGCGCCAACTTCCAGGGCGGTGACAATGCAAACGCTCCTGCTAACATCTTCGGTACAATCTACAAGGGTGGTTATGTCGTGCCTATCATCCACACATTGCTGCTCACAGTGCTCTGCCTCGCAGTTGAGCGCTACTTCGCCCTCAAGACCGCTTTCGGTAAGGGTTCTCTGACAAAGTTCGTGGCCAACATCAAGGCCGCTCTCGCAGCCAACGACTTCGACAAGGCTGAGACACTTTGCAACAAGATGCAGGGTTCTGTCGCTAACGTCGTTCTCGCTTCTCTCCACGCTTACAAGGCCATGGAAAGCGGCGCAAACGCCGCTCTGAAGAAGAGCCAGAAGGTTGCTCGCATCGAGCAGGCTCACGAGGAGGCTACTCAGCTCGAGATGCCTACTCTGCAGATGAACCTCCCTATCATCGCTACTATCGTAACACTTGGTACACTTACTGGACTTCTCGGTACTGTGACCGGTATGATTCGTTCGTTCCAGGCTCTTGCTGCCGGTGGTGGTGGTGACTCCCTCGCTCTGTCTACAGGTATTTCTGAGGCCCTTATCAACACGGCCTTCGGTATCGCAACATCTTGGTGCGCCGTTATCGCTTACAACTTCTACACAAACAAGATTGATAAGCTGACATACGCACTCGACGAGGTAGGTTACACAATCGCACAGACATACGAAGCAAACCATACCGACGAAGCTTAATTCATCTTGGCCTTTTAACTTTAAAATCTTTAGTGTATGGCTAAGATAAAAATTAAGAAAGCGGACGTCTGGATCGACATGACCCCAATGTCGGACGTGATGGTGCTTTTGCTGACCTTCTTCATGCTGACGTCTACATTCGTCAAGCAGGAGCCAGTGAAAGTGAACACGCCGGGCAGTGTGTCGGAAATCAAGGTTCCAGAGACAAACGTCCTGAATATCCTCGTCGGAAATGACGGAAAGATCTTCATGAGCATGGATAAGACCACTGACACTCAGACGGCTCTGTCCAGCATTACCGACCAGTTCGGTATCTCGCTCACTGCAGCGCAGCAGAAGGCTTTCCTTGACGATCCTATGTGGGGTGTTCCAATGCAGAAGCTTCAGGCTTACCTGAGCCTCGACAAGAACACCCGTCCCGCGGAGCTCAAAAACTTCGGTATCCCAACCGACTCTGTACAGGGTAAGACTGGCGATGCTGCTATGAGCGAGTTCCAACTCTGGGTGAAAGCTGCTCATGAGGCAAATCCTGACGCCAAGATAGCTATCAAGGCTGATGAGAGGACTCCTTACAAGACTGTGAAGAAGATCATGAGCGAGCTTCAGGATATGAATGAGAACCGTTACTATCTGATTACTCAATACAAGAAAGCGGAGGATTAAAGATGTCAGCAGGAAAATCGAAACAGAAGAAGATGAATGTCCGCGTGGACTTCACGCCTATGGTGGACATGATGATGCTTCTTATCACGTTCTTCATGCTCTGTACGTCTCTCGCTAAGCCGCAGACGATGGAATTGAGTATGCCGAGTAATGATAAGAACCTTACGGATCAGGACAAGACAGTGACAAAGGAATCGTATACCATTACGATCTACTGCGCTGCCGATAACCAGATCTACTATGTGGCTGGACTCGTGAAGCCAGAGGATCCTAAGTGTCTGAAGAAAACCACTTGGGGAGCCAAAGGTATTCGCGATGCCATTATCAACCACACTACCGAGGACGGAACCACGCCAACAATCGACGTGATGAAGGCCAAGGTGGAGCTTGACAAGAAGCACGACAATCCAGATCCTAAGAAAAAGATGTCGGATTCAATCTACAACGTTGAGCTCTCTAAGATTAAGGCAGGTGACATCAATGGTAAGCACATCGGTACACTTACCATCATCATCAAGGCAACAGACAACGCTACTTACAAGAACCTTGTCGACGCTTTGGATGAGATGAATATTTGCTCAATCGGTAAGTACGTGATTGATAAGATTAATGATAACGACTTGAAGCTTCTCAAGGAAAACAACGTCAAGTTATAAGGTAACATAGCTAAACGAAAGGTTAAAAAAATGGCACAAATTGATTTAACAAGAAATGGCTGGTGTGACCTTATCTTCGAAGGAAGGAACAAGGAGTATGGAGCCTACAAGCTTCGTACCCAGACAGGTAAGAGAAACTTAAAAGCCATCATTACGATTGCAATCCTCGCCGCTCTCTGTATCATTCTGTTCTACATCAAGGCTGGATATGACGCATATCAGGCAGCGCATGCCAAGAACGAGAATGTGACTGAGATTTCCGCTCTCAACCAGCCTAAGAAGAAAGAGGCTAAGGTGGAGCGTAAGGTGCAAGTCGAGGAAAAGAAGGAAGTTGTCAAGGAAGTCAAGTCTTCTATCAAGTTCACGGCTCCTGTCATCAAGAAGGACGCTGACGTGAAGCCTGAGGAGGAGATGAAGACCCAAGACCAAATCATGCAGACCAACACTGCCATCGGTGCTCTCGATGTAAAGGGTAACTCTGATCAAGGTGAAATCTTGAAAGTTACACAGCGTGTCGAGACTGAGCCTGTAAAGGCTGAGCCAAAGCCCGAGGTTGAGAATAAGGTGTTTGACGTCGTTGAACAGATGCCTTCATTCCCCGGCGGTCCATCTGCTTTGATGCAGTATCTTTCTTCGAACATTAAGTATCCTGTCGTAGCACAGGAGAACGGTGTACAAGGACGTGTTGTCGTCTCGTTCGTCGTAGAGCGTGACGGTAGCATCACTGACGTGCAGGTAGCTCGTTCGGTTGACCCATCACTTGACCGTGAGGCACAGCGTGTGGTAAGAAACATGCCTAGGTGGATTCCCGGTAAGCAGAACGGTCAGGCCGTGCGTGTGAAGTACAACGTGCCAGTGGCATTCAGATTGCAGTAAACTTTATTTGAACATGAGACTTATATCTTACATTTGTGTAGGATTAACAATTACCTCTTTCCTTTTCTCTTCTTGCGGCAACAGCAGCAAGAAGGGAAAGGACGGGAGAACAGACACTTACTCGTCAGGGACAATCTCTTTCGTCTCTGACGAGAGTTTTAGTCCTATTATTGAGGAGGAAAGAGAAGTTTTTCAACATGATTATCCCAGCGCTAAGGTAACACCTATTTATACCAACGAGTCTGATGGTATAAACATGCTTCTTCATGGAAAGGCATGGTTGGTTTTCACGGCGAGGGACTATAAGCCAGCGGAGAGAAACAGTTTGAAGGCGCAACAGTATCTTCCTACTTCTTTCAGTATAGCTTATGACGCTTTGGCCTTTATTGTGAATAAGAACAACGTCGACACGTTGCTCTCCGTCAAGGATGTGCAAGACATCATGAACGGCAAGGTGACAAAATGGAGTCAGCTTGACAAGCGAAACAACAAGGGCACTATCACGGTAGTTTTCGACAATCCTAAGTCGAGCACCGTTCATTTCATTGAAGATTCCGTCCTCGGTGGCAAGCCCATCATCAACAAGAATGTTGCCGCTGTGAAAAAGACCGCCGAGGTGATTAAATATGTGGAACAGAACCCGGATGCCATCGGCATAATTGGTAACAACTGGCTCAACGACAAGCGCGATACCACCAATCTAACCTTTAAGAGGAACATTCGCGTCATGAGCTTGAGCAAGATTCATCCCGCCACCCCCCAGAGCAGTCGCAAGCCATACCAGTATTACATATACAATGGTGAATATCCTTTCATCCGCACAATCTACGCCCTTCTCAACGATCCTCGCCAAGGACTTCCTTGGGGATTTGCCCATTTCATACAGGGTCCTAAAGGTCAGCGCATAGTGATGAAGACGGGATTGCTGCCCGTTTTGGGTAATATAAACGTCAGGGATGTTAACGCTGTTCAATAAATGATAAAGAAAATACGTTTTCGTAACATTTCCCGCGTTTTTACGTTTATACAGTAAGTAAAATAATAAAATCAGTAATACTATGAAAACATATCAAATTCTCTTGGCTGGAGCTTTGATGTTTGGTTCTGTTTCCACTTCCATGGCTCAGACAGACACCAAGGCAATTGTCGAACAGACAACCCAGCTGATTAAGGCTAAAGGCGCTGACTTTGAAAAGCAAGTGAAGGATCTCTACAAGGCAAACAAGAAGAATCCTGAGGCTCTTTTGGCTATTGGTCGAACATTCTATAATAATAAGGATTACGCCAAGGCAAACCAGTTCGCTGATTACGCCTTGCAAAAGAACTCAAAGTATGCCGGCGCATTCCTTTTGAAGGGCGACATTTGCGTATCCAACGACGATGCCGGTGGCGCTTCGCAGAACTATCAGCAGGCCATCTATTTCGCTCCCAAGAACCCAGAGGGTTACTATAAGTATGCCATGATTCTCCGTGGCAGAAATCCCGAGGACGCCGTTGCTACACTTGAGGATTTGCGCAAGCAGGTGCCCGACTATCCTGTCGATGCCCTTGCCGCTCGCATATATTACCACACGAAGAATCCAAACCTCAATAGGGCTGCTGAATACTATGGCAAGGTTGCCGACGTTACCAATATGGACGATGAGGACATCAAGGACTACGCCACTATCGAATGGATGCTCGGAAATAAGGACAAGAGCATTGAAGTGGCTAAGGCTGGCTTAACAAAGGACGCCAAGTGGAGCACTCTGAACCGCCTCGTGTTCTGGAACTCAACTGATAAGAACTATACCGACCAGGCGCTTGATTACGCTGATCGCTTGTTCAACAAGAGCGACAGCGCGAAGATTACCGCCGACGACTATGCTTATTATGGCACGGCCCTGAAGCAGGCTAAGCGTTTGGACGAAGCCGTTGACGCTTACAACAAGTCGCTTGCGGCACTTGACGCTGATGCCAACGCCATCGTTTCCAAGCCAATCCTTTTCAAGAGCCTCTCTGACGTGTACAACGAGAAGGGCGACTTTGACAAGGCACTCGAGTTCGTGGAGAAGTCTATAGACGCCAAGGAGAATCCTTCATTCTCCGACTACAATGGCCTTGGAAGTCAGTATCTTGAGATTGCCACAAAGCGTCAGCAGGCTGGTGACGCTGCCGGTGCAAAGGCAGCTTACAAGAAGGCTGACGACACTTACGCCAAGATAGGCGAGAAGTATCCCGATCAGGCAAACTATATCAACTACGTGCGTGGCAGCATCAACTCAGCCGTCGACCCTGACAGCAAGCTCGGTCTCGCCAAGCCTTTCTATGAGGCCCTTGTCGCTTCTTTGGAGCAGAAGGCTGATCGCACAGACAACCAAACGGCAATGTTGAAGACCGCTTTGCAGTATATGATAGTTTACGAGTTCAACGTGAAGAAGAACAAGGCCGCCGCAAAGGAGTGGGCTGGCAAGATGCTTGGCGTTGACCCAACCAACGAGATTGCAAAGCAGGTACAGGCAATGTAATCAGACAGTTTGATTGCACGCAATCAATAAAATAATTAGCCCAGTAAGTTTAATGAAACGTTCATTAGCTTACTGGGCTATTCTTTTTTATGTTTCTGTATCTAAGCGCGTTGCCGTTTTTTTAATTCACGCGCTTCATCATTTGCCAGAAACATTTTTCTTGATTATTCAGAACAGGTTTACCTTCGTTCCTGCCATTATCCACAAGCCAGGTTGTTTCACCGTGCCCAGGTCGTAATATCCGTGGCACGTCATGTTGTCCGCCTTCACGAAAACCGTGCAATGTCGCATTTCATATTGCACCTTTCCGTCGAGTTTCGCGTAGGGATGGTAGCCGTTCATGCGTTGTTGCCAACGTAGTGACCACGATGCCGACAGATGTTTCACTATAGGGTGGGAGATTGTGGCCACGAACTTATGTCTGAGATATTCCAAGGCGTAGAGCGACTTGTATATCTCCTTGTCGGTCTTGTGAGTCTGGTTGATGTAGGCATAGCCCACGGTCATCAGCCAAGGCTCCTTTCCCTCAACCGCCAAGTCCGGGCACAACAGCCGTGACATGTTGCATTTCGCCTCGATGTTCAGGCCCAAGTTGTCGAGCTTGCCAATGTTCATGGCTTGATACCTTTTCGCCTCCGCGGTTTCATACACCCAGTCAATCATGTCGCGTCCTTGACTGTAGAACACGCTTGCCAAGGCCTCAAAGCCAACCGCGCGATAGCGCACGCCACCCTTGAACGTGTTGTTGCGTTCCGGCCTCAGCGCGATGTCGCCTTTCTGAGCGGAGCTGTTGGTATATAAGTCGGTGAAAGTGGGCAACCGCATGGCCTTGTTCCAACTGGCGTAGACTTTCCAATGGTCGTCGGGCCTGAAGCTTATGTCCACGCCCGGATACAGGCGAAACTTGTCGTCGAGACCCGTGTTGCGGTTTGCCATCAGTCCAGCCGACACGGTGAGTCCGCCTAATATGACGTCGTGTTCAAGAAAGAGGCTCGTGTTGGTGCGGTTCCCCATGTGGTCATACGACCTCGACGCATTGCCTATGGCCTTCCATTCAGCCTCGTCCAGAAGCTCACCGTATGCTGTAGACAGGATATGCTCCTTGCGTATATCGGCGCCTATCGCCGTCTTGCCAGCCGCCCAACTTGCCACCGCGCTCAGCGAGCCACCATACACGTCCATGCGATGATAGTTCTCACCGTTCGAGGCACCTGTCGCGCCTTTCGTCAGTTGGTAGTGGTCAATGTCGCGATGCGCGTAAATGGTCGGTTCTATGTCCAGCGACCTCACGAGTCCGCCACCGTTGGCCAATGGGTGCAGGGCCACGCTGACGGAGCCCATGTATCTGCGCGTCCACTCATACTGGTTGGGGAATCGGGCCGAATAGAACGTGTTGGCCCCATAATCCTTTGACGAGATTCCCGCCTGCCAGTTGACATCGGCAATCGCGGACGACAACTGTCCCTGGTAGAACCCATGACGGTTACGGAAGCCAGAGTTGACCGTTCCGCCATCGCTCTGGTTGTATCCAGCAGAAAGAGAGGAGAAAAGTTGAGAATTTGCCTGCGCTCCGCTTCCAGGTCTCAGCAAGCGGGCAGCCACCCTCGCGTCACCTCCGAAAGAGCCGAACGACCCGCCTTCAAGGGTCGCCTTGCCTTCCCATCCCCTCGTGCCTTGCGATGACGGCCGCGGCGTGGTCACGATGTTTATTGCCCCGGAAAAAGCCGCGGAGCCGAATACGCGTGCCGCGGCGCCTTCCAGCACTTCGATGTGGTCGATGTCGTCGAGCGACACGGGGAAGTCGGCGGCGTTGTGCCCCGTCTGTGGCGATCCCAACGGCATGCCATTCAGCAGGATGGTGATTTGGTCGAACGTGCCGCCATTGATGGAGATGTCCGTCTGTACACCAAAGCCACCGCGCTGACGGACATCCACGCCCGTGGCTAATTTCAATACGTCGTTGATGGTCTGGGCTTCCGCGCGATGAATGTCGTCGCGCGAGATGACCTCAACGATTTTCGCCGACTGCCTTGCTGTCAGCGGAGCTCGCGATCCAGTCACTTGCACTTCGTCGAGCCGTTGCTCCCCGAAAGAGAGCGAGTCCGCACTCTCCTCTGCCGGCGTCGTGGCAATGCCGTCAGCCTTGGCGTAGGTAAGGGTGGGCACGGCAAGAACGCCTATCACTACCACCTTGCCCAATGCGGCAAAGAGGCTGTAGCCCTTGCGGTTGAAGTGCTTGAAAACGATCGCGTCGCGTTTGTTGAACGTTGTTGTTTTCATAAGCGGCTGCAAAGGTAAGGCTTTTCTTTCAAAGGGCAAGTAAGCCTGGGGCTAATAATGCAATGCCCGCGTGCAGATGCGTGTCAAGCCCGTCTTGCTTGCCGAGCCATCTTCACCCATTTGCGGTATCCAGCCACGGCTATCACCACATACGCGCCATAGAGCAAAGCCTTGAAAGGCAGGCCCTTGACGATATACAGGTAGCAGCTCACGGCGTCCACCACAATCCAGAAGAGCCATTGCTCGGCATATTTCCTGGCCAAGGTCAACAGGCCGACAAAGCTCAGGGCGTTCGTGAAACCGTCGAGCACCGGCACGGTGCTGCCTGTGTAGTGGCTCAGCACGAACCACGTGCCCCCCCATGCCACTACAAAAAACAGGGTCATTGGCGTGTAGAGCCGCTTGGGCATGAAGGTCACGGGCATCGCCTCGCCTTCCTTCTGCTTGCTTTTCTTGGCGAATTTCCACACGGCCCAGCCATACACGGCCGCGAGGGTGTAGTAGACCGCCATGCCGGCGTCGCCATAGAGTCCGTGAGTGTAATATAAGGCCACGTCGAGGGCCGGCATCACTATGCCCACGATCCACAGCAATATGCTGGCGCGATATTCGAGAACGATGTAGATGAAGCCCAGGACGGTCGTGGTTATGTCGAGCCAGTGGTCTATAAGATATTGTGTCATTTTGCCTCGTATGTTTGATAAATGATGTATAGTCCGTCAGCGTCGATCTCAAACGTCGGCGCCACGGCTTCGTTGAGCGCGCCTTGCCAAAGGGTGTCGTAAGGGTAAGCGTCCCATTTCAGCCCCTTCGAGCTGAGCTTGTGGCAGCCGAAGCTGAAGATGCTGACCTGTTGGCCCGGAAACGCCTTGAACACGTGGTTGCCCTCATGGGCGGAGAACCATCCGTAGTCGGTGGCCATTATCGGCTCCACGCCCAGTTTGCTGCGGTAGGTCGCCATGAGCGCGATGTTGGCAATGGTGTGGTCTTCCCTTAGCCCCGTGGCTCCGAGGTAGACAATCTGCTTGCGCCCTTGGGCCAGCACGAACCGCGTGGCCTTGGTCAAGTCGTTGTATTCCTGCTCGTCCACCCTGTGGAAAATGCCGGAAAATGCCTGTTGCCCGGACAGCGGCATCGAGTCGCCGTCGCCCACTATGGCGTCGGGTTTCAGGCCGTGCTCAATGGCGGTGAGCCCGGCGCGGTCGCAACAGCACAGATAGCCGTGCCCGTTCAGGATTTCCAATGGAATGTCGTTGGTCGGGTATGAGCCGTTGGCGAGGATGACCGTGGGATGGTCGGGCCAGAAAGGTTCATGGTTTATCATATCCTTCATGAATGTTGTTTGCTATGAGGTCTACATGTTTCTCGTGGGTCTGACGATAAAATGTTTGCCGAGGTTTTTTGGAGCACGTGTCTCAAGTGGTTGCGGGCTGTCACAGGTGTCTTTTTTTCTCCCCCGCGACAGCCCGCCGTCACCATTGTTTACCGTCCTGCGACGGACGATGTATATATATATATCCGCTATTAGAAGTTCAAGCTCAGGTGCGCCATCCAGTTGAATGGAGCCGAGGGCGCGAAGCCAGCCTCGTAGAGGTCGTCGGAGCAGTAAGCCTCCACGCCATTGGCTGTCTTGCGGAAGCTTGGCGCCGCCCAGCCGTTGTTGTCAAACTTGCTGTCGAAGATGTTGTAGAGCGTCACGCCGACGGTGACGTCTTTTAGGCCCAGTTTCGGGAGCTTGAAGTTGTAGGCAAGGTTGAGGTTGGTGGTGAAATGCGCCTTCAGCGTCATGTCCACAGCCTGGTCAAACTTGTCGTCGGCCGTGTAGTTGTTGTAAACCTTGAAGTCGGTGTTGGTCAGGTATTGCCTGCCTATGTACTGGCTCTGCACGCTTGCCATGAATCCCTTGTAGTTGAACGTGAACACGTTGTTGAAAACCACGTCGGGCGAGAAGGCGGTGTGCGTGTCGCCAAGGTTATAGCTTGAGTCGTCGTCGAGGGTCACGGTCCAGTCCTTGCAGATGTTGCGCGAGAGCGTGGCGTTGAGATCCCAGCGGAACCAGCTGACGGGTTTCCACGCGCCTTCCAGTTCCACGCCCTCACGATAAGAGCGGCCGCTGTTCTCGTTGCTGGCCTTCATCTCTCCTATGTCGTTGAGCTCGCCCGTGAGCACATACTGGTGGTTGTAGTACATGTAATAGAAGTTGGCTCCTGCCGTGAACTTCGGGCTCTCGTAGCGGTAGCCGAACTCCACGTCCTGCAGCTTCTCTGCCTTGAGGTGTTGCACCTCGTTGTCCTGGTAGTCGTTGCGCGTCGGCTCCTTGTGGCTTATGGCGTAGCTCGCGTAGAGGCGGTTGTGCTTGTCAATCTGGTAGTTGATTCCGAACTTCGGGTTGAAGAAGTCGAAGTCGTCGTGTGCCCAATAGCCCTTCGTGCGATCCTCGTCGATGTAATAGTCGCGTGGGTCCTGCATGCGGTAGCCCACGTGGCGGTATTGCAGGTCTATGTACGCGTTCAGGCCCGGGAGGAACGTCCACGACTCCTTGGCGTAGACGTTGAAGTCAGACTTCCACGCCCTGTTGCGGTAATACTCATATCCGGGATAGAAGCCGTTGGCCTTGTCCTTCGTCCACAGCACCTCGCCCCAGTGGTCGCCGACGTATTTGTTCCATCCGCCGCCGAGCGTAGCCTTGTAGTTGGCCTTGTTGTCGTAGTTGATGCTGGCCACGATGCCGTAGAGGTCGTTCTCCATTATCTTCTTTCGCGTCAGGTCGCTTTTCAGCTTCGTGTCGGAGAGTCCGTACTCGCGGTAGTCCTTGTTGGCCTTGTACTCGTTGTAATATCCGTAGCCGTAGGAATAGTGCAGCGTGACGTTCGACGACCAGTTTTGTCCGTAGAGCTGGCTCCAGATGGCCTGGTAGTTCATCTGGTGATAGTTGTCGGTCTGGTCCTGGTAGTAGTGCACGTCGCCCTTGTCGTCGTAGTATTCGCCACACGAGTTGTAGCGTCGTCCGTATAGGCTCTGCTCATATTTCGACGCGTAGTTCCACGCGTGGTAGGTCCGCTCCGTTCCGTTCCATGTCACCAGTTTCACCATGGTGTTGTCAGAGAAGTAGCCGCCTTGCAGCAAGTAGGAGTTGAGCTTTGTCGACGCGCGGTCGAGGTAACCCTTGCTGCCTATGTTCGACAGTCGTCCCTGCAGTCCCCAGTGGTTGCTGAGCAGTCCCGTGCCGAAGCGCAGGGTCTCCTTGTGGCTGTAATAGCTGCCGCCGCTGAGGTCGAGGCCGACATACGGCTTCACGCCTATGTTCTCAGTCTGCATGTTGAGCGTGGCACCGAAGGCACCGGCTCCATTTGTCGACGTTCCGGCGCCGCGCTGCAGCTGTATGCTCTGCAATGATGAGGCGAAGTCGCTCATGTTGACAAAGAAGACCTGCGAGCTCTCGGCGTCGTTCATGGGCACGCCGTTGGCGGTGATGTTCACGCGCGACGGGTCAATGCCACGCACGCGAATCGTCGTGTATCCGATGCCGTTGCCCGCGTCGGAGGTGGTGGTCACCGATGGTGTCAGCGAGAGGATATATGGAATATCCAGACCGTAGTTGAGATTGTTGATTTGCGATTTCTTGAGTGTCGCGAATGCCATTGGAGTGGTCTTCGTGGCTCTTGTCGACGTCACCTGCACACCTTGCAGCGTGTACGTGCTGAGCGTGTCGATTTTTTCCGGACTGGCCGCAGTCGCTGCGATAGCCGAAAACGACAGGCTCATCATGAAAACAGATCTTTTCATTGATACCTTTTGTTTTAATAATAAAATAACATAAGGGATTATCCTCTACCTACGCCGGCATTACCCGGATCAGGTTCATGGGTATGATCTCAGCCGCGGCAACAACCGCAGCACCCCTTAGAAAGCAACTTTTGCTTTCCGGCTGCAAAGGTATAAAAGAAAAACGAAACAGAAATAAAATATCGTGAAAATATCTGCCGGCCCGCAATCACGCTTTGCAGGGCGCGTTCTCGGCAAACACCTCAACAGGCAACAACTCGTTTGGCAACGCAGAGGCCTACATCGACTTGTCGGTGGGGTCGGCAGGTTGGTCGGGGCTCGGCTACGAGTCGCCCGCGGGACTGGACTATTCCATGCTCGACGATAGCTATTACCTGCATTTCGCCATGAAAAACGACGACGTGGCGGCGCATAACACCTACGCCATTTGGGTTGGCGGAGCCAAGTTCGCGTTGGGCAACGGCGCGTTCCCCGACGGCAACAACTCGTATCCCAAGATAGGCGACTTCCCGCGCGACGGCAAGTGGTACAGCTTCGACATCCCCGTCAGCATGCTCAAGAGCATGGCCAACCCTCTCTTCCCCGACGCTGACGGTGGCGCGACGGCTTACAAGGAAAATGCCTTCTGCGCGCTGAGTGGCGGCAGGGAATGGCAGTCGAGACATTTTGAAAACATTTTGAAGACATCGCCCCAATCTTGAAGCTTATTCGGGATTGGGGCGAGGTTTCTCGTGTTTTTTGTGTAATTTTGCAAGCCTAATCCACTTTTTCATTCACAAGAACACAACAACTTATGTACAGGTACATAGAAGCAAACTACAAGCTTTTCGTAAACAACGGCGACGGTCTGCAACTGGTTGAGAAAACCACGCAGGGCAACCCGTTGAAGTTCTACACGGGCCTTGGCATGGCTCTCGACGCTTTCGAGGAAAACATCGCGAAGTATGGCGACGGCGAAAACTTCGAGTTCACCATCGGCAAGGACCATGCCTATGGCGACAGGCGCGACAACATGGTCTTCGACATTGCCAAGGATCATTTCATGAAAGACGGCGTGTTCGACTCCGCCAACGTGCACGAAGACGCCATCATACCGCTGCTCGACGAGAATGGCAACCGTTTCGTAGGTCGCGTGGTGAGCGTGGGCGATGAAAGCGTGAGGGTTGACCTCAACCATCCCTTGGCCGGCATGGACATCACGTTCAGCGGCAAGATTCTCGTGAACCGTGAGGCCACGGAGGAAGAAATAGAGAAGCTGAAGCAGGCTCACCATTCTCATCATTGCTGCGGTGGCCACTGCCACCACGACGGTGAGGGCGAGCACGAATGCCACTGCCACCACGACGGTGATAGTGAGCACGAATGCCACTGCCACCACGACGGTGATAGTGAGCACGAATGCCACTGCCACCACGACGGTGAGGGCGAGCACGAATGCTGCTGCGGCCACGACGGCGAGGGCGAGCACGAATGCTGCTGCGGCCACGACTAACCAGCGCTTTGCAGGGGCCGGTCTTGTGCCGGCCAACAATCTGTGGCCCACTTCTTTCGGTGCGTCGGCTCACGACATCCGACCCACAAAAACAATTACATTTCGTTTTCGAAAGAATTGTCTGCGTCACCAATGCACAGTAAGACGATGATTGCTATCAATGGTGTCCCAAACAGGCTCAGGAAGAGCCATATCGCCGCGTTTCGGTGCCTTCTTTTGGCCATTACGGCTACCAAGGCATACAGTCCTATATATAAGCCGATGACAAATAAGAAACCAAATACTGACAAGGCGATTATCCATCCTGCCTTATAATAATATGCATCTCCATCGGTGACCTCAGGGGTATTGTATCCTGTGAGTTCGAACTTGATTTTGAACTTGTGGGCGTAGTCAGGCACGTTCTCTGAGAGATAATATGAATATTCTCTGGTGGATTCATAAGCGGTAATGTTCACCTTTTTTGTCATTCCCGGTGCAATCTCAACTTCAGAGGAATAATCCTCATAATCGAGAGGGTTCCCTTTCATGTCAAGATATGTGATGCGAAAGGTGACATTGTGGATGTCCTTATTGGTATTATTCCTCAATGCCAATGTTCCTTCAAGGTCATCCACTCCTTGCTCGTATGATACCATGGTTACCGCGTTGAGCGTGTCTTTTGATGTGGCCGACAAGCTCAGCGAAATTGTCAGCATGAGCAGTAGTAAGATTTTCCTCATATTGTCTTCGTTTTTTTTTGATTATAACATCATGTTGCCCCTTTGGTCAAGAGTGTTGAGATTTGATTGTATAAAAAAAGAGGGCTTTACTGAATGTAAAACCCTCTCTTTTGCATCTTGTTGTGACTCCGCTGGGATTCAAACCCGGAACCTTCTGATCCGTAGTCAGATGCTCTATTCAGTTGAGCTACGGAGCCAAACCATTAAGATTTAATTGCTTTGAAAATTAGTGACTCCGCTGGGATTCAAACCCGGAACCTTCTGATCCGTAGTCAGATGCTCTATTCAGTTGAGCTACGGAGCCATATTTCTTTAAGCGAGTGCAAAGGTAGCGCGAAAAATCGGAACTGCCAAACGATTCCGGCTTTTTTTTACGAAAAGTGGCAAATTTCTTCAGCATGCTTCCTATTATCGCATATTTCCTTTGTTTTTATGCGAAAACGTGGTGCTGGGGTCGTTATCGTTCCTGCTTCTTTTCCATTTTGATGAGCAGCAGACCGATGCCGACCCACGCCAGTTCCCTGAGCCTGACGATGAGCGCCACGAAGATGCCCGCCGACGCTGGCAGGCCGAGCGAAGCCGACGACATGAGGAATCCGCCCTCGCGACCACCAAGTTGCAACGGTATGAAAAACAGCAGGTTGGCGAAAAGCGACGTGAAGGCGAGGATGAGGACGCAATCGAGATAGCTTGGCGACGGCATGAGCACCAAGAGCACGAAATAGATTTCCAGTGCCGATGCCACGCGGCAGGCAAGCTCAAGCAGTACCGATGCCACGAAGAATACCTTGTTTTGTCGGTGAAGCGCGGCGATCTGGCTGTCAATGGTGTCGAGTTGTTGTCTGTGCTTCTCCACGAAAGGCCGTGCCCAACGCCTCACGATTGGCACGAAGCGCAAGAAAGCCATCAGCCGGTTGGCCATTCCCTTGCGGTAGCCCGACACGAAAAACATGATGCCGAGCACGCAAAACGTTCCCGTGGCGGCGGCGAGAGGCCAAAGGGCCATGCCCACGTGATGGATGGCGAAAAGCAGGACGAGGGAAAGCAGCCAAAACCAGAAATGACTGAAGATATGGGTCATGACATAGAGAATGACCGACGACGAGGCGCGCTCCACGCCTATCTTCGGCGTTAGCGCCATTATGCGGTAGGGCTCACCACCCATCAGTCCGCCAGGCGTGGCGTAGTTGAGGGCGAATCCCGACACCGTTATCTTGTAAAGCCAAGCAAAAGGCACTTGTCGCTTGGCGTTTGTCTTTTTAAGGCCGTTGGCTTTGCCTTTCTGAAGGCCAGGTGTGCTTTCTTTGGCAAGGTTAGTGGCGTTATCCGGACGCTGGCATACGCCCTTGATGATGAGATACCAAGACGCGGTGTTGAGCACATAGAGAACGGCCCACAGCAGCATGACGGCAACAAACCAATAGCCGGCATGCTTCAGCCCTTGCCACACCTGTGCAAAGTCGAGCTGCGTGACCATCACGGCGAGCACGGCGACACCGAAAACGAAAAAGGCGTTTTGGTATTTCTTTTTCATATTGCCTTATAATAACAGAGCGACTTTCATCCAGCCTTGCGGGTGACGGTCTTGTGCCGTTCCTACAAATATTGTTTGACCGATGATTATCAATGGTTGGGACATTTTTTAGGGCCGGCATAAAACCGACCCTGAATTAGCACCGTTAGAGCCATCGCAACCACCGTCAGGCGTCGGTCCCGGCGTTTCCGCCGTTAGGCATTGGCGCCGTTGGCCCCCGCGTTCCCACCCTTCTCGCCATCCTTGTGGAAAGAATGCTTCTTCGGTATGGCGAAACGCGCCTTCTCGCTGTCGTCCTTGCGCTCCTTGTAAATCTTCTGAAGCGGGTTGGCGTAAGGCTCGTCGAAGTCGTGGCGCGCCCTGAACGCGTCGATGGCGAGATAAATGGCGTTTCTCATTGCCGTGGCGTCGGCCTTGCCCATTCCGGCGATGTTGTAACATGGCGACAAGTCGGGCGACGTGCTGACGATAGGCAGTCCGGCAAGATAGTGCACGTTGCCGTCAGGACACAGGGCCTTCATCGGCGCGAGCCCCTGGTCCCAATACATCGACACCACGGCGTCGAAGGCCATGAAGCCGCCGTCGCCAAAGAACTTCTCGCTTTGGTATGGGCCGAAGACGCAAACGCCGGCGTCAGACAACTTCTGTATGGCAGGTATCACCATCTCCTGTTCCTCTTTCCCGGGGTGCGCGTCGGTGTCGTTGGGGTTGAGTGCCAGCACCGCTATGCGTGGGTTCTCTATCGAGAAGTCGCGGCGCAACGTGGCGTAGAGTTGTGCCACGGTGTTGATTATTCCCTCCTCGCTGATGGCCGTGGGCACGTCGCGCAAGGCAATGTCGCCGGTCAGCGACGCCAGCCTCATGTTCTCGCCCATGAGCACGTCGAGCCCCTTCTTCTCGCTCGCGAGGCAAATCTCGATGAAGCGCTCGTTGCAAGGGAAGTCGTAGCCGTCGACGTGCATGTTGTCTTTTTCCACGGGTGCCATCACGAGCACGTCGAAGAGACCGTCCTTGAAGTCGGTTATGGCGCGGTCTATGCTTTTTATGGCGGCGCGGCTCGCGTCTTGCGATGGCATACCGAGGTCCACCTTCACCTCGTCGTCGTAGGCTGTGAGCAGGTTGAGCCTGCCATCCTTGGCTTCCGAGGCGTCGGAGATGATGCTGAACGTGTTGCCGTCGAGGCCGAGGGCGTCGCAATGGTAAGACGCCACCTTGGGCGAGCCATAGATTATTGGCGTGCACAGGTCGAACATGGCCGGTGTCTTGAACGCCTTGAAGATAAGCTCATATCCAATGCCGTTTGTGTCACCGTTGGTCAGTGCCACGCGTATTTTTCTCTTGTCCATATTTCTTTATAGTGTTTATTGTTTTTTCTCAGTTGTGTCTGTTTGCTTTCCGCGTTTTCGAAGTCTCGCCACGCGATGCCTTGCCTCGCGGAGACCTGTTGGGCAGCGTCGCGCTTATCGAGCGCAGCACGGCCTCCATCTGTCTCATGGCGTCGCGTTTGCCCTTGCCTGGGGCGAAGACGAAGCCCTCCACCACGATGTCGTGATTGTCGTCTTTCTCCGTCGTCCGCACGCGTCGGCAGATGAAAGGCCCGCCCATGTTGTCGCCGGTCATCTCCCACAAGCCGCGCATCACCGTGCCGTCGGGGTTTGCGGCCACGGTCCTTGCCACGGTGGCCATGTGCATCCTGTCGGTCTCGCCCTTGATGTTTCTCGCCAACGCGCTGTCGCGCTGTGCCACGGGGTCGCCGTGGCGCGGGGCCTTGTAGACCACGATATTGCTCATCACGCTTGGCGAATTGTTGCTCAGCCACACGAAGTCGCGGTCCTTTCGGCTCGACACCATGTCGAGCGGAACCCACATCCTCACGTGGAACATGCTGTCCACGAGTCGCTCGGCCTTGGCGTTGCGATGGTCGCGGAGCATGGCGAGCGACTTTCTCATCTCCGCGGTGTTGAGCAGTCGCAGCAGCGTGGGCGCTACCCTGCCTATGCTGTCGCTTATCATCCTCATGCTTGGCGCCGTGACGGTGACCACCGTCTGCGGTTCCGCCCACACGTCGCGGTCGTATCTTATCCTGACGGTGGCATATAGCTTCGGCGATGTCCTCACCATGACAATCTCGCGCGTCGTCCTCAGCGTGGAGCCAAAGTCGGCGGAGTCTATCGACGATACGTCGAACTGCGGCTCGCCCTGTGGCAATCCGGGCATGTCGGCCTGCAACGCGCTTTTCACGATGTCGGCGCTGTCGCCCATGAGCAGCGCCTCGTAGAGCTTGCCGCCCGATGGCGGAAGCAAGCCGCGCCGCTCGTCGCACGAGCAAAACAACGCCATGAAGGATACTGCGAAGAGAAAGGCTTTGCTCATGATGTAGCCCTCCAAGCGTTTATTCAGCCTGTTGGCGTTTCGTGCTCAGCAAGCCGCACGCCGCCTCTATGTCCTGGCCACGGCTCGCCCTGATGGTGCAATAGAAGCCGTGGGCGGTGAGATAGTCGCGGAAAGTCTCCATGCGCTCCGGGCTCGCGCCGTGCAGAGGCACGTTGGGAATCTGATGGAAGCGTATCAGGTTGACATGGCAGTCGAGCCCCTTCAGCAACCGGCAAATCTCGCGGGCGTGGGTTTGGCTGTCGTTGAGGCCGCCAAACACGATATACTCGAACGTGAGGCGACGCTGGTGCGAGAAGTCGTAGTCGCGCAATAGGTCGACCACGTCTTTTATGGCCATGCCCTTCTCTGCCGGCATCAACTTCTCTCGCTGCTCGTGTATGGGCGAGTGGAGGCTTATCGCCACCTGGCAGTCGCTTTCGTTGAGAAACCTTTGCAGCTTGTCTTTCAGTCCCACCGAGCTCACGGTGATGCGTTTCGGGCTCCAGGCCCAGCCGTAGGGCGCGGTGAGTATTTGCGTGGAGCGCAACACGTTGTCGAGGTTGTCCATCGGCTCGCCTTGCCCCATGTATACGATGTTGGTCAGGCTGTCGGCCTCTGGTATGCTGTAAGCCTGGTTCAGGATGTCGGCCACGGTGAGATAGCCGTGGAATCCCTGCTTGCCCGTCTGGCAGAACAGGCAGTTCATCTTGCAGCCCACCTCGCACGACACGCACAGCGTGGCGTGGCCGCCCTCCTCGGGTATGTAGACCGTCTCCACGAAGCGCTTGCGCGACGTGTCGCCGTCGGTGGTCCTCACGGGGAACAGGTATTTCACGGTGCCGTCTTTCGAGTGTCGCGATTCTATCGGGGCCATGCAGCCTATCTCGTAGCTCTCCGCCAACTTGGCGCGGTTGCCTTTGGAGATGTTGGTCATCTCGTCGATGCTCTTGACGCGGCGCTCGTAGATCCATTTGGCAATCTGCGATCCCGTGAAGGCGGGCATGCCAAGTTGCCTTGCCACGTCCTTCAGCTCGTCAAGGGTGAGACCTAATAATGTTTTCTTTTCCATATACCTGCAAAGTTACGAAAGTTTATTGAAATTTTGTGACGATAACTGATATAAAAACTCTACCTTTGCATAAATAAGAAATCCCTGCGACCATGATAAAAAAATATGAAGGCACGCCATTGGTGAGCGTCGGCATAGTAGGCGCCGAGAGCATAACGTTCACGCTCAACGGTTATGGCGAAGACGGTTCCTCCCGCACCGCCACCATTCACAACGGACTCATCCAGTACGACGGCAAGGCCCATACGCGGCTCTGCTTCAAACCGCAGTCTCCCGACGACAGCTTCTCGCTGATGGATGTCGTCATTGGTGTCAACTTCCATTGGCAGCGGCTTGAGACCCAGACCTTCCGCGGCTCGCTCCGCCTCTTGGCCGACGGCGGCAAGATATGGGCCATCAATGACCTGCCCGTGGAGGATTATCTCGAGAGCGTCATCTCGAGCGAGATGAGCGCGCAGTCGAGCCTGCCGCTGCTCATGGCCCACGCCGTCATCTCGCGCTCGTGGCTGATGAGCCAGATAGACGGCAACACCGCGCCCAACACGCAAGCCTCTCATGGCGACGCGTTCATTCGCTGGTACGACCACACCGACCACACCCTCTTCGACGTGTGCGCCGACGACCACTGCCAGCGCTATCAAGGCATCACCAAGGAGACGAGCCCCAACGTGGCCGAGGCCATCAGGCGCACGCGTGGCGAACTGCTGACCTATGGCGACGAGATTTGCGACGCGAGGTTCTCGAAGTGCTGCGGAGGCGCGATGGAGGAGTTTCAATATTGCTGGGACGACACGCCGAAGCCGTATCTCAAGGGCATTGGCGACACGCCCGAGAAGACCATCCCCGACCTCACCGTGGAGGAGAACGCCCGCCAATGGATACTCAGCAGCCCTAAGAGCTTCTGCAACACCACCGACAAGCGCATACTGAGCCAAGTGCTCAACGACTACGACCAAGAGACGACCGACTTCTATCGTTGGCGCGTCAGCTACACGCAGGAGGAGCTGTCGAAGCTCGTGGAGAAGAAGCTCGGCGCGGGCCTTGGCACCATCACCGACATGCGGCCGCTGAAGCGCGGCACGAGCGGCAGGATATGCGAGCTGCGGATTACGGGCACCAAGAAGACCATCGTCGTGGGCAAGGAGCTGGAGATACGCCGTGCCCTGAGCGAGAGCCACCTTTACAGTTCCGCGTTCGTCGTGGAGAAGCAGGGCGACACCTTCACGCTCATTGGCGCCGGATGGGGCCATGGCGTCGGGCTATGCCAGATAGGCGCCGCCGTGATGGGCGACAAGGGCTATGCCTACGACGAGATACTGAGACATTATTACCCTGGGGCTGAGATAGAAAAGGCATGGTAGAGACACTTGACGATAACAAGCAACACGCCGGCGCCCCTGTCGGCGGACCATGGCACAAGCCTTGGGCCTGGGTGCCCTCGCTCGCCTTTGCCGACGGATTGCCCTTGGTGGCCGTGATGGCGGTGTCGCTCATCTTCTATAAGCAGATGGGACTGTCCAACGCCGCCATCACGTTCTACACCTCGTGGATGTACCTCCCCTGGATTCTCAAGCCCGTCTGGAGTCCCTTCATCGACCTTGTGAAGACCAAGCGGTGGTGGATCCTCGTCACGCAGCTCTTGCTTGGCGCGGCCTTTGGCGGCGTGGCTTTCACCATACCCACGGCCCATTGGCTGCAGTCCACGCTGTTCTTCTTCTGGGTGGCCGCCTTCACTGGCGCGTCCCATTGCGTGGCCGCCGACGGCTTCTACCTGCTCGCCCTCGACGAGCGTCAGCAGGCTTGGTACATGGGCATACGGCAGGTGGGCGACCGCCTCGCCACGATAATAGGCCAAGGCGTGCTGGTGATGGTGGCCGGCAACCTGCAGGTCATCTTCCGCGGCTCCATCAGTTATTCGTGGAGCCTCACGTTCTACGGCTTGGCGGGCATCTTCATCTTGTTGTGGCTATGGCACTCCTACGCCTTGCCCCACGCTCGCGACGACAGCAGCCGTCCCATCGTGAGTGCCAGTTCCATATTGAGCGGCTGCGCCCTCACGTTCCGCACGTTCATGCGCAAGCCCGACATCGTGCTGGCCTTGTGCTTCATCGTGCTTTTCCGCTTGCCCGAGGCCTTGCTCTCCAAGGTGAGCCCCCTGTTCCTGATAGACGCGCCCCACAATGGCGGCCTCGGACTCGCGCCGCAGGAATACGGTCTCGTGCAGGGCACCGTGGGAATGATAGGCATGATATTGGGCTCCATCGTCGGAGGCATAGCCGTGAGCCACCAAGGGCTGAGGCGATGGCTCTATCCCATGGCGGCGGCTTATTCGCTGCCTCCGATCATCTATATCATCTTGGCCTACACCATGCCCGAGAGCCTTGCCGTGGTGTCGGTGGCGGTGTTCACCGAGCAGGCTGGCGTGGGGTTCGGCATCACGGCCTACATGATGTTCCTCATATATTATAACCGTGGCGAGTTTCGCACGTCCCACTATGCCATGGCGTCGGCCACGATGACGCTGGCGCTCATGCTGCCGGGTCTCGTGGCCGGTGGAATGGAGGAGGCCCTCGGCTACCGCCGGTTCTTCGTGCTCACGCTCCTCGCCATGGCGGTGACGTGGGCGGTGGTGGCAAGGGTGAGAAGCAAGATGGGCTTCTCGCTCGACAACGATACTGATTAGGCACGGCGGTCAAGACATCGGAAAGGATTTTAGGAAAATGAAGAATTGGCTTATGACAATGGCGCTCTGCGTGGCTCTCGCCCACGCCGGGGCGCAAACGGTCGACAACCGCACGGTGGGATACTGCGTGCGCTATGAGAAGCAGCATCTCTTCTTGCAGAAAGATTCCGGGCTGAACGTGGTCGACTACGACATCGAGTGGCCTGAGGTGGTGGGCTACAGCCACGTGCCCCGCTTGCAACGCTATATCAGCGAGAGCATTGCCGGCGAGCCCACGTTGGGCTTCGACTCGCTTGCCACGAGCTTGCGCCAACGCTATGGCACGCCCGTGAGCCGGATGTTCAGCGAGATTCCCGACGACCGCCGCTTCTGTTATGTCACGGCTTCGGCGCGCGTCGTCGGCTACGAGCCTAACCACTGGATTGCCTACCACGTCAGTTTGAAGGTCGAGCCGGGCAAGAGGTCTGCGTTCAAGGCCGAGGCCTTCGACCGTGTGGTGGTCTGCGACCTCACCGACGGGAAGCTGTATCAGGCCAGCAACCTCGCCAGTTCCAGCATAATGAACCGCAATGAGCCGCAAGATTTCTACGACTTGCTCTTCCAGCCTCTCGACGACAACTTCTTCAACGCCATGACCTCTTATGAGATTGACGGCGTGTGGGTGGCGCGAGGCCAGCTGTGCTTCCTGATAAAGGCCAACGCTCCAGACGCGAGCCAAACCTATACGGCCTCCATGCCTCTCAGTGCTTACGCCTATGCGCTCTCCAGGCAGGGCAAACGGCTGTTTACCAAAAAGGCAGAGACGCTGAGCCCGCAAATGGTGGCGCAGCAAAACGTGATGGATGGCGACTCTATATATAGTAATGTGGAGAAGCATCCCGAGATGAAAGGCGGAAGCGATGCCCTGAAGCAATATCTCAGCCACGTGGGCCGGCCTGCCGTGCGCTTGTCGGGCCCCGTGAGGGTCTACACGAGTTTCGTGGTCGGCAAGGACGGCAAGGTCAGCGACGTGTGCGTGTTGCGGCCCGTGGACCCCGTTGTCGACCGCCATGCCGTCCAGACGGTAAAGGGCATGCCCAGCTTCACGCCGGGCCAGCACGATGGCAAGAACGTCCTGGTGAGAATGTATATGCCCATAACCTACCAGCCATGATGGCTTTTGTGCAATTATCCTTTGCGATGTCGTGGTCGAGCAATCATATCAAAATAGTTTACAAATGGTCGTCTGAGAATCGATTTTTTTCAACCAAGCTATCGCTTGGCTGGAAATGACGCGATTATGGGCGATTTTGGTAAACGGTTGATTATTAACGAGTTGTATATTTTTGTGGTTTTTAGGCGTTACCTTTTTGCTGATTTTGCGTCGCCGTTACAGTGCAATCGCGTCGCCGTTACGGTGTAATCGCGTCGCCGTTACGGTGTAATCGCGTTGCCGTTACGGTGTAATCGCGATGCGATTACAGTGTAACGGCAAAAGTTTTGTAGCAAAAAGCCGCAAACGGTGCTACCGAGGGGCACCTCCAAGCCATTTTTTCGCTCTGGATGCACCGGTTGTCAAGTGTTAAATTTTGGCAATAATATTTTACATTTTCATGTTTGTGCATGGTGCCGTTCGTGCCGTTGCACGTTTGGTCGTGATGCCCGCCGTTGCACGTTTGGTCGTAATGCCCGCCGATACAATGCGGCGAATCAAGAAAACGACGAAATGTAATAGATTATTACTATTAACCAATGCCGAAGCCTAAAAGGTGTCCTGTATGGCCTAAAAACAATGCTAAAAACCAAGAAAAGACAACAAGAAGTAACAAATTGAAACTTAAACAAGTTGATATATGTCAATGTGAGCAAAAATAATTAATGTTTACATATATCATCGCTTTCACTACGAGAACATGACGTGGGACAGCAATCGAAATATCCTGGCGTGCTTGTAATATATGACACATAGTAACCTTTAACAAGTGTTTCTAAGTATTTACGAATATATTGATATTGCAAAGTGTAAGTAAACTTGCCGTTCTAAATGTTTTTTAACGGAAAACCGCACGGATAAATTTCAGTTTTTTTGGAGCGAAAAATAATTATAAAATAACGTTAAGAAAAAGAACAACCTACATGAAAAATGCATATCTTTGCAACAGAAAACAAAAAAGACCAACAAACTGAAAGGAGTTGCCTTATGAAAAAGATTATCTTGATGTCAGCCATGTTGCTGACGACAGTATTGAGTTTTGGACACTCACGTATAAGCGAGAACGCCAAAGTGGTGAGCGACACCATCTATTACGCGGCAAACAACCAAAGCGTGAAGAGCGCGCAAGAGGCCGCCTACTATCGCATCTTGAAGAAGCAAGGTAGCGGTCTGCAGAAAGAGGATGTCTTCCAAGACTATTACATGAACGGTAACCTGCGCGCCGAAGGCGGTTACAGCTTCGTTGACCTGAGCAACGACAAGAACACGGTGCTCAACGGAGAGGTGACGACCTACTACCAGAACGGCAAGGAAAAGCTGCACGGCAAGTATGTCAACGGCAGGCGCAACGGATATTTCACCTTGCGGCTCCGTGATGGAGGCGTGGCAGTGGTGGCCTACGACAATGGCAAGTCGCGCTTCGACTACTTCATGGTGACGATGCCCGATGGCTCGCAGCAGAAACGCCCGTTGAGCGATATCAAGAAGTTGCTCGACTAAAACATCGCATAATCTCTCTTACAATAATATACACTTTTATGATAAAGATGGTTCTTGGCAATTGACCAAGGGCATAATCTACAAGGGCCTCGCATTCGTGAGAATGTGGGGCCCTTGTCATAGTATGCTCGGCATGAGCATTGTCTAACGGGTGCAAGTCCCGAGTAAGCCCTAATAGCGGGAATTACATAGCCAAAGGCAAGGGTGTCCATCGTGAGTTGGAATCTGAAAGAAGCCGGCGGCAAACATCTGACCTGACGGACAGAAACTTCATATAAGGCATGTGACCGTGGGTAAGGTTGCAAAAAGAACCAAAGCCCTATAGCTATTCGGAACGGTCGGTGGAGTTTCCTTGAGCTTGCGAAAAAATGAAGTGGGTATAAGATGGAAAGACAATGCCCTTATCCGAGGAGGTCTCACGGACGCTTCAAATAGTTGCTTTTACGAAAGAAGTGGAGTAAAGCTTGCCGTGAGAAGTCAGCAGA